>JABDLS010000155.1 GCA_013002885.1 Gemmatimonadota bacterium | reverse complement strand
CGGCTACGCTGTCGAAGGCGCAGTAGGCGCGATGTTCTGGTTCATTCGGAACAGGTTGTGCGGGTCGTAACGGTCCTTCACCTCTACGAGACGCCCGTAGTTCGACCCGTAGGCGGTTTCGAGACGGTCCCCTTCCTCGTCCGTGAGGAAGTTCACGTAGGCCTCTCCCGTGGCGAATCGTTCGGTCGCGCGGAACAGGTCACGGCACCAGGACACGCACGCATCATCCTTCGAGGCGTCACTCCAACGCCCATGGACGTTCATGAGGTACTGCGCGCTGCGACCCTGGTATGCCGTCGCGGCCTCAGGCACCCTGCTCGGCGCTCCGCCGAGCTGGGCGATGAACACCTCCGTCTGAGCGTCCGGGAGACTTCCGACGTACTCCACGACGGAATCGATCAGATCGTCGCTCATGGCGTCGAAGTCATGGGTCTTCCAGTAGTTGCGTTCCCCCGGAGTCAGGAGCGGATCGAACGCCTGCTGCCACCCCGCGAAGGGGTGTGGACCGATGACATCTGCGATCGGGTCACCGATCGCCCGGACGGGAGCAAGCGCCTTCTCGCCCGCGGCCATGTCGCCCGCGTACATCGCCGCCAACACCAGGACTTCGGTGCCGTGCACGTCTTCGGGAAGGAACGGCAGCGGCGGCGCCTTCCTCATGACGCACCAGACCGTGACCTCGTCGGGGGCATCCGCCAAGAAGTCCCGGTACTGGCGGAGCACGGAGGGCGCGTCCGCGATGGGATGCACGATCAGTCCCGAGAGGACCTCGGGTCCAACCGGATGCGCCTGGAACTCGAACGACGTGACCACGCCGAAATTACCGCCACCTCCTCGAAGCCCCCAGAAGAGGTCCGCGTTTTCGCTCTCGCTCGCGGTCACGAGAGATCCGTCGGCGAGCACCACGCGTGCGGAGAGCAGGTTGTCGACGGTCAGGCCGAACTTCCGGCTGAGCCATCCGAACCCGCCACCCAGGGTGAGTCCGGCGATTCCCGTCGTGGAGTTGATTCCAGTCGGAACCGCCAGCGCATGCTCCTGCGTCGCTGCGTCCACGTCACCGAGCGTCGCACCAGGCTCGACCCGGACCGTCGCCGAGTCGACGTCGACCTCGACGGCCCTCATACGGCGGAACGTGAGCATGAGCCCACCATCACAGACCGCCTTGCCAGCAATGTTGTGGCCCGCGCCGTGCACGGAGAGCACTACGCCATGCTCACGAGCGAAGTTGACGGCGTGCACCGCGTCCTGCTCGTCACGGCAGTCCACGACCGCGGAGGGTCGACGGTCGATCATCGCATTCCAGATGGTCCGCGCCTCGTCGTAGTCGGGCGATTCCGGGGTCAGAAGTGTGCCCTGCAGCGACGCCGCGAGCTGCGCGAGGTCCGCAGGGTCGATGGTGATGTCGGCGCCGTCGAGTGACTTGAACTTTGGCACGGGGG
This sequence comes from Gemmatimonadota bacterium, assembly GCA_013002885.1. GTDB lineage: Bacteria > Gemmatimonadota > Gemmatimonadetes > Longimicrobiales > Gaopeijiaceae > UBA2589. The sequence goes on along the minus strand of JABDLS010000155.1, from coordinate 32,390 downwards.
TTCTCCGGTGACGCGAGGGGTGTCAGGATCAGCTACCGACTATAGAGGCGCAAGCCATCCACAAAACGGCTCATCCATCCACGTGAGCCGTTTGCGTGGCGGAAGCCGCCTCTGTGAATTGAAGGGTCGTGCGATTCAATACGGGAACGTTCGCTTGGGCGATAGGCCATCTGAAGGTGACGTCACACTGCTGCTGAAGGAGCTTTCCGGGGGGAATCAGAAGGCTCTGGAAGACCTCGTGCCCCTGGTGTACGAGGAGCTTCGCGTCATTGCGCGCCACCAGCTCGTGGGAGAGGCCGAAGGGCATACGCTCAACGCGACCGCCATAGTACACGAAGCCTACGTTCGTCTTGCGAAGCTCGACCGGATCGAGTGGCAGGATCGCGCCCACTTCTTCGCGATCGCATCGCAGGCCATCCGTCGCGTTCTCGTCGACTATGCGATCCGTCGCAACGCAATCAAGCGAGGCGGGGGCCGCAAACGGGTCGATCTCACCAAAGTCCCTCTCTTCGAGGACTCCGACGCGGACGCGGTCCTCGCGCTGAACCAGGCACTCGAACGACTGCGGGCGCTCGATGACCGACAGGTTCGGGTCGTAGAATGCCGCTTCTTCGGGGGCATGAGCATCGAAGAGACCGCTCTTGCTCTGGACGTTTCGAAGGCCACAGTGAAGCGTGACTGGGTGCTTGCTCGCGCTTGGCTGAATCGTGAGCTGTCTGATGGCTGAGCCGGTGGCTCGCCGTCGCGTTCGGGCGTTCGTCGCTGAGCTCAGACGCCGTCGCGTACTTCGCGTGCTGGCGGCATATGTCGTTTTCGGCTTCAGCGCTGCCGAAGGCGCGGACCTCTTCCTGCCTTCCCTTGGCTTCCCGGCGTGGACCGTGAGTCTCGTCGCTGTTCTGGTAGTCCTGGGCTTTCCGATCGCCATCGGCCTCGCATGGGCGTTCGACGTCGTCCCCGATACCGGCGACGACGAACCCTCTGATCGCGCGGCGGAGCCTCCGTTGGGCGACGCTTCGGCCGCTTCTCCACCGCTCGACCCGGCAGCCCGGTGGAGCCTGGTCCAGGATCTCTTCCTGCAAGCCCTCGAACGAGAAGGCTCAGAGCGAGAGGCGTTTCTGACGATGGCCACGCGAGGAGACTCCTCGTTGCTCGCGGAAGTACGATCGCTCCTTACCGCGCACGGGGACCCTGGTCCACTGGACGAGCTACGCGAGCGGGTGCTCACGCCGATGTCCGGTCGATCTCTCTCCGTTGAAAACCTCGAGGGTGAGACGGTTCTCCACTACGAGATCCTGGAGAAGTTGGGGAGCGGAGGCATGGGCGTCGTCTACAAGGCCCGTGACACCCGTTTGGGCCGCATCGTCACGCTCAAGTTCCTGTCGACCCATCTGCTCACCAGCGACGACGCCAAGCAGCGCTTCATGATAGAAGCCCAGGCAGCGGCTTCACTCGATCACCCGAACCTCTGCACGATCCACGAGATCGGGGAAACCGACGACGGTCATCTTTACATCGCGATGGCGTTCTACGACGGGGAGACCCTACAGCGGCGCATCGCTCGCGGACGCGTCAATGTCACGGAGGCGCTCGACGTTACCGCGCAGGTCTGCCGAGGTCTGGCTCGGGCAGCAGAGCACGACATCATCCACCGCGACATCAAGCCCGGGAACCTCATGCTCACCGCAGACGGTGTGGTGAAGATCGTCGACTTCGGTCTCGCCAAGCGCAGCGGAGGTGCGCTGACGCAGACGGGTACGCGAATGGGAACCGTGGCGTATATGAGTCCCGAACAGACCCGGGGCGAGACGGTCGATCAGCGGGCCGATGTGTGGTCGGTCGGTGTCGTGCTCTACGAGATGCTGACCGGTAGAAAACCATTCCGAGGTGGCTCTGATCAGGCTGTGATTCACTCGATTCTGAATGACGCCCCGGTCGCCCCGGAGGATCTGGCTGCAGAGCTGTCACCGGCGATCAGCGCGATCGTCATGCGCGCCTTGGCCAAGGAGCCGACCCTCCGCTATCCCGACGCGGGGACCCTGCTCAAGGACGTCGAACGACTCCTCGCGGACCCGGACAGCCGAGCTCCGGAAGAGACAAGGCCCAGTCTGCCACCGGAGGGGGAACGCCGACTCGTCACCGTGTTCGCCTGTGCGATCTCGGGCTTCGAAGCCCTCATGGACACACTTGAACCCGAAGCGGTCGAGCAGCGCCTCGCACAACTCCGCGGGCGGGTGCAGTCCATCGTTGAAGACTACGGCGGGGTGCTCAACGACTTCTCGGAAGATCGAGTCGTCGCGCTTTTCGGCGTGCCCGTGACACATGAAGACGACGCGCTGCGGGCCGTTCGGGCCGCACTCGAGCTGCATTCGGCCCAGGAAGAGGACGCCACCGTCGATCTCCGATCGGCGATCGGCTCGGGCCAGGTCGCCATCCGCGCGACGGAGGACCTCGAACGACCCTATCGACTCGGCGGCACGGTCACACGTGACGTGGCCCGTCTCGCGGTAGAGGCAGGCCCCGGCGAGATTCTCGTGTTCGGAGATCTCACACGGACCGTCACACCATTCGTCGAGACGGAAGAACGGAGGCCCGTCACGCTGTCTTCGGACCGCGCTCCGATCATCCCGCTCGCCGTTCTCGGCGAGTCGCAGGCCGACAGCAAGCTGGACGCGTCTCTCCCCGGGACGCTGACGCGATTCGTTGGACGGACCGACGAGCTGTCCGCGCTGACGCGTGCGCTCGCCACCACGAACTCGAGTGGCGGGCGACTCGTATCGGTGGTCGGCGATGCGGGGGTCGGCAAGAGCCGCCTTCTACACGAGTTCCGCACCACGCTCGCCGACGACAGCATTCGCTATGTCCAGGGCCGCTGTCAGGCGCACGGCGGCCTTACGCCCTTCCTTCCATTCATCGAGTGCGTGCGTGCGATGCTCGGCATGGCGCGGTCGCACCCGGACGACGAGCACGATCAGGTCGTGGCCCGAACCCGGGCCCTGACCGAGGACCTGGAGGTGTACGTCCCGGTCCTCCTCCACCTTCTCGCCATCGAGAGCGATGAGTACCCACTCCCCAACTATCTGACGGGTGAGGACCTGAGTGCGGCCGTGGCCGACGCCCTCGTCTCGCTCTTCACGCTGGGTTCGCGGGAGCAGCCACTGGTGCTGCTTCTCGAGGACTGGCACTGGTCGGACGGAGGTTCGGTGGATGTGCTGAGCCAGCTGTCCGAGATGATATCCACCTATCCGTTGCTGGTCGTCGTGACTGGGCGGCCCCCGACGGAGGCTCAATCCCCGATCCCTCGAGGACAGGTTCACCTCGACCTGCAGCCGCTGGAAGTCCAATCTGCCATCGAGATCATGCGCGCAGCGTTCGGAGGCGCTCGCCTGTCGGCCGAGCTGTCGGAGCGCGTCGTGGAGAAGACCGGTGGGAACCCGTTCTTCATCGAAGAGCTCTGTCACACCCTGGCCGACACGGGAGCAGTCGTCATCGAGGACGGCACGGCTGAGCTGTCCGAGGCCACCGACAGACTCACGATCCCCGATACGGTTCAAGCGGTTCTCAAAACCCGACTGGATCGGCTCGACCCCGAGGAGCGAGAGGTGCTTCGGAGTGCATCGGTGGTCGGTCGCCAGTTCGGCCTCGGGCTGCTCGGCAGCGTGGTCCCTTCAGAGTCGCGCCTGCCGGGTGTGCTCGACCGACTCCGCGCGTCGGGCCTCATTCAGCGCACGAGCCTCATCCCGGAACCGACGTACCGTTTCAAGCATGCGCTGACCTTGGACGTCACGTACGACAGCCTTCTCGAACGCCAGCGAAAGGAACGCCACCTTCTGGTGGGCGAGGCGCTCGAGGCCATGCACGGAGGTCGTCTCGATGACTTCTCGGATCGGCTAGCGCACCATTTCGCCGGTGCAGAGGACTGGGATCGGGCGGTGCAGTACGGCCTCTCCGCCGCCGAGCGGGCGGCAGGGCTATGGCGACTCTCGGAGGCGGTGGCCACCCTGGATCGGGCGCACGAGTGGATCGAACGGCAAGCGGGGACGGAGGAAGACCGCCGGGCGTTGCTGGTCGACCTTCTGCTTCAGCAGGAGCGATATCTCGAGACACTCGGTCGGCGGGAACGCCAGCAGGCCTTGATCAATGAACTGCTCACGATTCTCCCAGAAGAACCCTCGGCCGAGCGCGCTACTGCCATGGTGCGCCAAGGTGAGCTTTCGACCCTGACCGGTCGATACGACGTCGCCGAGAGGGCGTTCGAGCAGGCAGTCGAAGTGGCCACTGCCTGCGGCGCCGAAGAGCAGCGCCTCATGGCTCGACGGGGTGCCGGCCATCGGCTCTGGCGTCTCGGACTGTATCAGGATGCCCTCGCTCCGCTCACGGAAGTCGTCGAACACGACCGAGTGCACGCCGACTCGACCATTCTCGTGCGGGACCTCGTGAATCTCGGACGAGTGCTGCGCGAATTGGGGCGCTGGGACGAGGCCGAGGCGATCGGTGAAGAAGTCGGAGTCCTATCGGCGGAGTCCGGGAACGCGGTGGACCAAGTCTACGCGGCCAACTACGTCGGCCATCTCCTGAGAGCCATGGGGAAGCCAAAAGAAGCGATCGCGGCGTTCGCACGAGGCAGCGCGATCGCAACCGAGGCGCATCTGCACATGCGGCACAGCTTTCACCTACTTGCGACGGCTGCCCTCTATTTGGAGCTGGGTCAGACCGAGGAATCGTTGGCCACGTACGACGAGGCGATCGAGTTGGCTGTTCGAGCGAGTCGACCCGACAACATCGCCCACGCCATGAGTCTTCGGGGTGAAGCGCTCATGATGATCGGGCGGCCTGGAGACGCGGTATCCTCGTTCGCGGAGGCGACCTCCCTGCTGCGCACGCTTGCCAGGGACGACACACTCGCCGAGGCCATGACCCGTCTGGCTCGCGCCAGCGAGGCAGACGACCGGGAGGACGCGGGCTCGATCTGGCGTGACGTCAGAGCACTTCGAGAGGAGCTCGGCGACCCGGCGGGTGCCCTCGAGGCGGCTGAGCATGAGGCGCGTCTGATCAAGGACGACCCTCCGGCGGTGCATGCTCTCTACGAGACCGCGCTGGACCTCGCGATCGAGCTGGATGACCCCGAGGCCGAAGCGAGGGTTCGCAACAGCCTCGCCCTGCTCGCCTGGCGGGCGAGCGATATGGACGAGGCAGCCGCTCACTTCGAGGCGGCGGCGGCCCGAATGAGAGCGGCGGGGATCACGTCGGGGCTCGGCGTACTCCTGAACGCATGGGGGGCACTCCTGACCACGGTTGGCGAGTACGAGAAGGCGGAGGCGGTACTCTCGGAAGCGCTGACGGCGAATCGAGCGGACGGGGCGAGCGTCCGCGAAGCCGACAGCTTGTCTGCCCTCGGAGCCCTTGCCCGTGCGCGTGCCGATTTCACCAGGGCGTATGACTGGTACCAGCAATGCCTCGAGTCTCGGCGAGCCTCGGGCGATCGCGCCGGCGAGGGATGGGCTCTCCACCGGCTTGCGGAGCTTTCGATCGAGGCAGATGCTCCCGACCGAGCGGAGACGTTCTCCTCGCAAGCACTCTCCATCGCGATGGAGATCGACGACACACGACTCCAATCGCTCTGCGCACCTGGCGGCTCAGCCTCCGGACCGGTTACTCCTTCATAGATTGAACGCCAACTGCCAAAGGAAACCAAAATGCCCCGATACATCATCGAGCGAGAAATGGGTACCATCGACATGGAGGCACTGCCCGGTGTAGGGCAGAAGTCGACCGAGGTCGTCGATGGCATGGAGGGCGTGACCTGGATCCGCAGCTACATCTCGGAGGCGGAGGGCAAGATCTACTGCGAATATGATGCCCCCAATCCGGAGGCGGTCTACGAGCATGCGCGCCTTGCTGGCCTTCCGGTCACGAAGATCTCGGAGGTGGCCATGGAAGTAGATCCGACGATGTTCCGCTGAGGGACGCGCGTTCTTAGCCCGTCAGGCCACCTCCGACGCGAAGGCGAAGCGAGACAACCGTCGCTCTTCGGCCAATCGAGCGGCAACCTCAAAAAAGATCTGCTGGCCCTCGAACGTCTCGGTGCCTTCCACGCCTCGCAGGTCATCCGCCCGGCTCTCTCGAGCTTCCCACCAGCGCCGAGCCATTCGAGACATATTGTCCGTGCGGTCGGCCACCTCCCTTACACGAAAACCGGCCTTTTCCAGGAGGGCCTCGTTGACTCCTCGGGGGACGAATAGGAAGAAGCCGATGGAGCTTCGGATCCTCATTTCCTCGTCGTTGATTGGTCCAGTCACAGTGATCGGATCGGTGAAAACGAGTCGACCACCAGGCTTGAGGAGACGATGCCACTCCCTCAGTACTCGCTCACGATCGGGGAGGTGATTGATCGCATCGACGCAGATGAGCGCATCGAAACTCGCGTCCTCAAATTGCATCCGCTGGCTGGCGTCCCCCTGCATGAATGACGCCCGATCCTCCAGCCCCTGAGCTTTCGCCTGATCGCGGGCCGCCGAGACCCCTTCATGGTGCAGGTCCACGCCCGTCACAGAGCATCCGGTCTTGAACGCGACCCTGAGCGTCGGGCCACCCGAGCCGCATGCCACATCGAGCAGCCTGGATCCAGCCTCCAGCTCTAGCCAAGAGATCAGAAGATCCTGTTCGTCCGATGTGAGCCAACCTGTCTGCCCAATATCTTCACCGAACGCCTCGCGTCGAACGTCCGCATACAGCTGCGACGAGAACTCCCCGTAGGTGGCCCCGTAGTGGTCTACCAGTGGCCGGATGCCTCCCACTCCGGTCTCCTCGCTACCGGACTGTCACCGTGACGAGCCGGTAATCTTCGTCCCAACTCTCCTCCCACCGCATACCGAGCTGCTCCGCGACGCTCTCGGCAAACGCCCGGCCGTTCTCGAGCACGTCGTCGAGTGTCACGTCGAAGTAGGGGGCGGCCTGACCGATGCGCTGTGCCGTGTAGCCGATTGCGCATCGCGCCCGGACCTCACTGGGTGAGGCACTCAGCACCTCACAGTCGGTGTTGGGGTCACCCATCGCGTTCCACGTCATGCCGCGAAACAGCCCCCAAGGAGTCGTCGCCGTCCAACCGGGGCCATACAGTTCCCCTGCCTCGCGACCCACCTCGCGAGCGGTCATGCCAGCCTGCATCTTCAACTCGAGCAGACTGAAGAAGCTGTTCCACGACAGGAACGCTCCCCGGGCCCACCGGATGTCATTCGAGGCGCGGATCGGGCCGTACTCTGTCCGCAGGTTCAGGACGTCGTAACCCTCTCCCTCATCCCAATCCACGTCGATCCCGACCCAATCGGATATGGCGAGGTTCGTGGCACGCCACATAGCCTGGAATTCGTCGGCAGTCGATCCCGCGATCTGCCCGTCCGGACCGATCACTGCCTCCCATGGCCGGTTGAAGCGGATCTGAGCCGTGGTGGGTGTCGAGGCCAGCATCTCACTAGTTGCTCCAGGCCACATCATGTGGTTTCGGTTGACAGCGACGGCGTACGTGGCGGCTTCCTGCCCACCGAGCCAGCCCTCGGAGTAGAATTCCCCCGCCCACGTCCCAACCTCTTCCGCCGTCATGCCGTGCTGCCTCCCCAACTCCAAGAGCGCCGCCTGCATCGTTGCCGCGTTGAACGCAAGTCGTTGCCAACGCTGCTCGGCGGTGTATTCCGGGAGTTGAAGGTCCGACTCCTGAGCGGTCGTCGGGCCGGCGCAAAGAAAGGGCACGAACACGAACGCGAGGGTGAGCAACCTCATAGCTTCTCCTTGGTAGCGCTTGGGTTCCGACAAACGCGACCGAGCCTCTGGAACAAGCCCGATCGTCGTCGCAGGCTCGCAACGTAAGGCCCGTCGCGTCGGAAGTCGAGCAGCTTATGCGGACCGGAGGGGGCAGCGATCACACGGCCCACAGCAACCTCCCTTCCCTTCCCTATCGGATCGCGTAGGACACGACCAGAAGGAGCCCTCGGTTCTTGGCGGACTCGTCGGGATCCGAGGATTCGGTGATGTCTCTCAGCCCCAGGACGTAACGAAGCCCAAAGCCCATGCGATCATGGTTGACCCCCGCCTCCAGCCCGATCCCGAAGTCGCTGCCGACGATTTCGTCCGAAACGTCGATCTCGTTCTCACCGACTACTCCGTTCGCGGAGAGGTTCAAGGAGAGGACCGGGCCCGCCCCCACCCAACCCTGCAGAGAACTGAGGGGGAAGGTCCGACGAGCGTACGCGCCAAGCTCAGCGTTCGTCATATCCAACTCACGACGGCGAACGCCGTTCTCACCCGGAACGCGGTAGCCCTTCTGCGTGATGGCCAGCTCCGGGCGAAACCAGAGTTGATCGCCCATCGCGAAGAGGACGTACCCGCCGACGGAGATACCGTAGCGGGGATTCACCGAGCCCCCCACGTCCTGGATGAGATCCGGAAAGCCACCCACGAGGGTCGCTCGGGTCAGTCCGGCGGTGGCGCCCCAGCCGACCATGGACTGGGCCGAGACGGGTAGGACGGCGACTGTCGCCGCGAGCGCAGGCGGGAGCAGCCAACGCAACATTCGAGAGGCACGCATGAGAATCTCCGGTGGGAGTGCACGGGGCCGCGCCATTCCGGTGGGCCCTCACCGGTACACACGCAATCTCCGTCAGGAACCGGACAAGCGATCCAGCGCCTCCCGTGCCCGGAGGGTCCACGGGTCGTCAGGGCGATGCTCCTCCAGGACCGGGACCGCGGCCGCCAGTTCCGTGCGCGCCTCTCCCGATTGGTCGGCGTGGAGCAGCGCAAGGCCCAGGACCGCCCGGCACCTCGCCGTCGACGGGTGGTCGTCCTCGTACCGGGTCCGGGTGGAGTCGCACCCCTCCCGAGCCTGATCGACCCATTCGGAGCCACGGTCGAGCTCGACCAGGACCATGCCTCGCGTGAAGAGCCCGCTCGCCAAGTCGGGGTGTGCCGGATCGAGTGCCGAGCGGAAGATCCGGACCGCCCTCTGACTCGCCTCGTCGGCCTCCTCCAGACGCCCCTGCTGGCGGAGCAGATCTGCCAGCACGTTCCACGACCCACCGGTCTGGTGATGGTCCGACCCCAGAACCTCGGCACGGGTCTCCAGGGTTTCGCGGATCAGTTGCTCGGCCTCCCCGAAGTTCCGCATCGCCATCAGAACCGCGCCGAGATTCGACACCCCGGTGAGGACGTTCGGATGGTCCTCGGCCTGGTTCGCCCTGAAGATGCGGAGCGCCTCTCTCATGTTCGCCTCCGCGGCAGGCAAATCACCCTCCCGATAGGACACCACCGCGATGTTGTTGAGACTCGCTGCCACGCTGAGGTGCTCGTCCCCGAAGACGGATCGACGGATCGCCAGGGCTCGTTCGTGCAACTCCCGGGACTCGGTGAGGCGTCCTTGCCGCTGCCGAAGGCCCGCCTTGTTGTTGAGCACCATGGCCACGAGAGGGTGCTCCTCTCCCAGGAGGCGTCGCCGCATCTCCAGGCTGGCATCGTAGAACGAGTCGGCCCGCTCGTAGTTTCCTTTGGAATCCAGAGCGAAGCCCAGATTCGCCATGGATGTTGCGACGTCCGTGTGGTCGCCGGAGTTGATGGAGCGTCTGAGCTCCGTCGATTCCGACAGCGCCTCGATCGCCTCGTCATAGCGCCCCTGGTTCCGCAGCAGCACGCCCAGGTTGTTCAGGTCCGCCGCGACGTTTTCTGTGGCCCCAAGTCGCCGATCCATGGCGAGCCCCTCCCGTAGGAGCGATTCAGCCTCTTCATAGCGTCCCTGGTTGTTCACGAATGCCGCGAGGTTGGTGAGGGCGGTGGCCAGGTCTGTGGACCCGCCGGGGCTCGCACCCTGTCGGAGCTCCAACTCCTCCCGGGCAGTCACCTCCCCCTCCGCGTACCGTCCCTCCGCCAGGTAAAGCTCCCCGAGGGTGGCGCGGATCGACGCCCGCTCATCGACGTCTCCATGCCGATCGGCTCCGGCGAGGGCGGAGTCGAGGAGCGGTCGCGCGCGATCGTACTCGCCAAGATCCGTGTAGATACGCCCCAGGAGCTCCCGCAGCCTCGTGGCGATCTCGGGCTCTCCCTCGAGTCCCGCGAGGAGGGTCCGTTCTCCGCGGCTCAGAAGCTCACGGGCGCTCAGTTCCTGTCCCCCGGCGATATCTGGATCCGCACCTTCGAAGAGCCCGGCCAGGAGCTCGACCACTCGCTCTGCCCGCTCCGCCTCCCGAGCAGCGATTCGACCCTGCCACCACGTTGCACCGAGCCCCAGGAGGAGGGCGAAGAGCGTCGCCACACCGCCAGCGAGGGGGAGCCTTTGGCGGCGAACGAATCGGCGTGCCCTATATCCCCACGTCGGGGCCCTCGCCGCGACCGGCACGTGGGCCTGAACCCTCCGTAAATCCGTCGCGAGTTCCTGAATCGACCCATAGCGTTGCCCGGGATCGGTCTGGAGGGCCTTGAGGACGATGGCATCGAGATCGCCGGAGAGGGCGCGTGCGAGAGCAGCCGGGGTGGTCCTGCGAGCCGCTGCGGTCTCCGGCGACACCCCATGGGCCGCCTCGGACGGTCGGCGGCGGCGCTGATCCGCCACGATCCGCTCGATCTCCGCGGGCGAGCGACTTGTAAAACTGTAGGGGCGGGTGCCGACGAGGAGCTCGAAAAGGAGCACACCCGTGGCGTAGACGTCCGAGGCGGTGGTAACGGCCTCCCCCCGGATCTGCTCCGGGCTCGCATACTCGGGGGTGAGGACCGGGAGACCTGGACGGGTCAGGGGCGGTCTCCCTTCGTCCTCGGGCTCCTCCAGCAGCTTGGCTACTCCGAAGTCGAGCAGCTTCACCTGTCCGTCGTCGGTTACCAAGAGGTTGCCGGGCTTCACGTCTCGATGGACCACCAGGTTTCGGTGAGCGCAGGCGAGAGCGTCGGCCACCTGGAGCACGAGACGGACCCGGTCGTCCACGGAGAGGCGGCGGCGGTCCGCCCACATGTCGATCGGGTCGCCATCCACCTTCTCCATGGCGAAGTACGGGGTGCCGGCATCGTCCACGCCGACGTCATAGAGCCGGGCGATCCCGGGATGCTCGAGGCGGCCCAGGATCTTCCGTTCCTCCAGAAAACGACGCCGCACCCGAGGGCTATGAGCGGCGCCGGTCACGACCTTCAGCGCGATCCTACGGTCGAGCTCGCCGTCGATCAGCTCAGCCAGGTAGACCGTGCCCATCCCTCCGCTGCCTAGCCACTCCAAAATGCGGTAGTTGCCGACCCGCTCCGGCAGCGTTTCGGGAGGGCCCTCCCTGGCCGAGGTTTCGGTCGAGGGGGATGCTCCCGTCGCCTTCGACTCCTCGGCGGGGGACGCCGAATCGTCCTCAGTCAGAAGTGCCTGCGCCGCACGACCCGCCTGCTCCAAGAGTCCCGAGGCGGCATCGGCGCGGGAGAGCAGCGAGATCAGACGCTCCCCGAGCTCGGGGCGGTCACCGAACGCACGCTCGATGAACGGGACACGGTCCCCGGGGTCAGTGGCCAGGACAGCGTCGAGCGCCTCATCGAACTCCGACTCCGGCCCAAATGCTATCGCGTCGCCATCTCTCGGCCTGTCGTTCACAGCTCAGTTCCTCACACCGCCAGTCGGTCGTGCAAGTACGCCCGTGCCTTGACCCAATCCCGCCGGACGGTCCGCGCGGACACGCCGAGAACCTCGGCTGCCTCCTGCTCCCCGAGTCCGGCGAAAAAGCGAAGGTCCACGACCTGGGCAAGCCTCGGCTCGTCGGCCTCGAGCTCCTCCAGAGCATCGCCGAGGTCGATGAGCACCGCAGACGCTTCGTCCACCGGAATGATCCCCTCCGTGAAAGTCACCGGGCGACGCCCCGATCCCCGTTTCAGGGCCGTTCTGCGTCGGGCACGGCTCACGAGGACGTGGCGCATGGCCTTGGCGGCGTACCCGAAGAAGTGCGCCCGATCCTTCCAGTCCACGCGATCCTGCTCGACGATGCGCAGGTACGTCTCGTTGACCAGACCCGAGGTGTCCAAGGTCGATCCGCCTCTGGCCCTGAGTTGACGGCGAGCAACCGTCTCGAGCTCCGCATGGAGCCGACGGAAGAGTTCGTCCGCCCGGTCCTTGGTACCGAGACGGGACTCGATGAGGAGTTCTGTCACAGAGGTGGGCACGCGCGTCCGCGTCCTGAACAGGGTTCGTTCCCAAGGTGCCCGTCGAGATGCCATCGGCTCGCCTGCGTGGGGGCACTAGGGGCGAACATGGACCGCCGACGCCCGAGCCTGCAAGCCGTGGCACCGAAGGCGGGGACTCCCCGTGGGCTCTGCCCCCTCGCCCGAGAGTCATCCGGCGCACGCAGCGGTGAGGTCGCCTTGGGATGCGGTCGGAGCCGTCGGGTAGTAGGACTCAGAGTCCGTGGCACGTGACGACCGCACGGGTGCGTTGGACGATCCGGTTGTGGGAGGGTATGCGATGTCCTGGATGGGAGAGTCGTGCGGCACGTCCCCGGACCACTGAACGTCCCCGGTCTCGGGGTCGATCTTCCCGAGCCGGTTTACGCCTGCTGCCGCGTCCAGGACGATCGCGAAGAGGTTGCCGTCGGGGTCGAAGCTCACCTCACTGCAGCGCGTTACCGACAGGGGGATCTCGAAAAGGGATTCGATCTCCATCAGATCTCCGTCGCACACGACCCCGAGTTGGGAGATGTCGGAGTCGAACGCATACATCAGGTCTTCACATGGAGAGCCTTGACCGACCGGCCCCGCAACGCCAGACGCCTGCGTAGGGGCGAAGGCGATGCCCGAGATGGCGGGGGGTGTCGTCTCGTTCGGATCGTCTTCTGCGTACCGCGCCGGCTCTCCGGCGGTGGCGGTCCCATTGTCGGCATTGATCGACCAGTTCGCCCGGGTCTCCGCCGAGATCAGACGGATGCGATCGGTCGAGGGGTCGAAGGCCATCGCGAAATGGACATCGAAGAACTGACTCACGTGGGGCGTGAACCGCTCGGCCGAGACCGGAGTGGCCACGGTGGTGGACGGATCGATCACGTAGACGCGGCTGTCGCTTCCGACCCCGTAGAGGAGTCCGTCGGAGGGGCGGATGTCGATTCCGACGATCCGGTGGAAGATCGGTACCCCCCGGATGGGAAGAACCCGGCTCACCGTCCCGTAGCTCTCCGAACCGAACAACATGAGTCGGTTGGCCATGTCGAGCGCGTAGATGGTATCGCCGACGACCGCCGGACCGGCGGGAAGGTCCGGCGTGGTAGCGTCGCCAGCTACCGGTTCGGTGATGTCGATCCCTCCGTCGCCGCAGCCGAGGGAGAGAAGCAGGGAAGTGACGACGAATGTGAGCGCTCGGCGGGCAGAACGACGGTGCGGGTTCATGGGACCTCCCTGGTGAGTCGTTGACGATCACTAGGGAACACGGAAAACGTGGCCGCGACCGGACATGCTACGATTTCGACCAGTCCTCCCCGAGACTCGAGTAGAACCGCAATTCCTGAGAGCCCTGATTGACTAACGCCACTCGGCCATCACTGAGGACTGTCGCTCCGAACACCCTGTACAGTACGTGCGTCGGATCATCCGCGCGGTCACCGATGGAGAGACGCGGCGACGCGGAGAGTTGGCAGCGCTCGCCGAGTCGACTCAGGTCGTTCTTGGCGATCCTGATGCCAGCGCTGTCGACGACCGTCACAGCAGCGCCCCCGCCTGGTAGCCCATCGGAACACGCCAGCAGCGAAGCCGAGAGCGCCATTGTCAAGGTCCTAAAGGGCCTCACGGTGAACCACTTTGCACCCCCGGGCACTATAGCAGCCGCCGCACTTCATGGTCGGTCAACCCGATCTCGACAATCCCTTCACCGGCTTCGAGCAACTCTTGGTCGTCGACGCTCCTGGCTAGTGCCAGTGAACCAGCAGCCGAGCCTGCGCCAAGCAGCACAATGATGCTCCCAGAGATGCCGTACGCCCAATTCACTCCTGGCATACCGACGCTCACGAGGACTCTCATGACGGACTCCGCAATAGGCTCTCGGACCGCCAACATCATGAGGCCTCCGATCGCTCCCCACGCCGCGAATCGAGTGAGCGACATCTGATCGAATCTGCGCCGACCCTCGGTCGCCCCGAGGACCATAGAGAACGTCGTACCCCCAATGAAGCCAAGAACAGCAAACTGCGCTGCAAACTGAGCGGAAAAACCGACCAGCCACTCCAGTGGAATCGGGTAAGGCGCGATGATCGTCCCTGGTAGCACCGCCACCAACGCACCGATTGCGGACCAGAGGCCTGCCCAAGTCAGCCCCATACCGACGGCGCCCCTAATACGCTTCAGCCAGTCTGTCATAGCAACGACTCCATTCTGTCCTCGCGGGCATCACGGCCGCAGAGCCTCACGCTAGGAGCCAAAGCCTCCCCGCTCGCTCGCTGTCACGTAACGTTCTGAGGGTGCCGACGTGGCCCCTCCAGGAGCGGTCCGAAGTTCCGACATCGTTCGTTCTCGCCAACACGTCTCACATGGCAGATATGCTATCGAGCCACGCAGCTCGGAGCGAGCGCAGCGAGCGGAGGAGGCACCCGGTTGTTACGGGACCTGCGCGCCGATCGCCGTGAGTCCCCCCATTAGAACCACCCCGAGTCCACGAGCCAAGCGAACGGGCCGAGGAACGTTACAAACAGGATATAGATGAAGAGTGCTGGCTTCAGTGCTTCTCGAAACGTCCCGCCCAGGACCCTACTCAAGGCAGCGAGCCAATAGCCCGCCCAGGCGAGGGGGGCCACAAGCCCGACGAGACTCAGAACCGGTCTCGTGGCGGTCGCCCACGATAGTACGGCCTCGATCGGAGACAGAACGAAGCTGAAGGCTACCACGTGTAGCACGAACACGAGATGTCCGAGGAAGAAAGGAATTGTCCTTCTCAGCACGATCCAATGCGCGAGGGCGCCGACGGGGATAATGGCAGCTAAGAAAAGGAACTCGACACCCACGGCTTCGGAGCCGAACAGCACCGGGCCCATTGAGAACAGCAGCCTCTGCTCGGGAAAGAGCGTGGTGACGAAGTAGGACACCACTCCGACCACGATGAAAAGCCGCACCGGGTGCACGTAGTGTGTCCGCCTCCCATCGAGGTACTCGGCCGACAGCAGGCCTGGCTTGGTTAGAAGGGCCCTCAAGGACCGAATCTGCGTCCCGTCCAGCGAGAGCACTTCCGACAGACTCTCTTGGACGAACTCAAGTAGAGGCTTGAGCGGCGATTGGGCCGCCTGCCCGCAACTGCTACAGTACGATCCCGCCAAGCCCTTGCCGCAGTTCAAGCAGGCCTTGGTCTCGGTCGGCGCATCGTGCATCAAGTCACACTAGGCTTACAGCCAATCATGGCGAAAGGAAGCCGGCCGGGGCCCGGTCGCTCTTTCGCATGTCCAACCGTTCAAAGTTGCCGGCGCGGCGCCCATCAGGCGCCGTGCTTCAGTGGAGCGAACGTAGTGAGCGGAACCGGAAACCGCATTGTTGGGCGAAGACCACGTCCGTTCCGGTCTCTAGCCTCCCCCAACCCCGACCTCAAGCTGGCGCGCGTACTCGGCTTCGTCGAAATGGCCCAGCGCGCCAGCGATCAATCCGTTGTCGCCCAGGGTCCACTCTTCGTAGCCGCTGAAACGGACGGGCATTCCCGTTCCCCCCGGGCCCGTATTCGTCCCGCTGTACGTCCAGTGGTATTCAGCGCCGGCCTCCGTCGCGATGATCGAGTCCATTTCCAAGACCATGTCGGGAAAGGCTGACATGAAGCCCTGGGCTACCTCGGCAATCGCGTCGTGTCCAACGGCGGGTTCTCCACTATTCACCTTCAGAAAGCTGGTTTCCTGATGGAATGACGCGACTCCGACCGGATCCAAGCGATTCCAAGCGTCGGTGTATGCCGTTCCCAACTCCTGCAATCCCGTAGCGTCCATATCGGCATCCGCCCCTGTGCAGCTTGTCATTGCAGCTAGCCCAAGCAGAGCGAGCATCGTTGATCTCCGCCACCGCACGATTCTACCTCCAGCCTGTTCTCGGTTTCGCCTAGCTCGTTTTATCTGTAGTCGCCCTCCCACTACGCGAGTCGCCTCTCCCTCTGCGTCTTACCGCGCAAGAACCCGGTAGAGGCGGACGGACTGCACGTCCAGTTCATCTCGCCACACGCCGGCGACCACGTCGTGTCGCACCACCCGGGGCGTGAACCCACCGGGCGTCGTGACCTGATCCAGATGGGTGCCGTCCGCGGCGAACACGTGCCACGTGATTTCGTCCTCTCTGGAAGCCTGATACTCTTGCACCCACAGTCGGTGAGCATCATCAGCGATGAGTCCTCCGATCGGAGGCCACCGAGCCGGAACTGGAAGGTCCTGGACAAGCGACCTGAAGCCGTCCTGCATCGCCGGCGGGACACTTTCGAGTAGTCCGTCGCGCACGGCCTGGGGGTCCGCGACCTCGACCGAGAGCAACTCATCTGGAATGAGCACGCTCCTCAACAATTCTCCTCCACGGCCGTGTTGATCGATGCGCCCCTCGTCACTCAAAGCAAGGGCGAAGCCGGTCATCAAGGGCACTACATACACGTGACGCAAGAAGCTCGGATTGAAGATGACATTCCTGCCGCTGGCGATGCCGTAGTATGAGTCGTGGCCGGGGGTGGTCAGCAGCTCCCGAACCGCCGCCCCGGCGGGGTCCGCCGCTGACCACGTCGCCGAGGTGTGATGAACCCCCACCGTGTGGGCGTCTGTACGCTGCTGGTCCAAATACACCACCTCCTCACTCGCCAACAGAGCGACGGGCGACCCCACGCTCTCCGGGAATCGATCATCTCGAACGTAATCCCCTGTCGGTGAGAGCACTGTGATTCGTCTCGACCTCGGGTCCACCGCCAGGATCGTGTCATTCCCTGTCACGAAGAGTTGCTCGAGCCTCTGGAACTCGCCGGGACCTCCACCTGGGCGGCCCGCCGACCAGAGGTACGAACCGTCCGCGCCAAAGGCGTGCACCTGACTCGCGCCTTGGTCCGCGACGACAATGCTACTGTCTCGGAGAATCGTGACCGCGGTGATGCGGTCGAACGGAGGAATTCGCGCGTCCCCCTCGATCCACACGGCCGGCTCCGCCGACACTTGAAGGGACCCTTTATGGGTCAAGGAGGAATACGACAGCATCTCTACACCTGCCGAGTCCCACCTCTCGGCATCGATAGACGCGCGACTCTCGGTGCACCCAAACTGCACCAATGAGGCACACAGCATCATGAGACGTGCTTGTTTCATTCGCCCTTCTCTACGCCTTCAGTGCGTCCTGCAAATCTCATCCGGCAGCCGGCTGCATGCTCTAGCGATCACAGATAACTCGTTTTATCTGACGGCGATTCGGAGCGCTGGACGCGCGAGGTACGTGTTGAAATCACGCACCCAACTACCTGTGCTCGGGCGCCCGATCTGATCTGCGCAGTCGGTATTGGTTTCTCTGCAATGACTCCCCTGAAGAAATGTAGGTTACCGTAGAAGTGATCGTCAGTTCATCGCCTTCACGAATGATCGAGTTGACTAGAGTTGCCATCTGGCCATTGTCCTCCCCGACTCGTTCGAGCACCACTCGGAAGACTCCAGCCAGCACCTGGTCAGCCGAGTCCCTGATTTGCCAGAGGTCTCCCATATAGAGCCCTTCGGGCGTCACGGTGAGCCGCTCGGTGGAGGTCTCCACACGACCGTTGGGCTCCACGTACGAAAAGCGGAGATCGAGGGAGGTGCCATCTGCCCCCAGCTCGCAACTCAGGCTCGTGGGGAGCGCGACCAGAGTACGGTTGTCGCCGTAGTCCAGATACTCGAGCTCTCCTTCCCATGACCCGACCATGAAGGAATACGCCTCCAGATCCGCTGGGTCCCCGGTACTCTGGGGACCTCCGGACGAACACGCCGCCAAGGTGGCTGTCAGGGCGATCAATCGTGATCGGGAGAAAACACGCATCATTCGTTCTCTGGGATTCGGGTGCGTCGACTTCCCTTTCGGGAGAAGCGCCCATCTACGCATGACGTCCCTCCTCGTTCGACGAGAACGCTGGACACCCAAGCTGAGAGATCCGCTCCCGAGACCGCAACGCTAGTACCAACCGCATAAACGGCGAGGTCAGATAACTCGCTTTATGCGGAGTCGTTTTTTGCCCTGCCAATCTCACCCGCTAACCGCCGACCTTCTCGCGGTTGCCGGCTCTGTAACGGGGGATCCGCTTCAGAATGTCGGCCTCGGCTTCTCTCGCGTGATACAGATCCCATCGGAGCTGGAGATTCATCCAGAAGTCCGTCGAAGTCCCGAAGTAGGTAGACAGCCGCAGGGCAGTACTAGGAGTCACCCCGCGACGCTGGTTCACGATCTCATTCACCCGCTGATAAGGCACTGCGATCGCATCAGCGAGTTCGCGTTGCGTCAGCTCCATCGGCTCAAGAAACTCCTCAAGGAGAATCTCACCTGGATGGGTCGGGGGGCGATGTGTAGGGACTCGTACCATGATCTGCCTCAGTGGTAGTCGACTACCTCTACGTCTTTTGGCCCCGCATCGGTCCAACGGAAGCAGATGCGGTACTGGCTGTTGATTCGAATGCTGTGTTCGCCACGGCGATCGCCCTTCAGCGCTTCCAACCGGTTCCCCGGGGGAATCAAGAGGTCGTCGAGAACGCCTGCCGAGTCGATCGCGTCGAGCTTCATCGACGCTTTCCTCCACAGGGACTGCGGAAGCTTCTTCCGCGCTGCCTTCGTGGAACGACCGTAGAAAAGGTCTTCTGTCGCCTTATCCAGAAACGATCGAATCATCTAGCATGATAGCACGGCTGTCATGCTATGACAAGATATGCACCGCCCCTCAGTTCGGGACTTACGGCCACGATCGTTCCGACGATTCCGTATAACGTTCAAAGTTTCCGTCGCGGCTCGCGAAAAGCGAGCCGTGATGGCCGGAGTGAGCAACGCGAACGGAGCCGGAAACTGTTTGTTGTCCAACGTGACGAGTCAGCCCCGATCGTCACTTCTCCCGCCGACCTCACGGTGTGTTCTCGCTCGCGTCCGGGCCCAGAAGGCGACCCATCCCTCCGGTCACGACGAGCGACGCCACAAGGACCGCAACCAAGTTCACGACGCCATCGAGGACCATGATGCGTGGGGTGAGCCCGGGTACGAACGCCATCCCAATCGTACCGGGCACCCATATCACGAGACTCGCTGCCCAAGCAGCACGGCGAGTGTCGTCGTCTGCCGGACGGCTCAGCAGATGGCCGCCTACGGCGAATCCAAAGGCAACGGTTACCGGAATCCAAACGGCCCAAAACTCCAGAGTCCACGGCATCGACTCGCCGGACGCGCCAGCTGCCTCCGTCCACTCGCGGCGCATAAACGTGATCCACGCCAGAAGCCAAAGTCCATTGTATACCACCGCCCAGGCCATTCCCGTAGCTACAAGGCGAACCCACTTCATTCACGCATTACCCTAGCCGATCCATCTCTCCTGACTCCCCTCCCCAGGCGGACTCCACTCGAGTCGGGTCATGTTGGATAACTCGTTTTAGGGGGCGGCGCACTCACAAGCGCCTAGGGGGGCCACCTTGCACCGGAACTTCGCCAGCCTGCTGGGCCAGCGCTCCGTAGCTCGCGCGACTCGGCTGTGTCACTCCCTAGTCCGGACCGCCGGTCTCGCTGGCGGATTGCACAGCCGCGAGCCCGCTGACCCCCCAGAACCAATAGATGATTGCTCCCGGCACGAAGCCTAACACCGCCACAAGACCCCACACTCTCCTGCGCTCCACCCGAGGGGACCGGCGAGCCCAGTGTAAGATCGCAGAAATCCAGGCTACGGGTGCGGCCACGTAGAGCATCAAAGCAACCCAATCCACGACATGAATCGGACCGATGTGCATGAGGTTTGGCCAGACCGAGGCAAGTAGGACCAGCGTGACAACCGAAAACACCACGATGGCGGACGAGACGCGGCCGACGGTCGTCATGACTCGGGGCAACTCCATCTAGAGGGACCAGCGGAGCAAGCGAGCAGGATCAGGGTGGCATTTCCACGCCCTACGGGCGCGTGGAGCAAGAAGTTCCGACAAGCCAAACAATGCCAGCTGTCCGACTGCGTTGTAACTCTTGATTCCGCTCCCAGACATGCCTCGGCGCTGTCCCCTAACGTTCCTGAGTTGCCGGCGCGGCCCCAGTGGGGCCGTGCTTCAGCGAAGGCGCACGCGAACGCAGCCGGCAACTCCTGTGTTATGCGGTGCTCGCGTCTCACCAAGTCTGACTTGCCAACTCCTCGATCTCGTCGAAGTGGGCGTCCCGGTTCATCAACCCGAGCTGGTGCTGGATCGCGGTGGCTGCGATCCAAAGATCGTTGTCCGGAATGGGGCGACCCTTCGTCCGGAGTGTCTGCTTGATACGGGCATACACGTCCGCCGTTTCTTGGTCGGCGGGAAGCACTACGATCGCGACCGCAAAGGCCGCGACATGCTCCAGGTTTGAGGGCGCGTTCTTCGAATGCCGCGCGCCGTACAGGAGTTCACCAACGACTACGATGCTGGTGTAGACCTCGTCCAAGTCCTTGAGCGCCTCACCCACGCCGGGATCACCCCGAAGTAGGGCAGCGGCAGCGCTGGTGTCGAGAAGAAACCCTACCAGGCACCCGGGTTCACCTTCTCACACCCCTCCTCAGTCGCCGCCTCGATTTCGGTCATGTCCGAGTCCGATACGGACCCAGCCAAGGAGAGAAGAGAAGCGCCAGGCGCACCGCGAGGTGTACGCCGAAGCGATTGAGCGTACTCGAGCACTCGCCTGCGGTCGTCCTCGTCTAGGCGTGCGATCTCCCTATACAGCACGTCTTTGACGGAAGGCTCGATCATGCGGGTCTCCTGAGTCACAGCAGTGTTCCTTTCCCTACACCCTACTACGGTACTCGCTCCCAGAACGGTCGGCGAGTTCCGCATAACTCGTTGTTTCCGAAACAGATGTTCGCTTGCCCCCTAGCACGCAAGCGCTAACCAGACTTTCTCCCCTGCGAAAAGCGGACCCAATCAGCGTGCGATCGCCTCGATCTTCTCGATTTCCCGCGCCGTGTCGGAGTGTCGTGCCTGCCAGAGATCCCAGTTCCGCTGGCCATTGAGCCAGAACTCGGGCGTGGTGCTGAAGAGCTTGGAAAGCCGCAAGGCAGTGTCGGGAGTCACCCCACGACGGCCATTGACGATCTCGTTCACCCGGGGGTAGGAGACGCGGATTCTCTCGGCGAGCTCGGTCTGGGCCATTCCCAAGGGTTCGAGAAACTCCTTGAGCAGCATCTCTCCAGGGTGCGTGGGCGGTCCTTCTTTCGGGAGCATTCTCTGCACCTGCTCAGCTGTGGTAGTCCACGATCTCTACTTCGGTCGGCCCGGCCGAGGTCCACCGGAACAGACCCGGTACTGATCGTTCAGCCGAACGCTGTGCTGCCCGCGCCGATCTCCTTTCGGCGCCTCCAATCGATTTCCAGGTGGAGCCCTCAGATCTCGCAGGGCGATGGACTGATTGAGCTGATCCAGCTTCCTGCGCGCCGCGGGCCACAGATCCACCGAGCGGCTCTTCATCGCCGCTTTCGACCTGGTACGATGGAAGACATCCCGGGTCCCACGGTCCTTGAACGATTGGATCGTCCGACGGTACTACGTATAACGTTATACATGATATGGACCCTTGGACGCAGGGACAACCTCCCCCTACTCCAGGTTGTCCAATGGGCTTCGCACACTCTCCAGCGCTGAGCGCGCCACGTGGGTGTAGACCTGGGTCGTCCGAGCGCTCGTGTGTCCGAGCAGCTCCTGGATGACCCGCAAGTTCGTTCCGCCCTCGAGGAGGTGGGTGGCGAAGCTGTGACGTAGCGTGTGAGTCGTGACCCTCTTTTGAATGCCTGCAGCCTTGGCCGAACGCTTGACCACACGCTGTACCGAGCGGGTGGTGAGATGCCGGTCGGGCCGGGCGCCCGGGAAGAGCCAAGGACCCGTGGGATAGGATTCCATATAGCGCTCGACCGCCTCGACGGCCCGCCGTGCGAGGAGGGTCTGCCGGTCCTTGGCCCCCTTCCCTTGGCGGACGCGCACCAGGCCGCGGTCGATGTCCAGTTCCTCGGGGCGCAGGCGCACGACTTCGCCAACCCGAAGGCCAGCCGAGTAGAGCAGCATGAGAATCGCCCGGTGCTTCACGTTGCGAGTCTTCGCCAACATTCCTGCCACCTCTGCGGGGCTGAGCACGGTCGGCAGTCGTGTCTCCTTCCGCGGCCTTGGAATCGCGAGGGCGAGCGTCGGCTGGCCGAGCACGGCTCCGGCGAGGAACCGCAATGCGCTCACCGTCTGGCTCTGATAGCTCCGCGACACCTTTCGCCCCCGTACGAGCCAGTCGAGGTACGACTCGGCGGACGCCTGCAGATCGCCAAAGGGAGGCACGTCCCGCTCGGAGCACCATTCGAGGAACCGCCGAATCTGCCCCACGTAGACCTTTCTCGTCCGTGGGCTGTACCGTCGCACGGCGAGGGCCGCCTGTAATCGTTCGACGACCTCCAGGCTTTCCGAGTCAACCCCACCCGCCGGGCTCTCCCTCCCTGAGGCGGCTGTCGGCGGGAGCGCGTTCGACCCCGGCGGCTCCTGGGAGCCTTCCGGCCACAGGAGCTCGACGACCAGAACACGCTCCGCTCCGAACCTTCGCGTCAGCGTCGACACCACATCCCCTTCCCGCGGCGCGACCCAGACCCGCCTGGTAGGATCCCATCGGCGACCGGGAAGGGACCGGACGACGTCGAGTTCTTCGGAGCTGAAGCCAGGCATCAACTCGATCTCGAAGGCCCGCCCATCCGGGTGCTCTCTCACCACGACCCGTGGCGCGGAAACTCGCGGCTGCGGCCCCTCGGGAGACCGACTCACGCCCCTCCCCCCACCTGCCACCCGCATCGGTCACACTGACCACAAGGGTCGGCGCGCTCCTCCCCGAAGTAGCGGAGAATCTGGTTTCTCCGGCACCCCCTCGTACGGGCGTAGCGGGACACCGCCCGGAGCTTCGCTGTCGCCCGACGACGCATCCGCCGGGCCTCCTCGAAACCGGGGCTCCGATGAACGAAGACCCGCGAGGTGCCGGCTCCGTTTCCGGTGCCGAGGCGCCGTATGGCACCGTGTCGCTCCAAGGCACCGAGGAGACCCGTCGGTTCGCCCTCCATCCACTCCCGGGGGACCGAACCCAGAATGCGTACAGAGTCGGGACCGTCCGCCTGGATCGACCCGGCGGCGTCGGCCGCCCGCCGTAGGGCGCGATGCGTGCGCATCAGGCGAAGCGGTGTAGGATGTGTGCGTTGAAGGAAGCGACGGCCGAGCGCTCCGTCCCGCCGGGCATGGAAGGCCACGCACACGGACGGTGCGCCGTCCCGCCCTGCCCTCCCCGCTTCCTGGTAGTACGCTTCGAGCGTGGTGGGAAGCTGCACATGGAGCACGGACCGGACGTCGGCCTTGTCGATGCCCATGCCGAAGGCGTTGGTGGCGACGACGACCCGCGACGCCCCGCTCATGAATCGGTCCTGGACGCGGGAGCGCTCATCGCCGGGCACGGCGGCATGGTAGGCATCAGCGGTCAGGCCGCACCCGGCGAGATGGTCCCGCACCACCTCCACGGACCTGCGCGTGGGGGCGTAGACGATGGCGACGCCGGGAAGGCGGCAAAGAAGTGCGTACACGGCGCGCATGCGCGCCCGTCGGCTCGCTCCCGGAAGCACGGCCCACTGCAGGTTGGGACGGTCGAAGGAGTGCACGACGGTCAGGGGGTCGGCGAGCCGGAGATTCGCGGCGATGTCCTTTCTGACCAACGGCGTGGCGCTGGCGGTGAGGGCCAGGGTGGGGCACGGGAGCGCGCCCGTGACTGCGGCGATGCGCCGGTACGAAGGCCGGAAGTCGTGGCCCCATTCGCTGATACAGTGCGCTTCGTCGACGGCCACCAGCCCGATCCGGACGTCGGCGAGAAGCTTGCGGAAGGCCGCCAACTCCAACCGCTCGGGCGAGACGAAGAGCAGATCCGTCCGTTGGGCGCGTACCCGCTCTACGACGGCGCGCTTCGTCTCGGTGGGCTGGGTGCCGGACAGGCACTCGGCCTGTAGCCCCACCTCCCTGGCCCGCTGCACCTGGTCTTCCATGAGAGAGATCAGAGGCGTGACGACGAGCGTCAGCCCCTCGACCAGGAACGCCGGGACCTGGTAGCACACGCTCTTCCCACCGCCGGTCGGCAGGATTCCCAGAGCATCACGGCCCCCGAGTACAGCACACACGAGCTCTTCCTGGCCCGGACGGAAGGCGTCGTACCCGAAGGCTCGCCGCAAGACGGCACGAGCATCGGACGATGTCGCCGCAGAGATCGGCAGGGTCGCCATGACCTACGAACCACTCGTGGTCCGGGCCTGGCCATGGGCGCCTGGGTCGTTGCCACTCTTGATCCGCAGCAGGACCACCATGGACCACCATGGCCCCGACCGGGACCGAACGCTCTATTCCAACGAACCGTCATGGTCCGGGACCTGGGCGACCCAAGGGTCGGATGGAGGCCAACGGATGGGAGGGTATCGGATGGGGCGAGATCGGATGCAGCGAAATCAGATGCGGCGAAATCAGATCCGGCCAAATCGGCGGCGAAGTCCGAACCTCGGGCGATCAGTGGCGCTGATCATCGGCGTCGCCTCCGCAGCACTGACCGCCGGCTGTGCCTCCGCTCAGGAATCGTTGGTCGGCGTGCGTGTCGCTATGCACACCGAAGCGGGCGTCTTCGAGCTGGTCCTGGATACGGTCCGAGCGCCCATCACCGCGACGAACTTTCTCCGGTACGTGGATGCCGGCGGCTACTCCGACGGCTACTTCCACCGGACGGTGCGAGATGACAATCAGCCCACCGACTCCGTGAAGATCGATGTGGTACAGGGGAGCCGGGCACGGGGGTTCGAGGGCTTCGGCCGCATCCCTTTGGAGCGCACCTCGCTGACCGGACTACGTCACGAAGACGGGGCCATCTCGATGGCCCGCGGGGGACCGGACACGGCGTCGTCGGATTTCTTCATCTGCGTGGGTCCGCAGCCAGAGCTGGACTTCGGAGGCGCCCGCAACCCGGATGGACAAGGCTTCGCGGTGTTCGGCGAAGTCGTGAGCGGGATGGAGGTGGTTCGGCGGATTCACGAGGCGGACGCGGAGGGGCAGCGACTGACACCTCCCATCGCGATTCTGTTTATGGAGCGGATCACCCGCTGACCATCAGCCTCGCGTCGAGAGAGAATCGCCCGGCGCGCCATCCTTGTCGTCGTCCCCCATCCTGCTCGTCGTCCTCGTTGTCGTCGTCCTCGTCGCCTTCCTCGAAGTCGTCCAGCTCGCGCCCTCCGGGCAAGAACGTCGGAGCAAGGCGGACGCCAGAACGACGATGGCGAGGCCCGTCATCCACCGAGCCTCGTAGGCGCAACTTGTTTGTTATCGGAAGTCGCCGCTCCTCCACCTTGACCGTCTGCCGATAGCCACACACTGTACATGTACACTTTGTACATATATGAACTTCGGCCGGTGGACGACGAATGACGGGAACGAACCCCCTCGACGGTGAAGCGCAGGGCTTCCTTCCACTTCGCCCGCCCGTGCTCGAGATCCTGCTCACGCTGGCCGAGGGACCGCTGCACGGCTACGCGATCATCCAGGCTCTGAAGGATCCCGAGGGCGCCAACCTCCGCGTCGAGACCGGGCCGCTGTACCGCCACCTCCGCCGACTCCTCGAACACGGCCTCGTCTCTCAGTCGGAGGAACCGCCTGCCGGCACGAAGGACGACGAGCGGCGCAAAGCGTACTACGCGCTTACACCCCTCGGTGAAGCCGTCGTCCGCTTAGAGGGTCTCCGGCTGGCCGGCCTCGTGCGGCAAACACGACGCGTGGGCCTGCTCCCCGAGGGAGGCGCACCGTGACCCGCCTCTTCCGTCGCCTGCTCAGCCTCTACCCGCGCCCGGTCCGGGAGCGCCTGGGCGCCGCGATGCTGGAGACCTTCGAGGAGGAGTGGGCGGCCGTGAGAGCACGTGGAGCGGGTCCCAGCGCCCTCTTCCTCGTGCGCACCATCGTCTTCACGCCCCTCTTTGCCTTCGAGGAGCATGGGCGAGGGCTGAGCCTGGCCCTGCGGTCGGGCGGATGGGGGACCGACGTTCGACACGCCATACGTTCTGTCCTTCGCTCACCAGGCTTCGCGCTGGGCACGGCCCTCACGGTCGGACTCGGCGTAGGCGCGACGGTCTCGATCTACACCGTCGCGGAAGCGACCCTGCTCCGAGAGCTTCCCGTGCTCGAGCCGGACAGGCTCGTGCGCTTTGCCGAGGACCGGGACCGGTACCAATCGGAGGGACCCGAAGGCCCGCGTATCCCGGTCGACCGGTATCAAAGGCTGCGCGACGCGCTGACCGGGCCCGCCTTCTCCGGCCTCGCCGGTCACAACCGTCGGACGCTCTCGCTGCGTGCCGACGGACCCTCCTTCTCGGCCATGGGCGAGCTGACGTCGGGCAACTACTTCGCGGTCCTCGGGCTCCAGCCCGCTGCGGGGCGGTTCTTCACCGGCGACGACGAAGCGTCGATGGTCCTCGGGCACCAACTCTGGCAGAGCCGTTTCGGGGGCCGCGACGATGTGTTGGGTCGGACGATCTCGATCAGCGGCCGCCCCTTCACCGTCGTGGGCGTCGCCCCGGCCGACTTCGCGAGCACGATCGGCTTCCTGCACATCGACTTCTTCGTCCCGGTCGGAGCGTACGACGGCGCGGCGTGGCCCCGCGCGATGGTCACCCTCTTCGGCCGCCTGGCCCCTGGCGTTGACCGAGAGACCGCGGCGACGCGCGCCTCAACCATCGTGACCCGTTTCCCCCCTGAGGTCGATCCGGAAGCTGAACTGCGAGGCGCCAACCTCTCCGCCATGACGTCGATTCCGCCCTCGCTCGCTGGGCCCCTGACGGGCTTTCTCGGCATGCTCTTCACCATGGCGATGCTCGTCCTCCTGATCGCCAGCGCCAACGTTGCGGGTATCCTTCTCGCACGCGCAGCCCGGCGAGAGCGAGAGACCGCCGTCCGCCTGGCTCTGGGAGTCGGCCGCGGAAGGCTGGCCCGACAGTGGATCATCGAGGCGGTCGGACTCTTCGTAACCGGTGGCTTGATCGGCGTCGGGATCGCGGCGGTCGTCGGAGCGGGCCTCTCCCGGATTTCGCTTCCCGTCGATGGGGGCATCGTCGTCGACGCCGCGCCCGGCGCCGGAGCGCTCGCCCTCGCGATGGCCCTGGCCACCGTGGCCGGATTGGCCTTCGGTACGCTCCCGGCCGTGCACGCCGCTCGCTCGGAGGTGGCGCCCCGCTTGAGGAACGGGTCATTCGGCACAAGCCATCGAACGTCACGGGCTCGCGGGGTCTTCGTGACGGCCCAGCTCGCACTCTCGGTCGTGCTCCTCGTGGCCGCGACACTCTTCGTGCGGACTGCACATACCAGCATGAACGTCGACTTGGGCTTCGAGCCCCAGGAGGTTGTGATCGCCCGGGTGAACCTCGGCGCCCACGACTACTCCGAGGCGGAGGGTCGTCTCTTCTTCGACCGCCTCGGGGAAGACGTTCGGTCTCTCCCCGGTGTCGAGTCGGCTTCCCTCGCTTCGCTCGCGTTGATGACCGGCGCCATCTCGAGCTACGGCGGCTGGAGGCTCGACACTTCGGAAGACGGGGTGAGCGTTCGCGCCAACCGGATCGACGAACACTACTTCGAAACAATGGGCATCGAGCTGTCGGCAGGCCGCGGGATCGGCCCCGACGACGTCGAGGACGCGCCCGACGTCCTCGTCGTCAACGAGAGCTTCGCGCGCCGCTTCTGGCCGAACGAGAGCCCCCTCGGCAAGACGATCCTGCGCACCGATCGACCCTACACCGTCGTAGGTGTCGTGCCGGACGGACGGTACGTCGACTTCGGGAGTGAAACGTCCGCCTTCGTCTTCCTCTCCACTGACCAGCACTACGGACCATCGACGACGATCCACCTCAAATCTCGGCTCGGACCGGAGACGACCGAACTCGTCCAGGCCGTACGCGAACGGGTCGCGGCGCTGGACCCCGACGTCGCCGTCGTCGAGCCCATGCCTCTGGAAACCGCGATGGGCGTTCTCCTCCTTCCCCAGCGATTTGCGGCGACGCTGATCGGGGTGTTCGGACTGCTCGGACTCGTGCTTGCGGCCATCGGCGTCTACGGCGTCTTGGCTCAACACGTCGTGCAGCGCGCCCGAGAGTTCGGCGTGCGGATCGCGCTCGGGGCCAAGCCCAGGGGCCTGCTCGGCAGCGTGCTCTGGCGCGCGGTAACACTCGCCGCCATCGGCGCGGCCGTAGGCATCACCGTCTCGGCCGCCGTGACCCGCCTTCTCGCCAGTCTCCTTCTCGGGCTCGACCCCTACGACCCTGTCGCCTTCGTCGGCGTCCCGCTCGTTCTCGGCCTCGTCGCACTGGCCGCCGGCGTCCTTCCCGCGCGACGGATCCTCAGCCTCGACCCGGTGGAGACTCTGAAGCGGGAGTAGCGTCCTGCGGCTGGTCCACCGAGTACAGCGACGTGCTGACCGCGTCGATGGGGCCCGGTGGTTGATCGACGGTGGTGGGGCGGAGCGGTGACGTCCCTACTGGCCTTCCTGGTGCTCGTCATCTTGCCAGTCGTCGTCGTCCCCGAACTCATCCACTTTACGCCCCCCTGGCAGGAACCGCAGCAACATCGCCGAAGCCAGAACCACGATGGCGAGCCCCGTCATCCACCGGGCCTCGAGATACATCCCCGCAATCGTGAGGACCGCCGCAACGCAGAAGAGCCCGACCTTCCACTCCAGAAATCGCCCTGCGCGACGGCGTCGGTCGGCGAACATCAGCCGTGGCTGGGCGCCTGTCGCCGGCCCATTGCCCGGAAGGCGCCTGACCCGGTGCTGTCCGATGCCGGTCGTGCGCCGAGGACCCTCACCCGGACGACTTCTCCAGGAAGCGCCGAATGCCTTCCTGACACGCTTCCGTCATGCGCGCCTCTGCATTCACTCGCGCAGCGTGATCGAGACCATTGGCGAAGCTCAGATCGTCCAACTCGTACAGGAGCGATTTGGTCATGGTGACCGCGGATGCCGGTTTGGCGGCGAGGCGTCCTAGGTAGCGAGTCACCCCCGATTCGAAGGCGTCGGCGGCGAAGATCGTGGTGACCAGCCCGAGCCGGTGGGCCTCCTGGGCGTCGAAACGGTCACCCTGCGCGACGAGGTGGAAGGCCTCCCCCTCGCCGACCTTCCGACGGAGGATGGTCATGACGAGCGCGGGCACGAACCCGAGGTACACCTCAGGATACCCGAACTCGGCATCCTCACGAGCCAGAACGAGGTCGCAGGCCGACGCGAGACCGCAGCCGCCCGCCAGCGCCCGCCCGTGCACCGCGGCCACCACGGGCTGGGGGTGGTCGCGGATCTGTTGGAAGAGCGCTCCGAGGGATCGTGCGTCCTCGACGTTCTCCTCGAGACCCATGGTCGTAATGCGCTCCATTTCGGCCAGGTCGGCTCCAGAGCAGAAGTCCTTCCCCGCCCCACGTAGCGCGACCACGCGTACGGTCTCGTCTTCGGCAGCGGCACCGAGCCCGTCCTTGATCGCCTGGACGAGTTCGCCGTTGAGCGCGTTGCGCTTGTCGGGCCTGTTGAGCGTGAGCGTCGCAATGCCGTCAGCGACCTCGGACAGCAGCACGGACGCGGTCATCGGGCTTCAGCCTCACACCATGCAGCGGCGTACAGCCTCTTCGGAAGCTGCCTCGTGCCTGCCCCGATCACCCTTCCCCTCCGGGACTCCACCCCTCGGGCACACGACCCCGACCCTTCACGGCCTCGGCCACGTCAGCAGGGACGTCGATCTCCATCCTCAGGAGACCGGTGGAGAAAACCTTACCCTGGGCGTCGTTCATGAGCGACATGGTGCCACCGCCCCCGAGGGCGCCGTAAAGGAGGAAGTTGAGGGCGCTCAGGTTGGGAAGCTCGAAACGCTCCACGTCGCCCTTCACCATCTCGCCGAAGTGCGCTTTGACAGCCTCGGGCGTGAGCTGCTCCCGCAGCAGACAGTAGTGGGCCTCGTCGTAGGCGATGACGCCGACGTTGGCGGTGTCGCCCTTGTCGCCGGAACGCGCGTGTGCCAGGTGGACGAGTTGGACCTTCGTCATGCCGGGCCTCCTGGCTGCATGGTCGCCATCATACCTCCCTGACCTCCACCCGCAGGTGGTCTTCGACGACTCCCCGCCGCACCAACGCCGGCCAGTACGCCATGATCTCCTGGACCCTCGGTCGTCCTCCGGCGAAGCCGGTGACCGACGGCGGGCCGGTGAGGACCAGCGGCGCGATCTCCCGCGTGAAGCGCTCCACGGCGGCGCGGTCGGCGGCGCGAACCCCCACGCGCAATTGGACCTCGGGGATGTCGGCCGGTGGCTCGCCGACGAGGGCCCCGTGGGTGGAATCCCATCCCACGAGCTCGGTGCGGATCTCGTCGAAGTGCAGACCGAGTCGGTCGAGGCGCTCCCGCAGGATTCGATCGGCGGCCCGGGCCTTGGCGGCGGCGTCGGGCCAGGCGTAGGTCAGCGTACCGGTGGCTTTCCAACCCGACGAGTAGGCGATGGACACCTTGAGGAAGTCGGTCCGGGGGCCGCCCTTCACGCCATGGACCCGGACGCGGTGATTGCCGAGGTCGTCGAGGTGGATGGTGGTGAAGTCGGCGACGACATCGGGCGTGATGTAGTCAGTGGGATCGCCCATCTCGTACACGATCTGCTCGGCGACGGTGGCGCGGCTGACCCGACCGCCGGTACCGGGGTGCTTGGTGACGACGAACGTTCCGTCGGCGGAGACCTCGACGATGGGGAAGCCGACGTTGGCCATGTCGGGGATCTCCCACCAGTCGATAAGGCAGTTCCCGCCGGTGCACTGGGCACCGCACTCGTTGATGTGTCCGGCGACGACCCCCGCTGCAATGCGGTCGTGGTCGTCGGCAGCCCATCCGAACTCGTGGATGAGAGGCCCGTACGTGAGGGCGGTGTCGGTGCTCCGACCGGTGACGATGACGTCGGCGCCCTTGCCCAAAGCCTCGACGATGGGTGCGGCGCCGATGTAAGCGTTGGCGCTCTGCACCTGTTCGACGATGGTCGAAAGCGGCTCGCCGGTCTCCATGTGGGCCAGCTCGTGGCCGTCGGCGATGAGATCCTCGAGGCGGTCCATGAGGTCGTCGCCGGTGACGAGGCCGACCCTGGCCCTGCCCTGGACGCCGGCCCTGCGACCCGCCTCCACGAGCGCTTCGGCGCATCCTTCGGGGTTCACCCCTCCGGCGTTGGTGACGACGCGCACACCGTCCTCCACACACTTGGGAAAGATGCGCTCCATGAGCGGCACGAAGTCCCTGGCGTAGCCGGCTTCGGGACTCCGGGCACGCTGCTTCTGCATGATCGACATGGTGACTTCGGCCAGATAGTCGAGCATGAGGTAGTCGATGGGGCCGCCCTCCACCTGGCGAACAGGAGCCTCGAGGTCGTCGCCCCAGAAGCCCTGGCCGCTGGCGATGCGGACCACGCGGCTCTCGTCGCTCATGCCCGGCCTTCCTCGGCCATCACTCCGTAATCAACCATCGCTCAGCCCTCCGTCGGGCGCGGCAGCCGTCGAAAACGCCGCCGGCCGGGACCCACCGATCTGGAACGCCCCGATGTGGGGGCCGTCGTTGTGCATCGCCGCTCGCAGGAGGAGTCCCAGCGCGGGGCGCACCTCCTCGGGGAGCACCACCTCGTCGACGAAGCCGCGGGCGGCGGCGAATCGTGCGTCGAGCTGCCGGTCGTACTCGGCCCGGACCTCGTCCATCTTCGTGGTGAGATCCTCGTCGGGGACCTTCCCTTCGGCCTTCAGCTTGTCGATCTGCCCACTGAAGAGTGCCATGACAGCGCTGGCGCCTTCCATGACGCCCATCCGCCCCGTGGGCAGCGAGAGGATGAAGTCAGGATCGAAGCCCTGACCGGCCATGGCGTAGTACCCTGCGCCAGACGCGTGGTTGAGCGTGAGGACGAGCTTGGGCACGGTGGCCGTGGCCATGGCCTCGACGAACTCGGCGCCGGCACGGATGATTCCCGAGTGCTCGGCGTCGGGGCCCACCATGAAGCCGGACACGTCCTGGATGAAGAGCAGAGGCGTCTGATGCCGGTTCATCGTCTCGATGAAGTACGCCACCTTCCGCGCGCTCTCGGTATAGACGATCCCGCCGAAGCGCGGCGGACCATCCTTCGACGGGAACATGCCCCGGGCATTCGCGATGACCCCCACGGGCTGGCCGTCGAGGAAGCCGGTGCCGC
>JABDLS010000112.1 GCA_013002885.1 Gemmatimonadota bacterium | reverse complement strand
GCCCCCGATTGCGGATGTGGACCCCGAGAAGGCCCTCGACTATTCCGAGGTGACCCGCGACACCACGACCTTCACATCCTGATCGTGATACAAGGCGCCATCATCCCCGCGCGCCCGGAGGATGTATGTCCCGGGCTCATCGAACGTCACGGTCGTACGCCAGATACCGTCGTCAGGGACGGGCGTCCGAGTCCAGAGCGGAGCCCATGGCGAATTCGCCCCCGATCGGGTGTCCTCCCAGGTCTTCACCTGAGGCGGATCGAAGCTCGGTGTGCCTTCGCCCTCGCCCCTGTAAAGGAACCAGGCAACGTGATGCCAGACAATCTTTTGAACGGTGATCCGGGTCGGTGGGCGGAGTTGCGCCCGTGACAGGCGCGGCGGGCCATCGCGCTCCGCCGCCTCCTGAGCCGCCCCCTCCTGGCGGGCGTGCCAGCGCTCGATGGCACGAGCCAAGCCGTCATCCTCCATCCGCACGGCGAGTTCTAGGGGCTGTCCCACGCCGACGCGGTACTCGTTGCCTCCCTCTACGGTGATGAGCGGGGCCTGATTCGCCCTCGTCTCCGCGTCGCTCGCTCCGATGCCCAAGGCCCCGGTTTCCGAGGCGATGACGATGTTGTCCAGGCGCTGATCGATTCCCAGAGTCCCGTACGCCCGTTCGGTGCGACCGGCCGTGGTGAGCGTCCACACCATCTCCTGGTCCCCGAAGTCGGCGGGTAGGTCCACCAGGAAGACGAACCGGTTTCGGCGCGGCAGGAAGTGGGTGGGCTGACCCTGGTCGCGTGGGCCTGGGGAGAAGTAGTTCTCGTCCCCCACCGGCACGTCCAGCTCCTCGGCCCAGTTCCGATTCATGTAGCCGAAGACCATGGTGTATGAGCCGTCTTCGTTTTCCAGCCATCCTTCGTAGGCCGGGGCGACATTCTGTCCTTCCTGATAGGAAATCTGAGCCTCGGCGGGTGCCGAGAGAACGAATAGGAGGGCAGCGACCGCCCCCAACCACCCGACTCGGCGGCCCGTCGTCGGGCATGCCAAGGCTTCTCTCATCGACCACCCTCCGGGATCACGAGACACAACGGACATCCGATGACGTGGTCGTTGGGACCCAGATTCAGGCGAGCCCGTCGCAGGGCCATCTCGTCCTCGAATTCCTCCTGGGTCATCTGGAGCCTCATCCCCAGATCGATGAACATGTTCGCCACGGAACGGTTGCCCGAACCCTGCCAGTTCCGGGGATCGGGAATGTTGAAGTTCTCCTCGGTGTTGTTCATGTAGCCGGTGATGTGGAGAACCGTGCCGGCCGGGAGGAGCGGTTGGTGGTCGTCTTCGAAGATGTATGTCCGCACCCAGTTGTGGTCGTACCCGACGCACGACAGGGTTTCGACGTTGAATCCCCAGATGGCCTCGAGGCACATCCGGTCCCCAGGCGCGTGCAGGTGGGGCTCGAAGGACACGATCTTCGTCGGGGCCTGGAGCACCGTGTACGCATGCAGCTCCTGGTCCTTCTCATCTGCGCGGATGTCGATGTCGGAGCCGTTACCCAGACCGAGAATGGACTCGCGGTACTTTGGTTCGTAGTCCCGCGGATGGAAGCGGAAGCCGAACTCGAGGCGGGCGCGTGTGTCCCGCCCGTTGGAGTGGAGGTGGGTGGAGTTGGAAACCAGGCGCGCGCCCTTCCGCAGGAGACGCCCGGCATCTTCGTCGAAGACGTCCCCATTCCGGCCCACCTCATGGACCGGCCAGGTCGTGCGACCGCCTTCGCCCTCTTCAGAACGCGTGCTCCACACCATGTGGTGGATGACGAAGCGTCCACCGACCGTCTCCCGCCCGGTCCCGGTCGGAGGAACGTCGTTGATCTCCCGTATCTCCACCGACTTCACGTAGCGGTCTTCCTCGAGGGGGATCTCGACGGGGGTGATGTCTCCCCACCAATCAGGCTCGCCGGCCTTCACAAGGAACTCATCGGTGGTGACGACTACGTCGGGCTCTCCGAGCTGCCAGGCCCCGGAGTCATCGAACTCCAACGGGGGCGGCATGTCCGCCGGATCGCCCTCGGGAGCACCTCCGCGAGCCCACTCGGCGATCATGGCGACCTCTTCATCGGTCAGGGAGGGGTCGTTCTTGAAGTGCTGGATGCCGATGTCTTTCTCCACATACCACGGGGGCATGGCGCCCATCCGGTCCCGAATGGCCGTCCGCCGCATGGCCCTCAGCGCCATCGGGCGGGCATCCTCGTACGTCTCCAAGGAGAACGGTGCGACGCCGCCCGATCGATGGCAGTGCACGCAGCTCCGTTGGAAGACGGGCGCGATGTCCCGGCTGAAGGTGACGTCCGCGTGCTCGCCACCCTGCTGGGCGTGGACCGTCGTGCCCCCTGCGAGGACGACGACCGCCGTAATGAATCCAAGGGACGCCAGACGGCGCCGGGACGATGAGGGCATGAAGCTCTCCTGCCGGGTTGAAGCGTGCACTGCGTTTCCTACGGCGCAGGTTAGGCCCCGGCCTTCCAGCTCGCCACCCTTCCCTACCCTTGCTCCCTGAAACCTACCTGGGTTCGCACCGTAGAATAGAGCGACGAAGGCCGGCGTGGTGAGGTGGGGAGGAGGACGATGAGGATGAGTGAAGCGTGGAGGGGACGGTACGCATGCGGGTGTCCGACCCGCCGGTCAACGGCCTATTCCCGTTCGGGGGCCACCGCACCTTTCTGCCTGAGGCACGGCGCCGGATTCGGCCCCCTCACCCTCATGGTGCGCCGCGCCGGGAGTTGGTCGCGCGCCTTGAGAGGGCGTTCGGGTGGGCCACCCGAAGCCGCCGGCTCCCGGGGTGACGGAACCGACGGCTGACCTCAGAGCGGGGGTAGCCCCAGGGGTGGGTCGCGCTCACGCGACCGCCCTCAGCCGCCACCCACCGGTCGGGGCGTGAAGGTATTCGTCATGATCTCGTCGTCCCACTCCCCGGACACGTGGATGAAGGCCTTGGCGTCGAAGAGGAAGGCCTTGATGAGGTTGTGGTTCAGGTAGGCGTAGGTGCCCGCCTGCTGGAAGGTGTAGACTGCCGCGGCCGTCCCGCCGGCGACCACGTCCCACGACTCCAGGCCCTCGTCGGGCCGGTTGTTGAATTTCCCGTCAGGCCAGACCCAGTCACCGTGCCCTCCGATGAGGTGCGGGTACGAGGGATTGTTCGCCTGTGAGTGGATCAGGAGGACCGTCTCACCGACCTCGGCCTCGAGGCGGATGTCCTGGGTCAGCGCGCCGTAGCTCCCGTTGAACGCGATGTGGGTCGGCACCAGCCCACGCATGACCTCCAACATGTCGGGCATCTGCTCGACGAAGTTCCCATAGCGCCTCGAGGTCCCGTCGGCGTTCATCGGGACGTAGTAGTCCTGCTCGCCGAAGTAGAACGCGCGATCGTATTGGAGCGGATTGCCGTACCCGTCCCTCAGGCCCTCCCGGGGCAGCACCATGATGGCGCCGTTGCCCCCGGTGACGACGTGATAGGGGACCATCTCTCCGCCTGGGGCGCAGTGGTAGACGAAGACGCCGGCCTTCTGCGCCCGCCAGAGGAGGCCGACTTCCTGTCCGGGACTCACCACGGTGAGCTCACCGCCCCCCAGGGCGCCCGTGGACGCGTGGAAGTCGATGTTGTGCGCCAGTTGGTTCTCGGCGCGCCCGAACCGCACCGTGTCCGTCGTGGTGTTCACCAGCGTGAGGTCCACCCAGTCCCATTGGAATACGACGGGGATGGGTCCCGGGACACTGTTGTTGAACGCCATTTGCCACACGAACACCCCAGGAGCGATCTCCACTTCACGTTCGATGATCTCCAGTCGGATGTTCACGATACGTGGGGGACCACTTGCGACTTGCTCGTGCTCGGGAAGGAAGGGCGGCGCGACGAGTTCCTGTGTGACCTCCTGCGCATTGGCGAGATCGAAGCTGACAATCTCAGGGTCGGACTGCGTCTTCCAGGCTCCGGCGTCGGGCGCAGGTGCGCACGCCGGGAGCACTAGCAGAAGGGCGAGAACCGCGGGAAAGAACCTCATGATCGTTTTACTCCGTCGTCGAAACGACTCGAAGGGTGTGTTGGAATCACGACGCCGCCCGGTGAGTTTGATCAGGCGGCCGGTACAGCAGGAGCGGTATATCGGAAGCCCTGAGCACCTTGTCGGTGGTGCTACCGAGGAGGGCTCGTTGGATGCCCCGATAGCCGTGGGTCGCCATCACGATGAAATCGGTCCCCACGGCCGAGGCCTCGGAGAGGATCGCCTTGGCCGGCTGCTGATCGGCGACCACGGAGACGGTGACCTGCAGTCCCCGTCGTCGCAGTCGGTCGGCGTGCGCCTCCAGATAGTCGGCCGCATTCTCTCGGGCGTCGTCGAGCATTTCCTCCGCCCCTCCGACCGCCTCCACGAGGTAGGGGGAGGTGAGGACCGGAGGGCGCGGTACGACACGGGTCAGGTGGAATGTCGAATCGCAGCGCTCCCCCAGCGCGACGGCATGATCGAGGGCCTCCTCCGAGAGGTCGGAGCCGTCGAGCGGGATCAGGATGTCGGCCCGCTCGGTGAGAAGGCTCTCGCCCGACTCCCCCGGTCGAATCAGGAGCACGGGTCCGTGATGGGTCCTGGAGAACTCGTCGGCGACGGAGCCGAGCCAGGCCCGTGCCACAGTCCCTCGGCCGTGGGTCGCCATGACCGTCAGATCCGCACCGGCCCTCCGCGCCTCATCAGTCAGGGCCTGACTGGGCGAGCCCTGTAGCAGAGCAGTCGTCAGGCCCCCGGGGATCGCACCCCGGAGCCGCCCCTCGATATTTCCGAGGTAGAGCTCCCCCCACCTCCGGGTCGCGGCCTCCCAGTTGGAGCTCGTGAAGCTGGAAACCGGCTCGAAGACCGTGACCACGTGGAGACCCGCTCCCGTCCGCTCAGCCAACCTCATCGCCATGGGAAGGGCTCCCTCGGAGAAGGTCGAGCCGTCCAAGGGGACCATGATCTTGTTGTACATGAAGTGCTCCAGGCGGAGGGCTCCTCTGGGGCCGAGTCCCTCGAGACTCGCGGAGGTCGGTACGTGGTTTACATTCTGAGTCAACCGCGTCCCCGTCGGTGTCGGGCCCTCGCAGGCACCAACGGTCGGGGACCCTGCCCCCAGGACGTGGGGAGATCTCCCACGAGCCTTTCTTCGAGGTGTTCTTGCTCACGGACGACGAGCTCCGAGCGGTCTACGACGCATCCCCCGATGGCTGCCTGGTGGTGGGCAGCGACGGCACGATCCGTGGCGCCAATCGCAGAATCGGTGACCTATTCGGATGGCCCCCGGCCGAACTGGTGGGCCAGCCCATCGAGGTTCTGGTGCCTGAGGCCCTTCGAGGGGCCCACGAAGGCCACCGCTCAACGTTCACGGACGACCCACACACCCGCCCGATGGGGGTCGGCCTCGACCTTCGAGCTCGTAGAAAGGACGGGTCGACGTTCCCGGCCGAGATCAGCCTGAGTCCTTGGCGGGCGGGCGAGAGCCCCCTCCGAATCGTCTGCACCGTCCGCGACGTGACCGAGCAGCGACGACTCCGCACCTTCTCTGTGGGCGCGCTCCGGGCCACGGAGGAGGAGCGGCAGAGGATCTCCCGCGAGCTTCACGACGACATCGCCCAGCGTCTGGCCACTCTGGTGCTGAAGGTTCGGCGGCTCGCAGACGAGGCCGATTCCATGGCCAGGAAGGCGCTCGGCGAGACCGTGAGACGCGACGTCATCGACACCTCCGACGCCGTGCGCCTCATGGCGCGGGCACTACGACCGCCCGAACTCGAAGAGGTTGGGCTCGCCCTTGCCATTCAGGCCCACGCCCGACGGGTCAGGGAGGCGACGGGATTCGATGTCGTCACGGAGCTCGAGGCAGTGGGTGAGGCCCTCGACGAGACCGGCATGCTTGCCGTTTATCGTATCGTTCAAGAAGCCCTTTCCAACGCGAAACGACATTCGGGCACAGACAGAGCCGTCGTTCGGCTCGCATCGGTGGGTGGACGCGTCGTGGCCGAGGTGGAAGACAGTGGAGAGGGGTTCATCGTGCCCGAGGTCGGCGGTGCCGACGGGCTGGGGATCATCGGAATGCAGGAGAGAGCAGAAATGATCGGAGGGAGCCTGGAGTTGGACTCAGCCCCAGGACGGGGAACGCGCGTCCGGATCGTGGTCCCGTCATGAGCCCGACGACCGTCTTGCTGGTGGACGACCACGCCATGTTCCGCGCCGGCATCCGGGCGCTTCTGGAATCGGAGGGCGCGGTGGAGGTCGTGGGAGAAGCATCTTCCGGCGATTCCGCCGTGGACATGGTCCGGGAGCTGAAGCCGGATGTCGTCGTCATGGACCTCTCCATGCCGGGGTCCAACGGGCTCGAGGCGACGCGACGGATCACTGCCCTCGGGCTCGACACGCACGTCCTGGTCCTCACGGTACACGCCGAGGAGGAGTACCTGCTCCCGGTGGTCGATGCCGGCGCGAGCGGCTACCTGACGAAGACGAGTGCCGACACCGACCTGCTCGAGGCCATCCGCGTCGTCGCACGCGGGCAGGTCTCCCTACCTCCCAAGGCAACCTCTCTCCTCCTCAAGAGGTATCGGGCGAGTGAGTCCGAAGACTCGGTGGGACTGAAGGCGCTCAGCGATCGCGAGCGTGAAGTGTTGGGTCTCACCGCCGAAGGCTTCAGCTCCCGAGAGATCGGCGAGAAGCTCTTCATCAGCCCCAAAACGGTCGACACCTACCGTGGTCGCATCATGGAGAAACTCGGCCTCGGGCACCGGAGTGAGCTGGTCCGGTTCGCGCTCAGGGTGGGGCTCCTCAAGGACGTCTAGCGGCCAGCGACGGCTCAAAAAGGCGTACGGGATTTCCCGACGCCTGCGAGGCGGTGTCCCCACGCCCGCCTTCGTCGCCAGCCCGACAGCCAAGCCCCGGCGTCGGGGTTTTCTTTTTAGGCGTACGTCTCTTCACCTCCACGATGCACCAGGAGCCTCGCGCATGAACCGCGCTTCGATTCCCGCCGTCACCGAAATCCGGATACCTACCGTCGTCGCCCTCTGCCTGGCCCTCGTCGCGTGTGGGGGAGGTGGCGACGCCGGCGACGAGACGGCACCCTCCTCCACCCCCGCCGCGTCCCCTCCCGAGGCCGCCACGAGCGTCAACTGGCCCGCCGGCCCCCTCACGATGCCGGACTGGGTCGTCTACGATGAAGCCACGGGTACCGTTGGCCTCGAGATCGTGGCCGGGGCGACCGACGCCAAGAACTACTGGAACTTCAATGGATACACCGACGGTGCGATTGCCATCACCGTGCCGTTGGGCGCGACGGTCACCATCGACTTCAGCAATCAGGACCCCGTCATGGCGCACAGTCTCGGCATCTCGAGGGAGCTCCAGAACTTCGCCATGCCACCCGCGCCGGAGCCGGCATTCGCCGGCGCCATCACTCCGGACGCGACCTCGATGGTCACCTCGACGCTGTCGGGGGAATCCGAGACGATTCAGTTCATCGCCGAAGAGGCCGGCCGCTATTCGATGGTCTGCTACATCGCGGGACACACCGCGGTGGGAATGTGGGTCTACTTCGAGGTCTCAGACGATGGGTCCGTAGGAGTTCGAGGTCTTTGACCCGACTGGGGCCCGCCACCGTCCGTCGGCCCGACTGGGTGGTGGCCACCATCTGACCTTCTGCACGGATGGATCGTCCGCCCGTCCGCGGTGTTGATGCGGCTGAAGTCCGACGAATCGAGCACGCGAACCGGAACCCAACGACACGACCATGGAAGAGAAAGCAGTCGAAAACGGAGGCGGATGCCCCGTCATGCACGGCGCCCTCCCTCCCACGCGTAGTGGTGGAACGTCAAACCGCGACTGGTGGCCCAACCAGTTGAACCTGGCCATGCTCCATCAGAACTCCCCGGCCGGGAATCCCCTGGGAGAGAACTTCGACTACGCCGCTGCCTTCGGCGAGCTCGATCTCGAAGCACTGAGGCAGGACCTGTACGGACTCATGACCGACTCCCAGGACTGGTGGCCGGCGGATTGGGGACACTATGGCCCCTTCTTCATCCGCATGGCATGGCACAGTGCCGGGACCTACCGCACAGCCGATGGAAGGGGGGGATCATCGTCGGGCACCCAACGCTTCGCGCCCCTCAATAGCTGGCCGGACAACGGGAACCTGGACAAGGCCCGGCGCCTCCTGTGGCCCATCAAGAAAAAGTACGGCAACAAGATCTCATGGGCCGACCTGATGATCCTCGCCGGCGACTGCGCCCTGGAGTCCATGGGCTTCGAGATTTTCGGATTCGCGGGAGGTCGTGAGGACGTCTGGGAGCCCGAGGCCGACATCTACTGGGGCTCGGAGCGAGAGTGGCTCGGTGACGAGCGGTACTCAGGCCAGCGCGAGTTGGCCAACCCGCTGGCGGCGGTCCAGATGGGCCTCATCTACGTGAACCCTGAAGGGCCCAACGGAGAACCCGACCCGGTGGCCGCGGCCGTGGACATTCGCGAGACCTTCGCGCGCATGGCCATGAACGATGAAGAGACAGTCGCACTCATCGCCGGCGGTCACACCTTCGGCAAGTGCCACGGAGCAGGAGACAAGGCTCTGGTCGGGCCCGAGCCCGAGGGAGCCACCATCGCCGAGCAGGGGCTCGGCTGGACGAGCAAGCACGGCACGGGACTCGGAGCCGACTCCATCACCAGTGGCCTCGAGGGTGCCTGGACGCCCACCCCGACGGAGTGGGACAACGGTTACTTCGACATGCTCTTCGGCTACGAGTGGGAGCTCACAAAGAGCCGTGCCGGTGCGTGGCAGTGGTCGCCTACCGACGAGTCGGCCAAGACATTGGTCCCCGATGCCCACGACCCGTCCAAGCGACACGCGCCGATGATGGCGACCACGGATCTTTCGTTGAAGGAAGATCCCATCTACCGGCCCATCGCCGAGCGCTTCCACCAGAACCCCGACGAACTGGCCGACGCCTTCGCCCGGGCCTGGTTCAAGCTCACCCACCGAGACATGGGCCCCCGCCCCCGGTACCTGGGCCCCCTCGTTCCCGACGAAGAGCTCATCTGGCAGGACCCGATTCCCGAGGTCGACCACGCACTCCTCGCCCCCGCCGACGTCGGCGTGTTGAAGGCCAAGGTCCTCGACACCGGCCTCTCGGTGTCCGAGCTGGTCTACACGGCGTGGTCCTCGGCATCGACCTTCCGCGGTTCCGACAAGCGCGGCGGGGCCAATGGCGCCCGAATCCGTCTGGCACCTCAGAACGGATGGGAGGTCAACCAGCCCGAGCAGTTGGCCAGGGTCCTGGAGACTCTCGAGTCCGTGCGCAACGACTTCAACGAAGCCCAATCGGATGGAAAGAAGGTCTCTCTCGCCGACCTTATCGTCCTCGGCGGATGCGCCGCCGTGGAGAAGGCGGCCAAGGACGCCGGCTACGACGTGAAGGTGCCCTTCACGCCAGGACGGATGGACGCCAGTGCGGATCAGACGGACGCCGACTCCTTCGACGTCCTCGAGCCGCTGGTGGACGGGTTCCGAAACTACCAGAAGCAGAAGTTCTCCATGTCCGCCGAGGAGATCCTCGTGGACCGGGCTCAGCTCCTGACGCTGACCGCACCGGAGATGACGGTGCTCGTGGGAGGTATGCGGGTGCTGGGCGCCAACTTCGGGGGCTCCAGGCACGGCGTCTTCACGGACCGGCCAGGGTCCCTCACCAACGACTTCTTCTCGAATCTGCTGGACATGGGGACCCGGTGGACCGCGGTCACTGAGGACGAGGACGAGTTCGAGGGACGTGATCGCGCCTCGGGCGAACTCAGGTGGACGGGTAGCCGGGTGGATCTGATCTTCGGGTCCAATTCCCAGCTTCGGGCCATCGCCGAAGTCTACGCCTCGGACGACTCGGAGGAGCGGTTCGTCCGCGACTTCGTGGCCGCTTGGGACAAAGTCATGAACCTGGACCGGTTCGACACGACCTGAGGTCGCGGCCACGTCGAACAGGCGGCCTGACCTCACGCTCTGGCTCAAGCCTGTCGAGCCGCGTTGGCCTTGATGGCCCCGGCCACATACTCCGCCAATCCGTCCTGGCGGTCGTCGTAGTGCGCCTTGAAGCGCTCGTCCGACGTGTACATGGCGGCGAGCTTCGCATGCATCGCCGGCGGGCACGTGTAGTACCACCGGTCGATGTGATGTCGCGCCCGCTCCGCTAGACCGAGCGTCTCGTCGGCGTCCATCGCTACGCCGCGCGCCATGGCATCGGCGAAGTCCGACTCGATGGCCTCGAGTTCGGCGTGGATCACCGCCCAGTCGTCCTTCGTGTACGACGCGGTACGTCGCTTCGACTGGCGATACTCGTCGGTGTCACCCCAACGAGCTTCCACCTCGGTCTGGAATCCCTGGTTCATGGAGTCGTTCATGGTTCCCTTCCTCCCTCTGTGCTCGAACAAAGTCGGTCGATCGTGCTGCAGCGGCTACACCATAGAACCTCACGCTACGTGAGGTGCAAGGGGCGTGCTTGCCCACCCTTTCCCACCATGAGATGTTGCGGCGCCTTCTCACCCATTTGCCGAGGCTCGCCCTTTTGTCCGACGTCATTCCGCGTCTGAACGCCGCTCTGGAAGACCGCTACCTCGTCCTTCGAGAGCTGGGCGAGGGAGGCATGGCCACGGTGTACCTGGCCGACGACCTCCGTCACGAGCGCAAGGTCGCCCTCAAGGTCCTCAAGCCCGAGCTTGCCGCGGTCGTCGGAGCGGAGCGCTTCCTCGCCGAGATCAAGACGACCGCGAATCTCCAGCATCCGCACATCCTTCCCCTTTTCGACTCGGGCGAGGCGGACTCCTTCCTCTTCTACGTCATGCCGTACCTGGAGGGCGACACTCTTCGGGAGAGGATCAACCGGGAAAAGCAGCTCCCCGTCAACGAGGCCATCGGCATCGCTACAGCCGTGGCGGCGGCGCTCCAGCATGCCCACGACCGCGGCGTCATCCACCGGGACATCAAGCCGGCGAACATTCTCCTGCAGGACGGTCAGCCCGTCGTGGCCGACTTCGGCATCGCCTTGGCCGTCGGAGCCGCCGGAGGCAGTCGTCTCACGGAGACGGGCCTCTCGGTGGGGACCCCCTTCTACATGTCCCCCGAACAGGCCACGGGCGACCAGCACGTGGGTCCGGCCAGCGACACCTACTCGCTGGCGGCCCTCGTGTACGAGATGCTCACCGGTGACCCGCCTTACATCGGCAGCACGGCGCAAGCGGTCCTGGGGAAGATTATTCAGGGGACCCCCGTGTCCGCCACCACCATCCGGGCCTCCATCCCGGCGAACGTCGACGCCGCCATCCGTAAGGCCCTGGAGAAGCTCCCCGCCGACCGTTTCAGCCGAGCCCAGGATTTCGCCCGGGCCCTCACCGATCCGTCGTTCCGGTACGGTGACCCCGTGGACGTCTCGAAAAGCGCGACCCGAAGCTGGAGTCCGGCGACCACCGTAGCCACCGCGGCAGCCGCCCTCCTCGCCCTCATCGCCGGATGGTCGCTGAGTCGCCCGGGCCCACTCGCACCCACCGTCCAGCGCTACTCCCTGGCCGTGTCCGAGTCCCAGTTCCCCAGCGAGTGGATGAGCCTCTCGCCGGATGCGTCGATGATGGTCATGACCTACTTCGATGAGCAGAACCAGCCTCGTCTCTGGTCCCGCCGTTGGTCCGAACTCTCCTCCAACCCCGTTCAGGGCGCTGAGGGAACGACTGTCGATCCCGCCATCTCCCCTGACGGAACGGAAGTCGCCTACACCGAAGGGTCGGAACTCAGGGTGTCCCCCCTGAGTGGAGGTATCGCCCGTGTACTTACCGACGAAGCGAGCTGTTGCATCCGGTGGGGGACCGACGGATTCATCTACTTCGCCGCGGCCGATCAGACCATCCATCGCGTTCCCGAAGACGGAGGAGAGATCGAGCGGATCACGACGATGAGCGAAGAAGATGACGCCGAACAGGGCTACT
The DNA here is from genome assembly GCA_013002885.1 of Gemmatimonadota bacterium. GTDB lineage: Bacteria > Gemmatimonadota > Gemmatimonadetes > Longimicrobiales > Gaopeijiaceae > UBA2589. The sequence goes on along the minus strand of JABDLS010000112.1, from coordinate 23,156 downwards.
TCGAGATGCTTCCCGATGGCGACCGCGGTGTCTTTTCGGTCTTCACCGATCCGCCGCGCCTCGAGGTCTTCACGCTTTCCACCGGGGAGCGGCGCGTCCTCACGACGGGCCTGCGTAGCTGGATAACCTCAACGGGCCACATCGTCTACGGGACCCTGGACGGGCAGATTCTGGCAGCCCCCTTCGACGCGGACGCCGCCGAGCTCACCGGCGACCCGGTCCCCATGGTCCAGGGCGTGGGCGTGAGCGCCAGCGAGGACGTCATGTTCACCCTCTCGGCCAACGGTACACTCCTGTATTGGGCGGCGCCCACCACGGCGGCAGGGGCAGAGCTCATCTGGGTCGACCGCACCGGTCGCGTCTCGCCCTTCTCTGGCGACTTCAGCTTCAACCCCAACGGCGACAACTCCTCGTGGGCCCTATCGCCCGACGGAAGCCGGGTCGCCTATCAGGACAACAGCGCGGCGGGCGGCGACGTCTGGATCACCGAGACCGACGGCGGTCCTACCACGCGGCTGACCTTCTCCGCGGTGCCCGACCGGGCTCCCCGATGGAGCGCGGACGGGGAACGGATCTTCTTCGAGTCCGACCGTGGGGACGCGGGTTCGGGCATCTGGGTGACCCGAGCCGACGGCGCAGGGGAACCGACGCTCTTCCAGGCCCTACCTCGAAGGGCCGTCAACTTCGAGGTCTCTCCAGACGAGCGGTGGATCGTCTACCGGGCCGTCTTGGATCCGACACGCGACATCTACGCGATCGAGGTCGGCACCGAAGACGACATTGTCATCTCGGCGAACGACGGCGTGCAGGAAAGCGCCCCCGCCATCTCACCGGACGGGCGGTGGCTCGCCTATTCGTCCGACGAAACGGGAACGGATTTGGTCTACGTGCGTCCCTTCCCCGACTTCACCTCCGGCCGTTGGCAGGTCTCCGACGGCTTCGGGGCGGTTCCGGTCTGGTCGAAGAGCGGTCGTGAGATTCTCTATGCGACGGCAGCCGGCGTCTACTCCGCCCAGATCGAGACAGAACCCACGTTCCGCGTGACGGGGCACGAATTGCTCTTCAATCACCCCGCGGGTGTCATCCCACGAACCGTGCGCGGCTGGCTGGAGATCGCTCACGACGACCGGAGGATGCTCACCGGTCGCGCCGCCCAGTTCGCCAGCCCCTCGGAAGGCGGAACCATCGAGCTCATCCTGGTACAGAACTTCCACGAGGAGTTGAAGGCCCGCGTCCCGAATTAGGCGCGCGGGCGGCCGAGTCAGACCGCGACCGCCCGGGTTGCCGTGGTCCTCAGAACCACTCGTCGGGCATTCCGTCGATGATGAGCTCACCGAGATTGAATCGGTACGCGCCCGCCTCCGACACCACCTCTTCCATGAACGGCGAGTTCCGGAAGCTCCGTACGATGACCAGCGCCCCGGGGTGGCTGGTGGAGACCGCCACCGCGGCTTGGAGGTTGGTACGATCGTCCCCGGAGCCGACGATGACGACGGGAGGCCGACTTTCCATGCTCACCGTCTCATCGATGTCCCTCCAGACATCGGGGTCCAGAATGTCCCCATCGACCACCGCCCGCTCGTAGTCGTCGGAGAAGCCCGGCTCCTCCTCGAAGGCCCTCGCGTTCCTGCTGGCGCGCTCGTCGAGGATCACCACCGGACCGAACATGCCCGGAGCGTTCTCCTGCAGCTCGTGGAGGACGGTCTGTCCGAATCGGCCGAAGCCGGCCAGGACCACGAGATCCCGGTATGGCGTCCGGATGAACCGTTGGGCCAGGTGCTCGCGCACCAACCGCTTCGCCGCGAACTCGTGGCCGTTGAAGACCTCGCATTCCCGGGCCACGCTCGACCCGGCCGTCTGCCTCATGAAGCCGAGCTCGGACACGTGGGCGACGATCCTCCCGGCGAGCCCCGGGGCCAGTCGGAGCGTCCGGGCCGCGGCGTCGAGGTTCGCGAAATCGTCCCCGGTGAGGAGGAGCACCCGGTGGGCCTCGGAGAGGTTGAGTCCTTCGAGGACCGCATCGCTGGTGATGTCACCACGGAGAAGCTGCACGCGCTCTTCGCCTCTCAGATCTCCGAAAGCTCGGTGGTTGCGGTCCTGTTCGACGAGGATGACGAAGCGGTTCGACCCTCGTCGCCGAAGCTCCTGCAGATACATCAGGCTCAGACGGCCAGCTCCACCGAGCACGATGTGCTCGGTGGGCGGGCGGACGCGCCGCGCCAAAGGCACGAGCAGGCGCATGGCCGTCTCCAGAAGCGCCGAGGCGGTGATGATGGGTGCCGCGAAGTACGTGACCCAGAGCACCGATCGGGCCACCGCTCCCCCCCCCGTGGGCACGCCCAGATCCAGACCACCGAGGACGAAGAGGCCGAGCGAGTAGTAGGCCCGTGTGAAGACGTCGGCGTCGCTCAAGTCCCGCTCGCTCACGCCCACGCCCAAGGACAGGGCTACCACGGCCGCTACATAGACCATGACGAACGCCAGGCCCCGGGAGAGGATGGCCCGGCGGGGCGAAACCCAGTCCCGGGTCAGCGACCGGAAGACGGCGTCGATCAAGGGCGTCGTCCCCGAGGAGTCCGGATCACCGCACGAGCTCCGGACAGCGCTCGCCCAGCAGGCGCTCGTCCAACGCGGTGACGCTTCCCGTCGAGACGATGTCCAAGCCCGTCGTGAACACTTCACTCATGACGGCCCGGTCGTCGGGAGCGTGCCCAAGCCCAAGGGCATGACCCATCTCGTGGGCCAACACGAGCACCAGGTCATCGTAGCTCGAGAACTGGTAGATCCGGATCCTTCGGCTCACCGAAACCGGCCGCCCGTTCTCCCACGTCACGGTTTCGTCGTACGTGCCCGACTCGGAGGCGGTCACGGGAAAGTCCCGGGCGAAAGCCCTCTCCTCCTCGGCGATGGACTCCACCCGGTCGTTGAAGTCGTCGACCTCCTGCCGGATCTCGTCCGAGCGCCGATTCAGGACCCGCTGCCTGACCTGAAGCTGCCGGGCCGTGTCATCGATCTCCTGACGCCGCCGCTCCAGATCCGCTTCCACCTCGGCCGGGACCTCCCGCCCGCTCCATTGCTGGACGTCGTCGTTGTAGGCCCTGACGACGCGGCGGTGCTCTTCGACCAGCCGAAGGTACCCCTCGAGGGCCGCGTCGTGAGCGTCAGAGGTTGCTTCGAGCGCTCCCCGGCGACGCTCGACTTCCTCACGCTTCTCGTCGAGGACCGCCTCGCGGCCCCGACGCGCCTCCACCGTGGTTTGTCGCTCGTCGTATTCGAAGAAGATCGGTGCTCCTGGAGCAGAGGAGACATCGAACAGGTCGGCACTGGAGGCTCGCTCCCAAAGCCCCGCCGCGGCCCGCGCCGCGCGGAGCGCCCGGTCCGCCGGGAGGTCGAAGCGCCGGTCGATCGGTTCGATGCTCCACCGCATGGGCACCGCACAGGGGACAGCGGAGCCCGAGCCGGCTCGTTGGGCGGCTACGGGCACCGCCAGGAGCAGCCCGGCCACCAAAGCGATCGCTTTCAGAGCGCTCGGGGTTCAGTTCCCGCCGAACAGCGAACGGCCGAGGCCGCCCAGGATATCGTCGGCGACACTCCCGTCACCGTCCCGATCCAGCAGACCCGCCAGCCCGCCGAGCTTCTTGCGGGCCGGACCATCCTCTCCACGAAGAAGCTCGGTAACGCCGTTGGCATCGAGGTTACGACTCCGCTTCGCCTGGCCCAATGCGCCCATGACCAAGGGCGCGAGCTTGGCCAACATGGCAGACGACTGATCGGCATCGAGCCCGGAAGCCTGAGCGATGCCAGCCTCTGCCATGCCCCGACGAGCACCGAGGACGTGCTTCAGAATGCCATCTCCATCTTTCCGCATGTCTTCGGAGAAGCCGCCGCCGACCGCGTCGAGGATCGAGCCGTCGTGATCCCGATCGAGGGCTCCGGCCAGAGCCGAGGCCCCGTCATCGCTCTGTGTGTTCCTGGCCAAAGCTGCGAGCAACATGGGGAGGGCCGCCGCGGCCGCGGTCTTCGTCACTTGGGGGTTCGATCCGAGGGACTGGCTGAGGGACTCCAGCCCGCCGTCCCCGAGTCGGTCGAGCAGCAGGTCGGTCATCGAGGACATGGTCGTTCTCCAAGAGAGTGGATTTGGGACCCGGACATTGGTGACGCCGGCGCACTTCGGCAACCCGTCCCTCAGCCGCTCCTACCCCTGGTTGAGAACTTCCAGCGGACTCACTCGTGACGCCGAGCGCACGGGCGCCCACGCGGCAGCCAGCGATACCCCCAGCAGGACCACCGACACGGCCACGTACGTCGCCGGATCGAGGGGAGTAACGCCGATCAGAGAACTCTCCAGCACACGCCCCCCGAACCCAGCCCCGACGAGCCCGATGAATAGCCCGAGTCCGGTCAGTGTAAGCGTTTCCCGGGTGAACCCCCGTCGGACTCGGCGGCCGGTCGCACCCAGGGCGAGATGGATCCCGATCTCGTGGCGGCGCTGGGTTACCGAGTAGGATACCACCGCGTAGATACCCAGCGCGGCCAGGACGACGGCGAACGCGGCGAAGAGCGTGAGCAGTGTGGTCACAAATCGCCGCGGCGCCATGGAGGCTCCGACGATCTCGCTGACCCGAACGACTCGGTCGAGGGGGATAGCAGGATCGATGGCGCCGATCTCACCCCGAGCGACCTCGATCAACTCGGTCGGCGTGCGTTCCCCACGTATGATGAGATACACCGCAGCGTGATCCCATACCTGGCGGAGAGCCAGGAAGAGCTCTGGGCCCGGCTCCTGGTCCACAGAGAGTTGACGGGTCGGCCGCACCACACCGACCACGGTCCGCTCCCGCCCGGATGATCGGAGTGTCTGCCCCAACGGACTTCGATCGCCCCACAGTCGAGCGGCCAGCGGCTCGTTGAGGATGGCGACATCGGTCGTCCCCGAGACGTCGGCGGATGTGAAGTCGCGGCCAGCCACGAGCGTCAGGCCCATGGCGTCGAGATAGCCATCGCTGACGATCCGGACGTAGGGGAAGACCCTGTTCTCCGGGTCCTCGTTCATGGCGCGAGCGTCCCATCGACGGTTGAAGGCCATGGGAAGAATGTCGCTGAGGCCAGCGGCGGCGACACCGGATGAACCGCCCACACGGTCGAGGACCGAGCCGTAGAAGGTCAGGCGCTCCTCGTCGTTGTCGAACCGCACCGCCGGATCGATCCTCATGGCCACAGCCCCTTTGGCGTCGTAGCCCAGATCGGTCTCCAGGAGGTGGAGCATGCTTCGGGCCGTGAGGGTGGAAGCGACCAGGAGGAGGCACGCGATCGCCACCTGCGACACGACCAGAGTGTGTCGAAGACGCTGGTGCCGACGGCTGCCAGAGGCGCCACGGGCCCCTTCCTTGAGGGCCTCATTGAGCTGCAGGCGAGCACCGCGCACCGCCGGCGCGAGTCCGAAGACCACGCCAACGGCCACGGCAGACAGCACCGCGATGGTCAAGGCATGGCCGTCGACGGTGGCGTGGGACAGCATGGGGATTTGCAGGTCCAGCGTCGACAGCAGTCGAGTCCCCTGAACCGCCACGAGCACGCCCAGGGCCGCGCCCAACCCGGAGACGACGACGGTTTCAGTGAGAAGCTCGCGGAAGAGACGTCCCCGACCGGCGCCCATGGCAGCCCTGATGGCCAGCTCACGCTCCCGACCGGTAGCCCGGGCCAGGTGCAAGGTCGAGAGGTTGGCGCAGACGATGAGCATTACGAGAACCACGGCACCCACCAGGAGCAACATGGCCGGGCGGAAGCCTCCACTGACGTGCTCACGAAGGGGCCGGATGACCGGGTGGAAGGTGTTCTCCCTCTCCGCGGCCTCTTCCTCGGAGACGGCGAAGGTACCGATTTCTGCCCGTGCGCTTGCCAGGGTGGCGTCTGCGGCCAGTCGAGCGATGAGCCCGAGGGTGTTGCCACTCCGGTGGCTCCGCGCTGAGAGAGGATACGGCGCGAGATAGTCGATGGATTGACCCGGTGCGAAGATCGTCGTGAAGTCGAACGAAGCGGGTAGAACGCCTACCACCGAGGCCGAAGCATCATCGAGAAGCACGTGCGAACCAACGATCCCCGGGTCGCCACCGAAGTGGCGGAGCCACGATCCATGGGTCAGAACGATGGCCCGCGGACCGTCGTCCCACGCCTCCTCGTCAGTGAAGAACCGGCCGATGGCCGGCTCCACTCCAAGCACGGACAGGAAGTTCCCCGTAACCCTCAGGCGGGTCACCCGTGCCGGCGCATCCCCCGACACGAGTGTGTGGTCGCCGTCCCGATCGAACAGATGATACCCCGCGATGTCGTCGAGTTGGCTGGCGTCGGCGCGCATCCGCACGACGTGACCAACCTGAACACTGATGGACGAAAGCTGCTGCCCACGCCCGAAATCGCCGTTGGAGACCCAGACGAGTCGGTCCGGCTCCTCGAAGGGAAGGGGGCGGATGAGGAGGGCCTGAACGACGCTGAACACGGTGATGCTCGCTCCGATGCCCAGCCCGACGATGAGGACCGAGAAGACGGAGAAGCCCGGATCTCTCCGGAGCGACCGTAGGGCCATTCTCACGTCGCGACCCACCCCTTCCATCGTCGGCATCTTCGAACTCGGGAGACGCTCCTCGACCCCGGCCGACCGCCGGGTGAACCGGTATCCCAGACCGACGACGACGAGATCGGCGGCGACGCACATCCAGACCGTTGCCCGTCCCCACACGGACCGCCCCCGTGCGTACCTGGCGCCGAGCTCGATGATCTCCTCCCCGTGCTCCGCCCTGAAGCGGGCGGGCAGAACAGCCAGGAGCCGCCGAATCCACCTCGGAGGACGGCTCACGCGCCCGCGTCTCCCAGGCGGTCTTTCGCAACCTGAGCCAGCTCGGCCAGGCGCCCCGCTTCCTCGGCGAGTCGCCGACGCCCGCTCACCGTGATGGAGTAGTACTGCTTCCGGCGACTCTCACCCTCCGGCCGCTGGTCGCCCGTCAACGGCGCGGCCAGACCTTCGTCCACGAGTTCATCCAGAGCCCGGTACAGGGTCGCCGGCCAGAGTCTGAGCTCCCCATCCGTCCGTTCGAGAACATCCTCGGCGATGGCTGAGCCATGGAGATCCGTTTCGGCCAGCGCCAGGAGAATGTGGAACCAGTTACGGCGCAGCATAGGTCATCCTCCAGCGCATTATAGTATCTATTTGTATTATTTGTGATGATATCACATGTGATGATATGGGACCGCGACGACGGAAGCGCAAGGGTGCACCTCGACGGCGCCGAGCTACCCTTCGTCCAGACGGGCCGGCTCGTCGCCGGCCTCCAGGGCGGGGCCTGCCTTCCGCGCCAGGGCGAGGGTGCCACCTGCCGCCCCAGCGCCCATACCGACGAGGATGACCAGGTTGCCGATGGCGTCGGCCGTGGACCACGCCGACCAGGCGTTCAGGGCAAGCACGCCGAAGAGGGCGAGGCCACCCAACGCTCCCAGTGCCGAGACGCGTGGAATGGACAGCTCGTCGAACGAGCGGTTCTTCGCGGAGAGGGCGAGCCCGCCCGAGAAGACCACCCCCACCGGGAACGCCCACACCGCAGCCCGAACCCCCATGAAGATCATCTCCACCACCTCGGCCGACGTCATGGCGCCCGGTAGCAGCCATGCGACACCTGCGACGACGGCCGAGACGGCTGCAACCACCGCGCTGAACGTGAGCCCGGTCCCGACCATTCCGCGTAGAAGCCTCAACCAACGGGGCATGCCTTCACTCCCTTCCCGTGAGCCGCGCGGACCGAGACCCACGCGGGCGCTACTTTGTATCGCAAAGTGCATGATTCGTCGATACGGTGTCAACGATGCAGCGCCTCGCCTCATCCCTTCCCGAAGTGCTCCATGATGGCCGCAGCGTACTTGATGCCCTGAAGGTACTTGTCGACGTGGATGTTCTCGTCAGGGGCGTGGAGGTTCGCCCCGGGATTGGCGAAACCGGTGAGGACGCACGGAATCCAGACATGGCGGAGAATGGCCCCTTCTGCCGAGACGCCGTTCACCACGGGGAGCTCGCCGTAGACCTCGGTGGCCGCCGCGATGATGGCCTGACTGATGTCTTCCTTGACCGAGATCTTGTACGGCGGCTCGGCACCGTCGAAGGCCTCCACCTCGATGTGCCCGAAGCCGTGCTTCTCCAGGTGGTCCTTCAGCTTCCGGATGGCGTCGGCGGGCTGGATGTTGGGGATGAGGCGGAAGTCCATCCTCACCCTCGCCTCGTTGGGGATGATGGTCTTGCGGCCTGGACCGGTGTAGCCGGCGATCATGCCCTGGATGTTCGCCGTGGGCTCGTACGTCCGCGCGCGGATGGCATCGACGCCATCTCGGCCGAGGGCGAACTCGGAGATGCCCCACTCCTCCTTGAGCGCACCGAGGTCCACGCGGGCCGCCTTGTCGGCGAGCTGCTCCTCGTCGTCGGGTCCCAGCTCCCAGATCCCCTCGTCCCAGTCCTCGATGAGGATCTTCCGATTTCGATCGAGGATGGTGTTCAGGGCCCAGATCAACTCCCAGACCGGCGATTCCACAAGAGGGAAGTTCAAGGAGTGCACGTCCATCTTCGCTCCACGTGCGATGAGCTCCACGAAGAGGACGGACTTGAGCCCCAAGGAGACGTCGGGCACGGCGGTGCCCGTCTCCATGGATCCGTCGAGACAATGCATCCCGTCGGCTTCGAGCAGCTCTTTGTTCTGCGCTGCCCAGGCGGAGAGATTGGGCGAGCCGATCTCCTCCTCACCTTCGATGAAGAGCTTGAGATTGGCCGGTACCTCTCCACGGACCTCGAGGAATGCCTTCGCCGCTTTGTTGAAGGCGAGAACGCCCGACTTGTTGTCGGTCGAACCCCTCCCGTAGAGTACGCCGTCCACGACCTCGGCCGACCATGGTCCGCCGTGGGTCCACTCGTCCAGGGGCTCGGGCGGCTGCACGTCGTAGTGGGAGTAGCAGAGGATCGTCTTGGCCGGCTTCTTCGCCTCGAGGTGCCCGAAGACCACAGGTGGACCCTCTTCGAGCTCATACAGCTCGGCAGGCAGTCCATCCTCGTGCATCATCGTGCGGACGAGTTCTGCACACTCGCGCAGGCCGACTCCTTGGGCCGAGATGGAGGGCTGCCGGACCAGGCGTTGGAGGTCTCGCACGCACTCGTCGGCGTTGGCGTCGATCCAGTCGTAGATGGGCTGCATGCTCACGATGGGGTCTGCTCCTGAACGAGCTCCCACGCACTCAGCCGTCGACCGGAAAGATGCATGGGGCGGGTAGCGAGAAAAGAGAACGCCGGCGCGAGGAGAGCGGGATCGACCCACTTTCCGCGGAGCTCTGGCGGGTACGTCGTTTCCGACATCGGGGTGCGCATGTACATCCCCGGGGTGACGGTTACCGAGAGGATGCCGTGCGCTTCACCCTCGAGGGCGAGGCACTTGGAGAAGCCTTCGAGAGCGTGCTTCGCCGCACAGTAGGCCGTCTCGTCGGCGAAACCCTCGATACCCGACCGGGAAGAGACGAAAACCACCGCCCCACCCCTCCGCTTCATTTCCGGCCATACGGCCTGGGTAAGCTGGAAGCCGGCCTGGATGCCGACGTTCACGGTCGCTTGGAAGGTGTCGAGGCTGACGGACTCGACAGGCTCGACCCTCAGAATCGCGGCGTTGTGGATGAGCGTGTCCACAGGGCCGTCGATGAGCTCGTCGATTGCCCTCTGCGTCTCGTCGGGCCTCGACAGATCGACCACTGCTGCCTTCGCCCCAGGACACGCTACCGCCGTACCGGCGAGGCCGTCCGCGTCCCGATCCAGGAGTATCAGGTGCGCCCCGCAGTCGGCGAGATGGCGAGCGATGGAGGCGCCCAGACCCTGTGCCGCGCCCGTGACGACGATGGACTGCCCGGCGACAGAGCGGCCCGTGACGCCTTCGTCATCGGTCACCCGGCGCCTCCGCGGTCACACCCCACCGAGCACCTCGTCGGGCCTCACCCACCGCCGCTCCGCCTCCGAGACCCGGACGGCGTCGAGGACCTGCTGGTTGGCCAGCCCGTCGACGAATGTGGCTCCGTGAGACGGCTTCCGGCCCTCGCGGATGGCAGCGAAGAGCTCCTGCATGAGCGCCACCACGGACACGTTCCAGATGCCCTCGTTCACTCCCTCCAGGGCGGCGTTGGAATCCGTGACCGTGATCTCTTCGAAGTCCCCGCCGGCGCGAGCAAAGAAGAGTCGCTCGTCGTCATTCGACAAGGTGATGGTGCCGTCCGACCCGAAGATCCGGGTTTGATTGCCCATGGCGTGAACGGCGACCCCGGACATGAGGACCTGGGCCACGGCACCGGACTGCATCTCCACCGTGAAATGGGCCATGTCGTCAGCCGAGGCCGTCCAGGGCTCACCTGTGCCCCGGTCGCGGCGATCGGGCACCATCGTCTGGGCGGCCCCCGTCACCCAGGCCACTTCGCCCAGCCACCATCGCAGGAGGTCCACCTGGTGACTCCCGTTCGCCCCGAGCCGCCCGCCTCCCCTCTCGGCGAGGCTCCACCAATCCCCTTGGGGCCGGCTGGCCGGATCCGCCCATGTCGTGCTGACGTTCGTGATGTCGACGTGGCGGATCTCACCGAGGGAGCCGTCCGCGATGAGCTCGGCGATACGCATCCGGTTCGGGTTGAAGCGCAGCTCGTGGTCGATCATGTGCACCCGCCCCTTCGCCTCTGCCGCGGCGAGCATCCGAGCCGCCTCCGCGGCATTCATCGCCGTCGGCTTCTCACACAGGACGTGGGCCCCGGCATCGACCGCCGCCAGTGTCTGGGCCTCGTGGAGGTCGGTGGGCGTCGCAATACAGACGAGGTCGAGCTCGTGCTGGGCCAACATCGACTCCCAATCGTCGTAGGCGTGTGGCACGTCGAAGGCCTCGGCCGCATCGCGGGCACTCTCCAGCCGGGCCGAGGCCAGGGCGACCACCTCCGCACCCGGGGTATGGCGAAGGGCCGGCAGGTACGCCGCCTTGGCGAAGCTCGCTCCGATGATTCCGACTCTCATGGCGTGGTGGCTCCGGCGATCATGTGCGCTCTCTGAGGCGGGGATCCAGGAAGTCCCGGAGCCAGTCTCCGAGGATGTTGAAGCTCAGCACGGTCAGCATGATCGCGACACCGGGGAAGACGGCGAGCCACCACTTGTTGGCCACCAGCGTGTCGCGGCTTTCTGCCAGCATGCTCCCCCACGTAGGCACCGACGGAGGGACGCCGAGTCCGAGGAAGGAGAGCGCCGCTTCCGAGAGGATGACGCTCGCCACGTTGAAGGACGCGATGACGGTGAGGGGCGCGAGGATGTTCGGAAGAATCGTCCGGAAGATGATGGACGGTGTGCTGTCGCCCAGCGCCCGTGCCGCCTCCACGAACTCCTTCTCCCGAAGGGAGAGCGTATCGGCCCGCACGATGCGTGCGTACGTGACCCACTGACCGATGCCCAAAACCAGAACCAGGTTCCAGACACCGGCCCCCAGGACCACCAGGAACATGATGGCCAGGAGAATGAACGGGAACGCGAGCTGGATGTCCCCGAGGCGCATGACCACATCGTCCACCCAACCGCCGAAGTAGCCGGCCATGAGCCCCGCGATGATGCCGATGGTCCCACCCACAGAGATGGCCGCGATCCCAACCGTCAGCGAGATCCGCGCACCGTAAAGGAGGCGGGTTAGCACGTCGCGGCCGAGGGCGTCGGAGCCCAGCCAGAAGACCCCTCCGTCCGGCCCTGTCGTCATGGGATCCGCCAGACGAAGGACGAGGTTCTGGCGGTTGGGGTCGAAGGGAGCGACGAGGGGGCCGAAGATGGCGGCCAACGCCGTGAGGAAGAGGAAGATGACGGCGAAGACCGGCCAGCGCGCATCGACCATCACCCGGGCGGCTCGTCGCAGCTCCCGCCGGAAGTCGGACTCCCGGGACGCCGCCAGAAGCGCATCGGTCCGCGGCCCTGCGCCGACACCGCCGTGCTCGCTCATCCTCGCCCTCCAGCCAGCTTCATGCGCGGATCGAGCCTCACGTAGATGAGATCCACGAGGAGGTTCAAAATGATGAAGATCCCAGCCAGCAGAATGACGCCCGCCTGCACCAGGGGGATGTCACGCTGATTGATGGCCGCGAAGAGAAGTCGCCCGATGCCGGGGTAGCTGAAGACCGTCTCCACCACCACGACACCTCCGAGAAGGAACCCGAACTCGAGGCCGATAACCGTCACCACCGGGAGCCACGCGTTTCTGAGAGCGTGGTGAAAGAGGACCCGCTTTTCGGGGAGCCCCTTCGAGCGGGCGGTGCGCACGTAGTCCTCCTCGAGGACCTCGAGAAGGGAGGAGCGGACGAGTCGCGTGTTTCGAGCCAGGGAGTACGTCCCGACGGCGAGACCTGGAAGCACCAGATGGAAGAGCGTTCGCGGGAGGTTCCCGAAGGCCGTCCCGACGTCACCCGCAATGAGCGGTGTGAGGAAGGGCACGTGGCCCGAGATGGGAAACCACCGCAAATAGAGCCCGAACACGAGGATCATCATGATCCCCAGCCAGAAGTTCGGGATGGACTGCCCCAGCATGGCGAACGTCGTCACCGATCCGTCCCACGCGGTGCCCCGGTTGATGGCCGCCAGCACTCCCAGGGGGATGGCCAGCGAGAGGGCCATGAGCATGGAGAAGAGGGTGAGCTCGATGGTGGCCGGGAGCGCCTCGAGAACGATTCCCATGGCCGGCTGACGATAGGACAGCGACTGTCCGAAATCCCCACGGACGAGGTCGCCAACGAAGCTCAGGTACTGCACATGGAGCGGGCGATCGAAACCCAGAGCACGGCGCGCGGCTTCGATTTCCTCGAGGGAGGCCCGTTCGCTGACGAAGAGGTAGGTCGGGTCGCCACCGATCTGCAGGGCGAGGAAGCTGACCAGCGTCACACCGATCACGACGACGACGCTCTGGATGAGCCTCCGAAGAACGTACGCGCCCACCGAGCCGCTTCTCCCTCAGCGCTCGGCCGAGGAGACCGGGCCAGAGGTCCGCATCACAGCCTCAGCCTCGCATCGAACAGATAGACACGTTCGTCTCGACGAGCCTCCCAATCGACGCGATTCGAGACGCCGTAGAAGTCAGGCTGGAAGTACAGGTGGAGCCACGGCCCATCGTCGTAGAAGACCTGGAGCATCTCGTCGATGACGGGCCGCCGCTCCTCCGCCGTTTCGGCCTCGGAAAGCTCCGCCCATCGGCTGAACCACCGCGGGTCGTCCCAGTGGGTGTAGTTCGTGCCGGAGTCCACGTCGGCGAGGTCGGTCATGTCGTAGATGGGACTCCAGAGCCCCCCGCCCGAACCCAGGAAGAAGAGTGGGCCCATGCTTCGTTCCCGAAGCAGCGGCGTGTACACCGACGCCCATTCCAACAGCTCGAGCTCCACGTCCAGGCCGACGTCCTCGAGGTATTGGGTGATGGCCAGGATGACGTTCACGTCGTTCACGTATCGTCCGCGTCCGGCCTGCAGCCGGATGGAGAAGCGGATCCCGTCGTCACCCCTCTCCCATCCCGCCTCATCCAGGAGTCGCTCGGCCATGGCCGGATCGAAGGGGTAGGGCGTCAGGTTCGGATTTGCATTCGGCGGATTCACCGGTCCCGTCGCACGCTGGCATTCCACGCTGAGGAGCTGGCGGCAGATCGTGGGCACGTCCACGGCATATTGGAGCGCACGTCGCACCGCCGGGTCCTGGATGGCCTCGCCCCCGGGCATCTGGCGCGACGCCTCGGAGAGATTGAAGCCCAAGTACATGCGACGAGTCCCCGAGACCGCGTGGACCTCGGCGCGCCCCGACGCCTCGATGGCTTCGATCTGCTCAGGGACCACGTTCGTGATGATGTCCACGTTGCCGGCAACGAGCTCGGCGGTCCTCGTCGATGCCTCGGGGATGATGCGCCACACGATGCGCTGGAAGTTGCCGCGATCCTTGACCTTTTCGAGGACGACCTCCGACCCCCGGGTCCACGACGCCAGGCGGTACGGGCCCGACCCGATGGGGTTCGACGCCGCCTCGTCCAACGACATCCGCTCGTAGCTGTCCTTGCAATGGACGTAGATCTCGGTGATGAGGCCGAAGGCGATGGGGTTCTTTCGGGCGATGTTGATCTGGACCCGGAGATCGTCGAGGGCTTCCGCGTTCTGGAAGCCGATGGAGGTGAAGACGAAGCCGGGGGAGTTTCCGGTGAACCGATTCGCGGGGTCGGCGATCCGGTTGAAGGTGTAAGCGACGTCCTCGGCGGTGAGCGGCTCTCCGTCGTGGCAGGTCAGACCTTCTCGAAGAGTATAGACATAGCCTGTCCCGTCATCCGTGAGCTCCAGCGTATGTGCCAGGTCCGGGACGTGCTGACCATCGGCATCCAGGCTGAAGAGACCGGCAAAGATGTGTCTCGCGATGTTGGCGTTGTCGCGACTCGAGATCATCCCCGGCTCGAACGTCGTAATGTCTGCGCTGAGGCCCACGACGATGGTGTTTTCGTCCCGTTGGGCGCACCCCGCGACTGTGAGCGTGAGCGCCAGCAGGCAGACGCCAGATCGGATTCTCATCGGCATGTGGTTCATAGGTAGATGGTCTCCCCTCGGCTCGACGCCTGGATGCAGGCGTCCACCATGCGCAAAGACTGGAGGTGATCGGAGCCCGGGCACGGGAGAGGCCCCTTGCCGTCGAGGTGGTCCACGAAGTCGTCGAGGAGGGCTCGGGCATCGTCGACCCACGGCTCTTCCGCAGGGAGCGTTACGGAGGTCAGCTCCTCGTCGTCTCTCAGGGCGTATCCCAGGTCGCCGAACATGTCCCGCTGGAGGGCAACTCCTTCGCGACACTCGGTCCGCCACTCGAACCCCATATGCTGCCAGTTACCCGCCCACGTGCCCTGGTACGTCATCTCGATGCCGTCGCTGAAGCTGATGAGCGCTCCCACGTTGGCATGGCCTTCGTAAAGGGACCACGAGGGGTTGAAGGTCCGGGCGGATATCCGAACCGGCTCGGCGTCGTAGACGAAGCGCATCAGGTCGAAGTGGTGGATGGACTGCTCCCAGAGCATGGGCTGCTGCATGGTCAGGGGGTACTTGTTCAGGTGAGCGAGCCGCCCGTCCCGCCACCGCTCGTACGTGAAGCGGCCGAACTCCGGCGGGCCCAGCCGATCCGGGGCGAAGAGCTTCTTCAACGCCCGGGTCACCCCGAGGTAGCGAAAATTCAGCCCGACGGCGAGTGGAACGCCGGCCTCCGCCGCGGTGGCGACGTGGGCCTCAGCGTCCGCCACGCTATCGGCCAGAGGCTTCTCGGCGAGGATGGCCAGGCCTGCCGAGCATGCCGTGGCGATCTGCTCGTGCCGGCCCCCCGGCGGGGTACACAGGAGCGCCACGTCGGCCTCCACTCTCTCCAGGACGTCGGCCAGGGTGCCCCCGTTCGTGGCACCCGGCGACGCCTCGGAGGCTTCGGCGAGGCGGCCCGGATCCGTCTCCACGAGCCCGACCACGCTGCATGAGGGATGCTCCCCGAGGACGCGGAGCCAGATCCGGGAGCGAGCGCCCAGACCGACCACGACGAAGCGGGTCACACTGATGCTCCCTGGCCGACCATCAGTTGTAGGGCCGTGGGAAGGTCAGTCCAGCCGAAGCCTTCCAGCGCCGGCACTTCGCTGGGGGCCATGGGAGCCTTCACCGTCGCTCCGTCGGGTACCGTGGTCACACGCGCCCTCGGGTACCGACCGGCGATGAGGGATGCGACCTCGCTGTCCCGGTAGCGATGGGGACTCCCGAGGTGGATCGCTCGCGGCGGAGATGGGCCGTCGACGAGGCGAAGAAGCGCAGGCGCCAGGTCACCCGTATACGTCCAGTCCCTGGCAGGGTCGTCGGACCTCACGGGCAGGGGCTCCCCCTTCTCCGCCGAGGCGATCCATTCGGTGACCAGGGATCGCCCCGTTCGCGTGGGGCGCGACCGCTCGTCGGGGCCGAAGAGGTAGCCTAGGCGGACGACGAAGGTCTCAGGGCCGCCGCCAGCCTCACCGGCGAAGAGCAGTGCCAGTCGCTCGGCCTCCCGCTTCGCCTCCGCGTAGGGGGCCTTGCTCGTGGGTGTGTCGGCGTCCGTCAGGGCGTCGTCGCCGTCGCCAGCCCCGAAGACGCCGGATGAGCTGAGGAAGACGAGTGCTTTCGGCTCTCTGCTCCGAGCCCATTCGAGGATGCGTCGAAGGGGCTCGAGGTTCTCGGCAGCGTACTCTTCGCGCGTGATCCCGAGGTACTCGGGGTCCGTGGTGATCCACGCTCCGTGAACCACGAGGTCCACCGGGGGGAGGTGTAGGATCAACTCGGCGTCGAGCTCGCCCGTCATGCGTCGTACGCGGCCCATCGAGGCGGCCCCATCCGCCTCATCGTCGAAGGCGCGATCCACGGCGATCACGTCCAGCCCGAGTTCAGCGAAGCTCGTGACAAGGGTCGACCCCACGAAGCCTCCGGCGCCGGTGACCAGAACCGAGCGCCGACTCACGATGCGTCCTGGCCTGCAGGGTCGGCGATGCTGGCCGGGTCGAAGTCCGCCAGGGCGTTGGCGTGCTCCGACACGAGTCGGACGGCTCGGTCCAGGTCTTCGTCCGCCAGGGCTTGGACGATGGGGGGATGCGTCCCAGCGATGTCGCGAAGATCGACAGCTTCGTCGTTGCGTAGTGACATGATCTGGTGGATCCGTAGGTACAGACCCGCCCAGAGCTGGTCCAGCAGGTAGTGGTCGGAGAGACGGATCAGCGTCCGATGGAACGACTCGTCGGCGGCGATGAGGGCGTCGCGGTCACCGGCCGCCGCCGCCCGTTCCATCGCTTCGCACGGCTCCTGGAGACTGTTCACGGCCGTGCCCCGCTCCAGGATCCGGCGGACGGCCATCACCTCGAAGAGCGTACGCATGTCGCAGATCTCGGCCACCTCCCGAACGGTGAGTGGCTTCACCCTCTTCCGCTTGTACGCCACGGTCTCCACCAGACCGTCGTTCTCCAGATCCTGGATGGCTTCCCGGATGGGCGCCCGGCTCACGTTGAGCTGCTCGGCGAGGGCAGTCTCAACCAGGGCCGCCCCGGGCCTCAGCTTCCCGGTGACGATGGCCCCTCGGAGCCGGTCAGCGACCTGGACGCGCAGCGGCGTCTGCTCGATGGGGTCGAGGGCAGTGTCAGCCAAGAAGATCTCCGTTGCCCGCGAGGATCTGGACGGCCGGAATGTCGGCGAATACGTCGTCGTCCTCGGTCCCCCGCCACATCATGACAGCGAAGCTGCTTTCCCCATCGAGGGCGGAGATCCCGGTATGCCACGTACCAGGCCGGTAGGCGACGCCCATGGTACCAGGCACGACGAACGATCGAGCCTCACCCGCATCGGGCGCGCCACTCTCGTCCGCAGGCATCACGGTGACGAGGTACCGGGAGACCCCCACGGGAATAAAGAGCTGCGCCGCGTGGGGGTGTCGTTCCACCCGACGGACCGTGACTGGGAAGGTCGACGCAGGAGCGCGGTTGAGGTGATACGAAGGCGCCAGCCCCGCCACAGGCTCCAACCAGTCGTCGAACCTCGCCCGCCCTCCCACCTCCAGCGGCGGCTCGACGAACGCCCCGAACGGGGCGAAGGCAGCCGGGTCGGCAGGGCCCGCCACAACCGAGATCGCCGCCTCTGAGGTCATGGGGCGACGGCACCCTTGGGAGGCGGCACCTGGGCGCGCCAGTGAGCGGCCAGATCGCCGCGTCGGCAGATCCACACATCGTCGCGCCCCTCGACGTGATCCACGAAGCTCCTGAGGCCGCGGATCCGGGCAGGCTGCCCGAGAATGCGTGCGTGCATCCCCACCGACATCATCCGGGGGTGGACATCGGACTCCGCCACCAACTCCTCGAAGGCGTCGATGAGGAAGTCGCCGAAGGTCCGTCCGCTAACCAGCGGTCCACCCACCAGCTTCGCGTCGTTGGTCACCAGGGAGTACGGCACCACCAAGTGCGCACGGTCGCCCACCGTCAACCAGTACGGCAGCTCATCGTTATACGCGTCACTGTCGTAGCTGAAGCCTCCGTGCTCGACCACCAACCGCCGGGTGTTCCGCGACGGAGCGTAGCGGCAGTACCACCCTTCCGGCGCCCGGCCAACCAGATCGCGAATGGATTCGTATGCTCGAGCGATCTCCTTGCGCTCGGTGGCTTCGTCCAGGAGGTAGTGCTCGATCCACCGGCGGCCGTGAGCCACCACATCCCAGTCGCTGGCCGCCACGGCCTTCGCCACCTCGGGATTTCGCTCAAGGGCCAAGGCCGACGCGAAGACGGTGACGGGGAGATTCCGGTCCTGGAAGAACCGGTGCAGTCGCCAGAACCCCACACGGCTCCCGTACTCGAACATGCTTTCTGCTCCCAGGTCCCGCTGGCCCGAAGGCACCCGGGGCTGGGCGACTTCTGTGAGGGCCGCATCGGACCGACCGTCGCCGTCGGCCATGGAGTACTCGGAGCCTTCTTCGTAGTTGAGGACGAAGTTGAGGGCGAGACGGGCGCCACCCGGCCATCGGATGTCCGGCGGATTCTGCCCGTAACCGACGAGGTCGCGACGATGCTCCACCATCAGTCCCGGGTTCCTTCGACCTTGCAAAAGAAGCAGCACCAGTCGCCCGTGGTGACGTTGGGCAGCGCCCGAAGGCCGAAGAACATCCCGTCAGCGGGAGCTTCGAGGCTCGCCAGGGTGTCTCCGAAGACGTTCACGATCCGGGCGATAGGGTCGCTCTTCTTCATCATCGTCAGGAACTCGACGCCCGGTTCGGGAAGAAAGATGCCCGAGGCGGGAGCGAGAAGGGCCTGCTGCTGGCCTTTGTACCGAGGCGACGGATAGCTCGCCTCTCCCGGATACATGGCGTAATGACGGAGAATGTTGAGGATAGAGTCGGCGAGCTCCCGGCCCACCCGGGCGAAGGCTTCCGGGGAGGTAGCGGAGCGCCCGCCCAGCTCCACGGTGATCCCGACCTTCCCCAGCTCCTTCATGTACGCCATAGGACTGCCCGACGGATTGAAGGACGACATGATGCATCCCCATCCAGGGCCCATGGCCGTAGCCAACTCTACCGACTCCGGCCGCTCGTCGACGAAGATCGCCTTGTCCAGGAACGAGTGGGCGCCACCCGAGTGGATGGAGATCTCCAGGTCGGCCACCGGACCCATGGCCGCCGCATGGGCCGCCGCCACCCGTTCGCTCAGGTAGCCGTCGGGTCGACCCGGGTAGATCCGGTTCATGTCGTAAGTGAACGTGTCGGCCGGGTTGCCTCGCTCCGCCGCTTCGAAGGCCGGCACGTTGACGACCGGGCAGAGAACCAGCGTCCCGGACAGTTGAGCCGGGTCGACTTCCGCCAGGGCGATCTGACACGCCAGAGGCCCCTCGGGTTCGTCGCCATGGATGGCGCCATTCACCCAGAAGCAGGGCCCGTCGCCGGCGCCTCCGTTCACCACCACCACGGGGATCTCCAGGGGCGTCCCGCCGGCGAGGGTGGTGACGGGGATAACTCCCCGGACAGCGGTTCCCGGCTCGGCCGTCGCGGTGCCGACGGTCACGGTGCGGTCGTTGCTCATCTCAGATCCCTTGGTAGGCCTCGTACTCTTTCAACTGCTCGGGCGTGTAGACCTGCATGAACTCGATCTCGATACCCCCGGCTTCGTCGTCGAGGAAGGCGACCCACCCCTCTGGATGCGGGTGGGAGCCGTGGACCTGACACGCCTGACAGATCCGGAGGCTCGCCCCCTGGGCCTCGGCGTGGGCGAGGGCGGCGTCGATGTCGTCCACCTCGTAGCAGACATGGTGCAGTCCTTCAGCCCCTCTCTCGTCGATCCACTTGGCAAAGCGCCCGTCGGGCTCCATGGACTCGCACAGCTGGTATTCGATGCCGCCGAGGTAAAAGAGGGCCACCCGGTTTTTCGACTTGGGGTAGACCTTGATCTCGGTATCGGCGGGGACGTGGAGGAAGCGGGCGTAGGCGTCCAGCGCCTTCGCCGCGTCTCTCACCGCGAAGGCCATGTGCTTGATGCCGCGGACGTTCGGGTTGTCGGATTTCATGGTGTCGGGTCGTTCAGCTCTGGGACGGATTGGAAGGCAGGCGACGGGGCTCATGCGCCGATCTCAACCACGGGTGGACGCGGCTCATGCGCCGGAACTCTCCCGCTGGATGGCGTCAACGACACCCGCCATGCGTTCGAGGGCTTCGTGGATCCGGGGAATCGTCTGGGTCAGCGACATGCGGGCGTAGTGGTCGGTGTAGTCCCCGTAGATCCGGCCGGGGAAGATCATGACGCGCCCTTCGGACAGGAGGCGCCGGCAGAACTCGGTGGCCTCCACGCCGGTCTCGGCGACCTTGGCGTAGACGTAGAACGCGCCTTGAGGCTCGGCGTACGGGATGCCGAGCTCGTCCAGGCCCGCGCAGAGCACCTTGCGTCGCTCGTCGAAGGTCTGGCGGATCTCCTCGACGCAGTCCTGAGGCCCGGTCAGGGCGGCCAGGGCCGCATGCTGTCCCACCGCCGATGTGGAGATGGCAAAGGCGTGGTGGATCTCGGCAAGCGCAGGCATCAAGTCCGGTGGACCGGCGAAGTACCCCACCCGCCACCCCGTCATGGCGTACGCCTTCGACACACCCGAGAGCGTGATGGTGCGGTCCTGCATTCCCGGAAGCGCAGCCACGGGAATCGCCTTGTTGTCGTCGTAGACGATGCGCGCGTAGATCTCGTCGGAGACGACGATGAGGTCGCGCTCCTTCGCCAACGCGCAGATTCGCTCCACCTCGTCGGGGGGAATCACCGTACCCGTGGGATTCCCGGGGTTGATGAGGATCAGGACCTTGGAGCGCGGAGTGATGTGGGCCCGAACCATCTCCGCGGTGAGGGTGAAGTTCGTCTCGATGGAGGTGCGGATCTCCACGAGCTTGGCTTCGGTCAGCTCGGCGGCCTGGAGGTACGGATTGTATCCCGGGCAGGGAATGAGGAGCTCGTCGCCGGGGTCCAGAAGGCCGAGGGCGATGATGAACATCGCCTGCTGTCCTCCAGGCGTGACGACGACGTGTTCGGGTGCGTACCGGGCTCCACCGTACGCCGCAATGTTGTCGACGATGGCCTGACGCAGCTCCGGCATGCCCATGGGATGGGTGTAGTGGGTGGCACCTGCCCCCAACGCCGCCTGCCCCGCCCGGATGATGTGCTCCGGCGTATCGAGGTCCGGGTCTCCCCGCCCGAGCTTGATGACGTCGGGCAGGTCCGCCGCGATGTCCATCATCTCGGTGATGATGTGCTTGTCCTTGAGCTGGACCCGCTTGGCGAGGCGCCGTCGGCCCTCAACCGACGTGGCAGGGGCCTCGGTCGCGCTCACAGCTCGTAGACCTCGGTGTATTTGGACGTGAGGTACGCCACGTAATCGGTGGGGTCGAGGCCCCGCCCGGTTGCGCGCTCGAGGAGCTGCTCCCGGGTGTAGCGACGCCCGTGGCGGTGGATGTGCTCGGTCATCCACTCCCGTAAAGGGTGATAGTCGGCTGCCCCCAACCCACCACGAACCTGGTCGTCCTTCTTAGCCTCGGCGAAGAGTTGACCGGCCATGACGTTTCCGATGGTGTAGTTGCAGAAGGTGCCCACCTGACCCGAGGACCAATGGACGTCCTGGAGGACGCCCAGGCTGTCGTCGGGCACGTCGAGGCCGAGGTACTCCTTCATCTTCGCGTTCCACGCCTCGGGCAGCTCCGCAACGCTCAACGAGCCGTCGACGAGGGCGGCCTCGATCTCCACCCGCAGCATGATGTGGAAGTCATACGTCGACTCGTCGGACTCGACGCGGATGAAGCCGGGCCGCACCCAGTTCACCGCTCGCCAGAACGTCTCGGCATCGATCCCGTCGAGTTGCTCGGGGAAGGTGTCGCGGAGCTCTCCGAAGTTCAGCTCCCAGAACTCGCGACTCCGGCCCACCTGATTCTCGAAGAGCCGCGACTGGCTCTCGTGGGCGCCGAAACTCACCCCGCCCACCGCGTAGAGGCCGACGAGATCGGTGGCCAGCGGTGTTCGGGTGTACGCCGGGTCGCAGTACTGCTCGTACATCCCGTGCCCGGCCTCGTGGAGGGTGCCGAAGAGGCTCTTGGGCATCCAATCGTCGTTGACCCGCGTGGTGATGCGGACGTCGTTGCGAGTGAAGGAGATCTCGAAGGGATGCACGGTGAGGTCGAGGCGACCCCGGTGCGTGTCGTAGCCCACCTTACGAGCCATGGAAAGTGCGAACGCGAGCTGCTTCTCCACCGGATAGGGCTGCTGGAGGAAGTCCACGCGCGGCGGCTCCTTCTCACCGATGGCCTTCACCAGCGGCAGGAGTCCCTCGCGGAGTGTGGCGAAGAGGGGCTGGAGCGACGACAGCGTCTCACCGGGCTCGAAGCGGTGCATGAGGGCGTCGTAGGGGTGCTCCTCGTACCCGATGCACTCGGCCATCTCCCGATTCAACGCCAGCGTCTCCTCGAGGATCGGCGCGAAGGCGGCGAAGTCACTGTCGGCCCGCGCCTTCACCCAGACGTGGTGGCCTCTCGAACCGACTTCGGCTCGCCTCTGCAAGAGCTCGGATGGAATGCGGAGGTGGTAGTCGATGGCTTCGCGCACCTGAGCGCAGATGGTGCGCTCGACGCTGTCCTCGGCGTGGTTGGCCACCTCCGCTTCGGCGACGTCGAGGAGCCGACGCGTCTCATCGGCCACTAAGTGGTTGCGGGCGAACACCTTGAGCGTTGCGAGCTGCTTTCCGCGGGTCTCGGCGCCACCCGGCGGCATCATGGTCCGCTCGTCCCAGCTGAGCACCGATCCGGCGCACAACAGGTCGTTCACCTGGCCCATTCGTTCCAGTAAAGCGTTGTATCCCATAGAGTTGGCCTCTCGCCGCCTCGAACTGTATGTTGTCGACAATCGGGGCCGCAACGTGCCCTGCCCCTCGGGGCGCTGTCAAGCAACGGGCATCACCCACCTTCTGGACCCCTGAATCCTCCGACCCACGAGAGATGAGCGAGACGCTGAGCTGGAACTTCGACGAGCTGGTGGAGATGGCCGTCACCGGCCGGGTAAGCCAGCCGGCAGTGCGCCGCGGCGGGTACACCC
>JABDLS010000085.1 GCA_013002885.1 Gemmatimonadota bacterium | reverse complement strand
TGGTGTGCCTGGACTCGCAGACCGGCGAGAAGATCTGGCATTTCCAGATCATCCATCACGACATCTGGGACTGGGACAACCCGACGTTTCCCATCCTTGCCGACATCGAGGTCGATGGCGAGGAGCGGAAGATCGTGGCGCAGATCACGAAGCAAGGCTTCACCTACGTCTTCGACCGCCTCACCGGTGAGCCCATCTGGCCCATCGAGGAGCGGCCCGTCCCACAGACCGATGTTCCCGGCGAGTGGACGTCTCCCACCCAGCCCTTCCCGACCAAGCCTCCGGCCTTCGACCGTCAGGGCTTCAGCGAAGAGGACCTGATCGACTTCACTCCGGAGATCCGGGAGCGTGCACTGGAGGCCATCGCAGACTACCGACTGGGAACGCTCTTCACCCCGCCCTCCCTCGCCGAGGCACCCGATGGCACGAAGGGGACGCTCATGCTGCCCAGCACGATTGGAGGAGCGAACTGGGAGGGGGGCGCCATCGATCCCGAAACCGGAATGTTGTACGTGGGGTCGCAGACCAATGCCACCGTTCTCGCCCTGGTTCCAGGCGGTGACCGATCGGACATGGACTACATCTTCGGCTTCGCCCGGGCACAGGTCGCACCCGGCGTACCCATCGTGAAGCCGCCGTGGGGGCGCATCACCGCCCTCGATCTCTCCGGGGGCGACCTCGCCTGGATGGTGCCCAACGGCGATACCCCGGATCACGTCGCGGAGCGTCTGGAGATCGATCCGGCCTTGATTCCCCGAACCGGCAAGGTCTCTCGAGCGGGGGTACTCGTCACCAAGACACTTCTCCTGGCCGGTGAAGGAGCCTCGGGGGACGCGGTCTTCAGGGCCCTCGACAAGGCGTCCGGCGAGACGATCGCCGAGATCGAGCTCCCCAACGCGCAGGTTGGACTGCCCATGACCTACATGCACGAGGGCAACCAGTTCATCGTCGTGTCCGTCGGCGGCAACGGAGAGCCCGCGGAGCTCGTGGCGCTGTCGCTTCCCCGCGACCAGTAGGCGCTTGGACAGCGACGTCGAAGGTCTCGTCGGACCACCGGGCGCTCGTGTCCGGAACGCTACAGTGGCACGATCGCCGCAACTGTTCGAGATTCCAGGGACACGGCCCCCCAACCGTGACCTGCGGAGCGAAAATGCTTACCAGTGACGAGTCGACCCCCGACAGATACGCGCGATCCCACCCGGCACTCTTCGACGCACAGACGGGGCTCGCCAATCGGCTCCATTTCGACCTCGTCTATGACTACGTGTTCGACGCCGGCGACCGTGGACTGCCCTTCACCGTCATGCTGGTGTCAGCGGGTGCCGACGCAGACACGCCGGCGAGGACCATCCGGGAGTTGGGCGAGGCCGTCGAGAGCACGACGCGTAATTCGGACCTCGTCTCCCACATCGGGGGAGGCCGTTACGTGGTTCTCCTTCTGGGCACGAACCTCCAGGGCGCGCGAATCGCCGCGGACCGCGTCGAGGCGGCCGTTCGGGGACTTGCACCGGGGCCCGCCTGTTTCGGCCTTACCGCCTTCAGCGAGGCGTTCGAGAGCGCTCCGGATCTGCTTCGCGCGGCCGACGCCGCCCTGCTGGCCGCGGAGGCCGCCGGTGGTGGGGTCGAGTTCAGCTCCTGATCAGCAGTCGACCAGAGAGATCTCGTCAGGCTCGTTGGGCACGACGCACAGGAACTCGAAAGGCTCGTCACCTTCGTCGGCCTGGTAGTTGTGTGGCACACCTCCCGGTATGTACACGACGTCGCCAGCTTTGACATGATGGACCTCGTCGCCGATCTGTACTCGCGCGCTGCCCCGTAGGACGTACTGTTCGTGTTCGACCTTGTTGGTGTGGAGCGGCATGCCGCCCCCGGGCTCCATGACGAACCGACGCATGGCGAAGTTCGGTCCCTCGTCGGGGCCGATGAGCACCTGGACCTTCGTGCCCTCGCCGGCCTTCACGTCCTCGGCGGGGTGGGCATCGACGTGGCGAACGGGCATGCTACAAACCTCCGGGAGTTGTGCTGATGTCGGGACAGTCGAAGTGGAGCGAAAAAGCGAACGCGGCGCAACGGGCGAGGCCGGGCGCGCTCTTGAAGGGTCTCGTCGGACTCGTCATCGCCCTCGGCTTCGGATGTGGAACATCGCAATCCGACTCCGCCCCGGCTCGTCGGGCCAAGGTCCTCCTCATCGGGATCGACGGAGTTCGTCCGGACGTCCTGGCGGAGGTACAGACACCCAATCTGGACGCACTGATCGCCGCGGGTGCGTACACCGCCGGGACGACCACCACGACCCCGTCCGTGAGCGGACCGGCGTGGTCGTCCATGCTGACCGGTGTCTGGCCCGAAAAGCACGGCGTCCTGAGCAACGACTTCACAGCCCCGCGGTACGACGAGTACCCCGACTTCCTGAGTCACCTGGAGGACGTCAGGTCCGAGCTCACGACCGTCGCGGTCGCCGACTGGCTCCCCATCATGGAGCTCGACGGTCGCAGGGCGCTCGTCGGCCCGAGCATAGACGTGCGTGAAGCGCTGGACGGGTACGAGCTCGGTTGGGCCGAGGCCGACCGGCGCGGCGTCGACTTCGCCGTCTCGCAACTCCAGGGCGCCGACCCCGACGCGACCTTCGTGTACCTTGGGAATCCCGATGAAGCGAGCCACGAAGCGGGCTCCATCGGCGAGGAGTATCGGGAGGCTATCGCCATGGCAGACGCCGAGGTCGGCAGGCTCGTCCGGGCTGTCCAAGGGCGTGGCACCCTCGAGTCGGAAGACTGGCTCATTCTGGTGAGCACGGACCACGGGCGGCGCGCCGACGGTGGGCACGGAGGGGACTCACCAGAAGAGATGACCGGGTTCATCCTCGTGAGCGGGCCATCGGCCGACGATGTCATCGAAGGCCCCACCTACATCGTCGACGTCGCGGTCACCGCGTTGGCGCATCTTGGAATCGATCCACCCGCAGCGTGGGGGCTCGACGGTCGCGCCGTGGGGCTGCGCCGCTCGCCCGGCGGGTAGGTCGAGAGACCCGCAAGCTCGAGGGGATCCCGGACCCAGGTGCAACGAAGGAGACCCGGCAAGGCGTAAACCTCACCGGGCCTCGACGAAGGCGCCTGCGACCCTCCCGTCAACAGGACACCTCCGCATCCTGTCGGGTCCCGCCGGAAGCCCCTGCCCGAACTCCCAACGGAACCCGGGAGCCGAGGCCTGATGGGCACGGAGTGCTTTGTTCGTCCCTTCGGCACTCGGCTCCGAATTCCAGATGTAGGATACGGAGAAGCGGCCCCCCCCTCAGTCGGGAAAGGGCCGCTCGGTATTGTGGGGGGAACCCCCACGGGATGTCCCCGGGTGGGCCGAGCCCTCAGCTCCGAGGACGGTACAACGCCACCCGTAGTGCCGGGTCGACAGAGTACGAGAAGTGCATCCTGTTCTCGCCGCGTTCCACCACGTTCTTTGTCTCCTGGTGCGTCCGGGGGTAGTCCCGACCGCTCTCGTTCTCGACCACCAGAATCCCGCCGTCTTCGAGTCGGTCGAGCTGCTCCCGGACCTTCGCGGCCAGAGCATTCAGCAGCTGTTGCTCTGCCTCGTTCTGGACGACGCCCTGCGCTTGGGCGGTGAGTTCTACGGTCTCGACAGGCTCGTATCGGGTCTCCAGGTCGTCCACCGGAATAGACGTCTCACGGTTCCGGCGGAAGCCGATCTCGTTGAGAGCCTCCGCGGTGAACTCCATGTCGACGCTCTGGTACGTGGTGCCGTAGCGGCGAAAGATCATCGTCATCTCGCGTGTTGATGGGTCCAGGGCTTGATAACCCTCAGGAGCCGGGATCGAGAAGTGCCGCCAGCTCCTCGGGGCTGAGCTGGTCGGCAGACTTGCTCCCAAGGCCTTGTGGCGACCGGGACTTGCGGCCGCGCTTCGCTGCGGAACGACTCTCGGTTTGCGGAGTCCCCGCGTAATCGAACTCGGGCAGGTGGACCTTCTGCAGGCTGCGATCGAGCCGGTGCTCGAGGCTCTTCACCGCTCCCAGGTCACCCGCGGTCACGAAGGTCACCGCGGTCCCCGTGGCGCCGGCTCGACCAGTCCGCCCGATGCGGTGCACGTAGTCCTCCGGGTCCAGTGGGACGTCGTAGTTGACCACGTGGCTGATGCCGTCGACGTCCAGCCCCCGCTGAGCCACGTCGGTGGCGACGAGCACCTTCACCTCTCCGTTGGCAAACCGGTCCAACGCTCTCGTGCGCTGCTTCATGTGCTTGTTGGAGTGCATCACATCGGTGGAGATGCCCTCCCGCTGGAGGCGTGCCTCGAGGACGTCCGCGCCGGCCTTCGTCCTCGTGAAAACGAGGACCTGGTCCCACGAAGGGTCCTCTACGAGTCGTAGCAGGAGATCCGGTTTCTTCTCGGGCTTCACCGAGTAGAAGAGCTCATCGATCCCGTCGGCGGTGGTCCCGGAGGGCGTGGCCTCGATCCAGACGGCTTCCTTGGTCATGCGAAGGGCCAGGTCGTGCACGCCGTTGGGCATGGTGGCGCTGAACAGCATGGTCTGACGCACCCTGGGCATGCCGCGGAAGACCTCTTCGATCTGTGGACGAAAGCCCATGTCCAGCATGCGATCCGCCTCATCGAGAACCAGATAGTTCACGTTGGAGAGGTCGACCCGACCGGACTTCATGTGATCGATGAATCGCCCGGGCGTGGCCACGATAACCTCGAAGCCCTGCTTCAGAGCGTTGATCTGGGGCTCGTATCCGACTCCGCCGAAGATGGCGTGGGAGCGGATGGCCGTGCCCTTGGAGAGGGCTTCGGTGTCGTCGGAAACCTGCTGGGCGAGTTCCCGGGTGGGACAGAGGACCAGCACCTGGAGCCCTTGACCGATGTTCACCCGCTCCAGCGCCGGGATCATGAACGCGGCGGTCTTCCCCGTTCCGGTCTGGGCGATCCCGACGACGTCGGTGCCCTCGAGTCCGGCCGGGATGGCCTGGGCCTGGATGGGGGTGGGCTCGGTCCAACCGAGCGCCTCGACGGCCGCGAGGCGCTCGGGTGACAGTCCGAGGTCCGAAAAACGTGCATTACTCAAGCTGATGTCCAATCGATGATGTGCGTCTTGAAGCGTGCTGCTTCCCACGGGGGAAAAGGTAACAGAGGTTCCTTGCCAAGGGTGTACCATCCAGGCAACTTGGCCGCCGAGTGGAAGCGAGCCATCATTCGACTTCCGAGCCGAGATCACCGCACCGCGCCGAGCCGTCGGTCGATGCAATCTGACAATTCCGACTCCCCCCGCACGTCGGTTCTCTTCGTCTGCCTCGGCAATATCTGCCGTTCTCCGTTGGCCGAAGGGATCTTCCATCACCTCGTCGACGAGGCCGGCCTCACCGATCGATTCGAGATCGATTCCGCCGGCACCGGAGCGTGGCACGTCGGCGAGCGCCCGGATGCCCGCGCGGCCATGGTCGCCAGCCAGCATGGAGTCGACCTCCCGAGCCGTGCTCGTCAGATCACCGACGACGATCTGAAGCGCTTCGATTACGTCGTGGTGATGGATCGTGAGAACCTCCGCAACGTTCAGCGAATGTCCGACACCCTGGGCGACGAAGCAGTCGCCGAGGTCGTCCTCCTCCGCGCTTTCGACCCGGAGGGAAGCGACGGCGACGAAGTGCCCGACCCGTACTACGGCGGCGCCAGCGGATTCGAGAACGTCTACGAGATGGTCCATCGTTCCTGCCGTGATCTGCTGGATCGCCTGAGAACGGTCTGATGGCCCTCCCCGGCTCCGTCCGGGAAGAGGTCACCGTCGCCATTCAACGACTGGACGGCGAGGACGGCTCCATACGCGCTGTCACACCCGTTGGCGGCGGCTGCATCAACCATGGGGTCAGAGTCGATACCGTCACCGGACGGACGTACTTCCTGAAGTGGAACGCGGCAGCCCCTTCGCAGATGTTCGCGGCCGAGGAGGATGGTCTCCACGCCCTCCGCGCCGCCGCCGAAGCGATCGACGAAACGGTTCGTCCACGCGTGCCCCTTCCCCTGGCCAGGAGCGCCGACGCGACCTCGACCACCGGCGGCGCGTGGTTGCTCACCGAGTGGCTGCCACCAGGTCCTGACAGCGGCGAGGCCGATAAAGGACTGGGACGGGGCCTGGCGCTGTTGCACGGGATTGGGGCGACCACGCCACGCCCCCTCCCGGACACCGCCGACGGCATTTTCGGGTGGGAACGCGACAACTGGATCGGCTCGTTGCCACAAGGGAATGCGCCGACCGACTCGTGGCCCGACTTCTGGAGGGACCGGCGCATTCTGCCTCAACTGCAACTGGCGCGTGGGAACGGCTTCTTCCGGGGGGGCCTCATGGACCGCCTCGTGGATGCCATCCCCAAGGCCTTGGAGACCACGGAGGAAGCGTCCTTGCTACATGGAGATCTCTGGAGCGGAAACAGCTACGTGACCGACGACGGGCGAGCGGCTCTCGTCGATCCGGCTGTGTACCGGGGCGACAGCCAGGTGGACCTGGCCATGACCGAGCTGTTCGGTGGTTTCGGAGCCTCGTTCTATCGCGCCTACGACGACGAGCGCCCCATCACCGAAGAGTACCGGAGCCATCGGAGGGCCCTGTACCAACTCTACTACCTGCTGGTCCACGTGAACCTCTTCGGAGCAAGCTACGAAGCGGGATGTCGTGGAGCAGCCGATACGGTCCTCGCCGCCGTGGGGTGACGTAGGTCCCTTCTCAACTCGGCGCGCCGGCGCCCACCATGGAAGCGATCCGCTTCATGGCCTCCTCCAGGATTTCGTCCGACGTGGCGAAGCTCAGACGCACCCAGGCGTCGTCACCGAAGGCGGCGCCGGGGACCAGGGCCACTCCCTGCTCCTCGAGGAGTCGAGAGCACCACTGGGTGGCGCTCGTGACGTCGCCCGAGAAAAGGCCATCTACCCGGAAGTAGAGGTAGAACGCCCCTTCGGGTTCGACGAAGGGGATGTCGGGGAGCAGCTCGCGCATCCGGGCGCACACGAGGTCCCGACGGCGGCGGAAGGCCGCGCACATTCCCGACTGCTCCCGACTGGCGCTCTCAGGATCCGAGTACGCGGCGAGCGCCGCCATCTGCGATGGGGTCGCCGCGTTGGAGGTAATCTGGCTTTGAAGCGCCGTCATCTTCTTGGCGAGACCCGGCTCGCAGTACGAGAAGCCGATGCGCCACCCGGTCATGGCAAACCCCTTGGACGCTCCATCAATGAGGACGTGGGGTCCCAGTCGGTCGGGGTCGAGGCTGAGGATGCCCGGCGCCGCCACGTCGCTGTCGTGGTAGATGTCGCGATAGATCTCGTCGCTCAGCAACCATACGCCCCTGGCCTTGCACCAGTCGGCGATCTCTCCCAACTCCGAGACCGAGTAGACGGCTCCACTGGGGTTGCAGGGCGTGTTCAGAATCAGCCCACGAGTGCGGTCGGTGACCGCTGCCTCGAGGTCTTCGGGGACGATCTTGAACCCCCGCGCCTCGTCACCGAAGACGATGACCGGTTCTGCCCTGGCGAGTTCGACCAACGCGGGGTAGGTGGTCCAATAGGGCGCAGCGACGATGACGTCGTCCCCGGGACCGAAGAGGGTGAAGATCGCGTTGAACAGCGACTGCTTGGCACCGGCCGTCACCACCACCCCTTCGGCGTCGGCGTCGATGACGCCTCGCTCGCTGAGACGGTCCGCGATGGCCTTCCGAAGAGCGGGAATTCCCGCCGGGGGCGTGTACCGAGTACGGCCCGACCGGATGCCGTCGATGGCCGACCCCGAAATGAAGTCCGGGGTGTCGAAGTCCGGCTCGCCCGCGCTCAAATTGATGATGTCGCGGCCCTCCGCAGCGAGCTTCTTCGCGAGGGTACTGACGGCGATGGTCGCCGACGGTTTGAGCTTCTCGACGTTGGAACTGAACTGCATTCGGGCCCCCGGTGAGTGCTGGCAAAGTGCAATATGGCGGGAGCCGAGATCCTGATAAAGCTCGGGCAGCGACGACCGCGCCCGCCCACCCCTCGACCACCCTTCTAGCTTCCAAGCATGACCGATACGAAGCCCACCCTGTTCTACGACTTCGTCGATCCCCTCTCCTACCTCCTCGTCCGCGAGATCGACGTGCTGGTTGGCGAGGGAAGTCGGGCCGAAGACCTCCTGACCTGGCATCCACTCGAGTTGCGGCCCCCACCGACTCCCCTCGTCACCCTCGACGACGAGAGCCTCGCCGAACGCTGGACCCAGGCCCGCAGCCTGGCGGGCCGACTCGGCGTCACCTTCGCTCCACCCGAACTGGTCCCCTGGACCCGCAAGGCGCATGAGTTCGTCTGTTACGCCGCCGAGCACGATGTCTCCGACGAGGCCCGACGAAGCCTCTTCGACGCCTACCTCCTGGACGGCGGCGACATCGGCCGGGTGGATGTCCTGGTGGGAATCGCGGTCGATCTCGGCCTCGACCGGACCGAGGCGAAGGCCGTCCTCGACGTCGATCGCCACGAAGCCGACGTCGCCACCCTTCGCGACGAGGCCGAGGCCCGGGCCGTTACCGTCACTCCGACCCTCGCCTACGGAGACCAGCGACTCGAGGGCTTCCACAACCGAGACGGCATCGGCACCTTACTCGGCACCTGAGATTCACCGAAGCACGCCTGGAAGGCACCGAGCCATGGCAGGATACAAGAGAAAGACGGCGTTTTCGCCCCAGCAGGTCCTCGAGAAGGCCGAAGAGCTGCTCCCCGACATGGTCGGTGTGACCCGCTCGACGTCCTCCGCCCACGGGGCCACCTACAACGGCGCCGAAGGAACCGTCACTCTGTCGGTGCATCGCCACGGACCGTACACGGAGGTGGTCGCCACCACCGATCGCCTGAGGACCTCCCGCCTCGATTACGAGGTTCAGCGCTACCTCAACCGCTTGCCCTACGAGCCCCACGACGAAGCGGGCCCAGGGTCGGGTGAGCCTCGGGTGGCCGGGCCCTGACGTGGACTCCTTCGAAGATCTGGGCATCACACCGGAGCTCGTCGAAGCTCTGGCCGCCGAGGGAATCGAGGTGCCGACCCCTCTACAGGAGTCGGCCATCCCCATCATCCGAAAGGGCAACAACCTGGTTCTGGAGGCAGGCCCTGGAAGCGGCCTGCTCGTGGCGTGGGCCGTCGGACTCCTCGACCGGCTGGACGGGGAGGCCGAATCGCCTCGGGCGTTGGTAGCGTGTGCGTCTTCGGGTTCGGCCCATCGACTCGCGGAGTCGCTGGCCCGCATGGGGTCCTCCTCCGGCCTGACGGTTTCTGCCCTCGGCGGAGCGTGGGCCCTCCCCGAACGAGCCGATGTTCTGGTCGGGAGCGTTCAGGCTCTCGTGGATGCTCTCTCGGCAGGACGAGTCTCCGTCGAAGCCGTCGAGGCCGTCGTCGTCGATCAGGCCCATCTTCTGGAGGATTTCGGCGGCATCGCCGGCATCGAGCGCATCTTCGACTATGCACCCGGTGAAGCGCAGCGGATCCTCAGCGCCCTGCCCATGAGCACCGGCGTGAAGAGCTTGGTCGATCGACTCTTCAAGCGGACCATGACCGTCCCCGAACCCCTCTCCGACGTGCCCAAACGGGGCGAGGTGCGTTTCCGCATCACCCCGGAACCCCGTGAGGAAGGGGCCCTGAGGGTGGTGGAGGAGCTCCTGGCCAGCGGCGCGCGGCACGCTCTGGTCTATTGCCACAATGCCGATCGCGCCGCCGATGTCGGCGACTACATGACCCTCCACGGGTTCGTCGCCGGTGCTCCGGGAGATGCATCGGTCCCTGTCTGGCTGGGCATCGACGCCCTCGAGGCCCGGGCCGAAGCGAAGGGCACCGAGGGGCTGGTCGTGGTGAGCTGCGACGCTCCTACCGATGTGGACATGCTGGACCGTCGCCACTCTATCGGAGACGAGGGCGTCGTGGTGGTGCTGGCCCGCGAGCTGGCCCACCTGAAGAATCTCGGTAAACGGACTGGGTACGAGACGATCCCGTTCCCGCCTCCGGTAGACCGGTCCACGCCAGTCACCCAGCTACGGGACAGCGTGGAACAGGCCATGCAGGAGTTCGACACCGCGCCCTATGTCCTGGCTCTCGAGCCCCTGTTCGAGAAGTACGATCCAGCCGAGGTCGCAGCCGCCGCCGTAGCCATGCTACGCTCCAAGCAGGCGGTCCCCGATAGGGCGCCAGAAGAGGTTCGTCATGCCACCGGTGCGGCCAGCGCAGCCGGTGTGCCGTCCTGGGCCAAACTCTTCCTGAGTGTCGGCGAGCGCGACGGTCTGCGGGTGGGGGACCTCCTGGGTGCAGTCACCGGCGAGGCGAACGTTCCCGGAGAAGCCGTGGGCAAGATCGACATCCAGGAAAGTCATTCCCTGGTGGAAGTGCACGACACGGTGGCGCGGACCGTAATCCAGGCGCTCAACGGGACAACGATCAAAGGTCGGTCCGTCCGGGTGGATTTCGACCGGCCACGGCGTACCATCAAGCGACCGCGCGCCTGACGAACCTCTGAAGCGCAGCCCCGACCCGAGGGGCCGCTAGTTCACCTCGATCTCGACCTCATGTTCCCGGCGAGGCTTCCTGAAAATGGAATACAGGAAGAAGAGCACCGCGGCAAAGAGGGCCAACTTCACGGTGAGTCCCAGGAGGCCGAAGATCATGGCCAGCGTGGGAAGGAAGATGGCGGCTACGAGCTTGAAGAGCACGACGCCGGAAACACCCAGCGCGGCATACTTGACGACTTGCTTCATGGGACCTCCGAGGGGACGACGCTGTGTGGACCTCCCTACGCAGGGCCCCCGATCGCGGTTTCGGCCCTCAGCAGACTGCTACTTGTACCGGTAGGTGACGCGGCCCCTGGATAGGTCGTAGGGGGACATCTCAACCTTGACGCGGTCCCCCTCGAGGACCCGGATGTAGTTCTGCCGCATCTTGCCCGAAAGATAGGCAAGCACCTCATGGTCGTTCTCGAGCTTCACCCTGAACGTCGCGTTCGGGAGAACCTCGGTCACGGTTCCTTCGATTTCGATCGCGTCTTTCGCCACGCTGTCCTTTCCGTTGAATCGCGGGACCCGTTCGACCCCGTCGAAAGCCCGCGTCCTCGGGACGTCGGGCGTGCTACCAAGCCGCGTACCTTAAAACGGCTACAGGCGGTGGGCAACGGCGGAGGCTCGCACCTTGGGAGGCGCACACGGCCGAACGCCGTGGGACGGACCCCTTATCGCGCACCCGGAGCCCTACATCCGGAAGAGGTAGCTGACCTTCACGAAGAGGCCGTCGCGGGTCGGGCGGATGTTCTCGAATCCAAAGGCCGAGGCGTCCTCCATCTCCCGGGTGTAACCCAGGTAGAAGACGGTACCGGGCGAGGGTTCGTACCCGATCAAGCCCTCGATACGGAAGTCGTTACCCACCGAACCGATCCGCTGCTCACACTCGACGCCTGGGCTATCGCAAGCGTACAGCGGCTGTCCCGTCACGGGGTCCATGAGCGCCGCGCTCTCCTGGTGCCCGTACTCGAAGATCGTCCGGAGGAAGAGGGCGCGAGAGAACTGATACTGGGTGCGGAGACGGGGGATGACGGCCGTGGAGTGCTCGGCGCCGTCTCGCTGGCGCTCCAGGCGACTGAAGTTCACGCTCATCTCGGCCTTGAGGGCCGGGATGGGGTAGAGGTTGAGTCGGATCTCACCGGAGCGGGATTTCGCCGGCTCCACCGCGACCCCGTACCTACGGTCGAAGATGGGCGTCTCGTTGAAGCTCACGCGCACATTGCCCCGCACCCGTTCCCAGTTGTTGAACCAGAGCCCGACGGTCATTCCAGTGAGGCCGTCGAAGAGGGCCTGATCCGGCCGGAATGGGGTGTAGGAGGCACCGTCTTCGACGAAGAGTCCGTCGTACTGCTCCGGCTGATAGTCGAAGAGGGTGCGCTTGATGTTGCCGAAGAGAGTGATGTTGTTGCGAAAGCTGATGCGGCTGCTAAGCTGGATCTCTCCTTCCTCCAGGCCGCCCCCGTTCCAGAATGCGTCGTGGTCCCAATAGCCCTTCACTTCGAACGAAGGACTGATGCCCTCGAGCAGGGCCCCGCGCTCGCCGAACCAATTGTACGAAGTCCGCGACTGGATCTGAGTATCGCCGACACGCTGGAAGAAGCCACTTCCAGGAATGAAGTCGGCTTCCGTGTCCTCGAAGTCGGCATTGAAGGAGAACGTACGACCGGCTCGCTCGAAGCGGGCGGCCGTCATGTTGCCCTCGGCGCGCTCGGAGAAATCGTCGTCGTTGGTGTAGCTCCGGGCGCCCATGAGCGTAAGCGTGTACCGCCCCCCCATCTGGAGCCGGGCGTCAGCGCCGAGGACCCGGTTGAAGTCGTCGGAGTCCACGGTCCTGTCGGTGTAGACCGCCCCTATGGTCGATGAAGCCCCGACGTCCTGCCGGGCACGGAAGAGATTCACGTACGCGTTCGGATCGCTATCGCCGAAGCTCTCGTCGATTGCGCCGAGGTACCCGACGTTCAGCGACCCCACCTTACCGGTGAGCTTACCTCCGGCGATGGGGTTGGAGATGGTCCGGGTGTAGACCAGCTGCTTCGGCATGCCGAAGATCTCGGTGCCCTCCAGGAAGAAGGGTCGCTTCTCCTCGAAGAAGAGGGAGAAGCGCTCGTTGACCTGGACCTGGCCGGCATCGGCCTCCACCTGACTGAAGTCGGGGTTGAAGGTGGCATCGAGCTTGAGGTTCGACGTGATCCCGTAGGCGGCGTTGACCCCGAACTCCCCCGTGGGGTCGAGACGGCCGAAGTCGCCGGTTACGTCGTCGATCTCGCCGTTATACGCACCGGTCATGACCGGGTTGACCTCGAGGGAGAGGCCCATGTCCAGATTCTGGAGACCGTTGAGCTTTCCGGCCTGCGTGAGCTTGTTGGCCACGTTCCCCGTGATGGGCGCCCACGAACTCTCGTATCCGTTCCGCTGGATCTTGCGCTCCACCTGCAGACCCCAGGACTGAACCTCGACGTCGGGGAAGCGGAGGCTCTTGAAGGGAATGCGAAGTTCGGCCTCCCACCCGTCGGCAGTGAGCCGAGCATCGGACTCCCAGATGAAGTCCGGACTGTCATCGATGGGCGAGAACATGCCCCGACCACGCCGACCCGTGCCTCCCCCGGTCTCGTTCCAGAGTCCGTCGTGCTGCACACCGAAGGGGTTCACGGTAAAGACGTAGGCGCGTCGCTGATCGTCGAAGGTATCGAGGATGAAGCGAACGTAGTCGTCGGAGAATCCGAATGAGTCCCGCTCGGAGAGCGTCGCTCGGATTGCAGCCGGATCGTCGTCAAAGGCGCGAATCGCGAAATACAGCGCGTCTTCGTCGACCAGGACCAGAACCTCCGTCCTCTGTGACGCGGCACTGCCCTCCACCGGGTTGAACTGGGTGAAGCCGTCGAGGAGCGCGGCGTGCTCCCAGGACAGATCCACGATCTCTCCATCGATGGTGATGTCCGCGGAAGGCACCGACGGTGTGGTGACCTCGGTGTCCCTGGCGAGTCCGGAGTATCGGGCGATGTACTCGCCGATGATGCGGTCGGGGCCAACCGGCTCCGAGGCTGCGGGCCCGCCCGCGGCTATCGTGCTGGCCACGGCGGCGACTTGGAAGAGGGTCTGGATCATCTATGGTCCAGCCGAGCGTGTCGGCCGAGAAAGTGGAATCGCGCCGCTGCAAGGCGCGGCTCGCGATCGATAACTTGCTGAGTCAATATAGACACCTCGAAGCTCGTTCCTGCTGAGAATCGATCTCATGTCGCACGCCGCCCACCCCCTCACCGAAGTGGAGCGCCGGTCACTCGGTGCAGCCCTCCGGGCTGGGGAAGCGCTGATGTGCCCTGGATGCGACACGCCCTTGGACCGCCGAGACGTCCCCCCTCGAAACGACGTCTCGTACGTTCGGGACAGGGTATGGGTGAACTGCCCGAGGTGTCATCGGACTGCGGTCCTGGACCGGAAGCAGCCCGAGTGAGGGATTCCGAAGCGAAGGCACTCGCGTTCGTGGGCAGCCGCCTCGTCCTCCGCGAAACGGCGCAAGGACTACGCCTGCCAACGCTCGATGAGGTGGAAGCAGCGTTCGAGCGCGAACGCCTGGAGGTCGGCCGCGTCGATGTCAGGGTGACCCTCACGCGCCGGCAGGTACACACGTTCTGCTTCGACGACGACGAGCCGCTGCCCGCCGGATACAGGTGCGACGGCCTACGCGTCGCGTACCACAGCCTCGCTGACGACGACTTCCGGGCGGCCGGGGCCGCCCGCCAGATCATCGAATGGCGTCGCACGACACGCTTCTGCACCGCCTGTGCCTCCCCACTCGTCTTGGCCGACGCCCACGACGCGCTGGCCTGCTCCTCGTGCGGCCGGCTCCACTTCCCACCGATATCGCCGGCGGTCATCGTGCTGGTCCAACGCGGCGAACAGGTCCTCCTGGGCCGCTCACCGCGCTTTCAGCAAGGTGTCTACTCGACATTGGCGGGCTTCGTCGAGCCGGGTGAGTCACTGGAGGAATGCGTTCACCGGGAGATCTTCGAAGAGGTCGGCGTACGGGTCCAACGGCTTCGGTACTTCGGGAGCCAGCCCCACCCGTTCCCCCACTCCCTGATGGTGGGATTCGTCGCCGACTGGCTGGAGGGGAGCATCCGTATCGACGAAGACGAGATCGAAGACGCCCGGTGGTTCCACGCCGACGACCTGCCCGTACTCCCTCATCCCATGTCCATCGCCCGGGCACTCATCGAAGACTTCGTACGCCGGGTCGGGTAGACGCTGCCGGGCCAAGGAGTCACGGCTCGCACATTACGTGGGCGGGGGCCCGACGGCTTACAGTTGTAGCACGGTATTGCCCCATCGGGGACGATGCCCCGAGGTTGGGGCGTCCGCCACCGGCCTCCGCCGGCCTGTGTCCACCGAACGTCCCTCGCCCGAGACGTCATGGCCTCGATGCTCCCAGTAGACCTCCGTCGCCCGACCTTCTTCGCCCTCGCCGTCCTCGGCTCGCTCGGAGCGGCCCTGGTGGGGACCGACGATGTCCAGGCCCAGTCTCGGGGAATCCTACCGCAGGCCACGCACCTCCCCGCGTCCACCCGGGCCATGGCTCTAGGTGACGCGTACCAGATGGGGTCGGGCCATGCCGACGCCATCTTCTATCATCCGGCGTTGCTGTCCGGTGCATCCGGCTTCGGTCTCGACGTGCAGCGTTGGAGCGCTGAAGGCTCGGCCGTGGCCGCATCTGCGGCGATGAGTTGGTTCGGAGGCAACGTAGGCATCGGGGTGCGCTCCATGCAGTTCGGCTCGATGCTGGCGGATCTGGAGACGCTGTCTACCCAGGACCCCTTCTTCGTCGCGTCGTCCGTGCCGGTCTCCGAGCGCATCGCGACGGTCGGATACAGCCGTGACTTCTACTTCGGACTGAACCTCGGTGTCGCGGTCGACCTCGTGGACCAGCGGGTGGGCTCCCAGATCCACGGCGTGACGCTCTTCGACGTCGGTGTGTCCCGGACCGTGGGTCCGCTCGTCGCAGGGTTCACCGCACACGACATCGGCGAGAAGCCCATCATCGACACAGGAAGCGCCCCCGCCCGCTACACCCTCGGTGTCGGCCAGTACGGTCGCCCGCTGGGGCCCCTCGACGTAGGAGTCGCCGCTCAGATCGGGCTCGACCATGCGGACGAGATCACCTGGGGCGGCGGCGTGGAGGTGGGCTACTGGCCCGTCCAGGGACGGACGTTCGTCGCCCGACTCGGCGTGCAGAACGTTCCCGGCGGGAGCGAGGCCAGCCCCATCACCGCCGGTTTCGCGTTCTGGGGTGACGACCTGACGCTGGAGTGGGCAGTGCGGCCCTTCAGCGGGGCCGACGACGGGGGCACGCACCGCTTCGGGATTCGCTTCCGGTAGCAGGGATCGGCAGGCGTCACCTCGGGGCCCTGCGGTGCCCCCCAGTCACCCCTACGACCCGTCGACCCGCGCTCGCAGGAAGGCCGGATCCATGTCGGGCGTGAAGCCAATGTGGTCGACGACCACCTCACCGCCGTGGACCTGGTCGAAGACGAGACTCACGCTCTCGAGCTGACGCAGATCGAGACTCCGGTTGTCCGCCACGAAGTCTCGAAGAGGGATGGAGTAGGTCTGCAGAACCAGCTCCCAGTGAGACTGGAAGCGTTCCTGCTCCAGGTCCCGACGACGCATGACGTACGTCTCCAGGGGGCGGCGGATGGCGCCGTAGTCGCTCAGGGTGACGCGGGCCGTCTCGCCCGAGGCATCGGTGATCTCCACGCTCAGATCAACGGGCGGGTCTTCTTCCTCGTCGTCTCCGGCAGAGCGCCTGGGCGGGTCCTCGTTCTCGTCGGCGCCGGCCTCGTTGTCGCCGGCCTCGTTGTCGTCGGCGTCCGGAGCCTGACGAGGCCCGGGCACACGGTTGGTCGGCGCGAGCATGAAGTCGAGGGTGGAGCCTGCCCAGAGGCGCATGTCCGCGGCAAGGCCCTCGGGAAGCCCAAGGAGATACCGGGCGGCCGGACCATGCTGCGTGGTGTCCGAGCCGGCGAGGCGGTTGTTCCATGCCAGCGTCACCCCTTGATTCTCCTGGGACGCCGACGTGTTGTTCCGGTTGCTCGAACGGAGCTCCAGGGTGGCCTCGCTCCACGTGGCCAGGGAGTCCCCACGGATCCGCACCCCCTCCTCGCTCCCCGTCGTCACATCGATGTCCTCCTCGAAAGTGGCCAACGGACGGAAACCGCTGCTTTCGAAGCGGGTCACGTACATGGTCTCCGGAAGCCACTCGCCGATGACGCGGTGGTCCCGGAAAATGGGTAGGTAGCGCTTGTCCCCCTTGGTCACGATGTCGACGAAGGCCGAGACGTAGATCTCGGCAAAGCGGCGCTGGTCTTCCTCGGGAATCAGTCCCCGGAGGTCCAGGATGCGCGGGCTCCGCGGCCCGTTGTCATGCGGACCCCAGACCGAGTTCCACTGACCGTGGTTGGCCCGGTAGACGTAGATCGCCGATTTGAAGTTGAAGTCGTCCGGATCGTTGAATCTCAGGCGGTCGTAGATGCGCAAACCGTGGAAGCTGGTGACATCACCGTCGTGCGACCCGTGGAAGGTGAGATAGCTCATGTCCTCTACCACGACCTTGCGACCCGTGGGCAGATACTGACCGTCCACCGGTGCAATGGAGATGATCCCCTGGATGTCGTACCCGAAGTCGAAGCTCAGCGACGCGTCGTCGGGATAGTGGGAGAGCTTGTTGAACGCCGCGGCGTTGGCCACGGCCTCACCCCCCCGGGAGTGGCCGATGAGGACGATGTTGTCCATGTCGACCATGCCCTCGAAGGGGTTGCCCGACTCCTCGTTGAATTCCGCGAAGAGCTGGACGTGACGGAGGAGGAACCATCCGCGGGCGTCGTTCTCGCCGCGGATCCCACCGTTGATGAAATTCTCGTCGACGCTGGCCAGGATGTATCCGCGGCTCGCCAGCAGCTCGCCGAGATAGTCGTAACCGGGGTCGGAGAAGTCGCGCATGTTGTGGTTCCCGTGGACCACGAGAACCAGGGGGAAAGGCCCGTCGCCGTCCGGATACCACACCCTGGCGTTGAGGGGCATCTCTTCGGGCGTGAAGCCCCAGTACTCGTTCCTTTCCGCCGCCGAGCCACCCAGGTCCACCATCTTGGACACGTCTACGGCGGGCGTCGTGATGGCCACCGAATCCCGGTATTCGGGCCGGTTCTTGTCCGTGCCTGAGCCGTAGTAGAGGGTCAGCACGCCGTACTCGCCGGTCTGGCTCGGATCCGGGGCGTCGAGCGCCTGGCGGGAAAGCACGACGCCGGCGTCGCTGGGCGTGAGTTCGAGGGTGGGCGTGCAAGCCGCCACGGCCACCGCCACGGCTAGAACGGCAAGAGCGGAACGTCGGGTATTTGTCGTCATGGGCCCCATGATGGACGTGGTCGTGCGGGCTGGCAATCGCGAGGCGGGAGGCCGTCGTACCGGCCGACGCAGCCGTGGAGGTTAGTATCTTTGGCACTGCCGATCCGAAGGCGCACGCTCAACGACGAACCCCAGGGAACCAGCATGGCAAACCCCACGGTCACCATCGAGACCAATCACGGCACCATCGAAGCGGAAATGTACATGGACCGTGCCCCCGAGACCGCCGGCAACTTCATAAAGCTCGCCAAGGACGGGTACTATGACGGCGTGATCTTCCACCGCGTCATCGAGGGCTTCATGATTCAGGGCGGTGACCCTACGGGCACCGGGCGAGGCGGCCCCGGCTACACCATCAAGGATGAGTTCGCCGACGGCCTCGCCCACACCGAGGCGGGAACCTTCTCCATGGCCAACGCCGGGCCCAACAGCGGCGGCTCCCAGTTCTTCATTACGCTGGCGGCAACTCCCTGGCTCGACGGCAAGCACGCCATCTTCGGGAAGGTCACCGAGGGC
The DNA here is from genome assembly GCA_013002885.1 of Gemmatimonadota bacterium. Taxonomy (GTDB): domain Bacteria; phylum Gemmatimonadota; class Gemmatimonadetes; order Longimicrobiales; family Gaopeijiaceae; genus UBA2589. Next base: position 10,274 of record JABDLS010000085.1, on the reverse strand, counting down.
ATGGACGTCGTCAAAGCCATCGGCGGCATCGACACCGACCACGGCGATCGTCCTCGTGAGGACGTGGTCATGGAGAAAGTGACCGTCAGCGGCGACGAGTAGATCGGGTCAGGCGCAGCTCTGGGTGGAAAGCCAGGTCAGGGCGGCCTCCAGAACCTCATCGGTCTGTGGGTCGCCCGTCTTTTCGCCCACCACGGGTTCGTCGGGAGCGAGCTCGCCGCCATACACGACGCCGGCCCGATCGACCATGGTCGAGACGGTGAGGAAGATGACGGCGCCGTCATCCAGGAGGAACGGAGCGTTTGCGGTGGAGAGCCCCCAGGTCGGCTGGCCGAATGAGCGTGCTCCGTCCCGCCCGCGAAACGCCACGGCGACGGCCTCGCCGGAGCTCGCGGTGAGACTGTCGGTCAGGACAGCCACGTGGGGGGCCATCGACTGGGGTTCGTAGGGCGGTATCGCGGCGTTCACCGGAGCGTCGTTGATGCGGGCCTCGCCCTCGTAGTAGGTCCACGAGCGGAAGACCGAATCCGGATCGACGAAGAAGCCCACGGTGTCCTCCCCGAGGATCGGCCCCACTCCGGCGATCATCGGCCACATGTTGCCCCCCGTGTTGCCCCGCAGATCGACGACCCAGCGGCACGCCTGAACGGCCATCGTATCGACACCCTCGATGAGCCCGTGGTACAGGAGTGCCAGTGAATCACCATCCTCACCGCCTCCTGAGAATGCGGGCACATCGAGATAGCCGACGCCGTCGACCAGTGCCGCAGAAGGTGCGTTTCCCGCCGCCGGGGGCGCCGATGCGATGGGCTCCTGGAAGAAGCTGTGGCCATCGCCGATGCGCTCCAGGGCCGAGACGATGACCGGATAGGTTTCCGGGATGGTCATGATTCCCGCCGCCTCGGCGAAGGTCTCTTCGCGGAAGGCCGTCCAGTCGATCTCATACCGGCGGACGGAATTGAATTCCATGATGTCCAGAGCCGAGCTGATGTAGACATGGGCCTGGAGCCCGATGGAGTCGTCGGGCTCCGACGGACCGGCGTCCGTGCACGCCGCCCCGGCGCACAGCAGAATCATCCAAACGGCCGTCTTTCTCAGCATCGCTCGTCTCGTCGCGTTCTCAGCGGAGTCCATCATCCGGGCCGCCTGCCTTGGCAGCCATCCTAGCGGTAGCCGGCTCGTAAACGAGAACCGGTGACCGCTCTCTAACCTATAGGACGCTCCAACCGCCCAATTTGATACTCACGCGGTGGTTCGGCTCCCAGGAGGTGCCGTACGAAGTAGTCCCAGCGCCTCCTCATCATGTACGGTTCGTTGCCGAATCCATGACCCCGATTCGGCATCATGAGAAGGTCGAAGTCCTTGTTGGCGGCGATGAGGGCGTCCACTACCAGAAGCGTGTTGGAGTGGGGCACGTTGGTGTCCAGCGTGCCGTGGGCGATGAGGAGCTTGCCCTCGAGGTTCTCGGCGACGAGCTGGTTCGCCTGGTTGTCGTAGTTCGTCGTCCCATCGGGATAGACCTCGAGGAGGCCCTGCCACTTCTCGCCCCAGTCGTCCTCGTAGTTCCGGTTGTCGTGGTTTCCGGCCTGGGACACGGCCACGTCGTAGAAGTCCGGGTACCGCAGGATGCCGGCGGTGGACGCGAACCCGCCGCCGGAGTGGCCGAAGATCCCCACCCGTTCGACGTCGATCCACGGATGTCGCTCGGCGAGCTGCTGAATGCCGGTGATCTGATCCGGGAGACCGTTGTCACCCATGTTGCCGTAGTACGCCTCGTGGAAGGTCTTCGAGCGCATGGGCGTGCCCATGGCGTCAAGCTCGATGACCACGAATCCGAGTTCGGCGATGGATTGCAGGTCCCGGTGTGACGCCCGGAAACTCCTGGATCCCACCGAGCCGCTCTGGGGACCGGGGTAGAGGTAGTTCACCACGGGATACGACCCGCTGGGGTCGAAGGCCGTAGGCCTGAAGAGAAGGCCGTGGAGGTCGGTCTCCCCGTCTCGCGCCTTGACGCTGAAAGGCATGGGTGGCTGCCAGCCCGACGCCACCAGCTGGCTGATGTCGGCCTCCTGGAGCGTCATGAGAACTTCGCCATCCCGATTCCTGAGCACCGTCACCGGGGGAATCACCGGGGTGGAGTAGGAGTCGACGATGTACTCGCCGTCGGGCGAGATGGAGATGACGTGGTTGGCGCTGTCCGGAGTCAGGAGTGTCACGTCACCGTCATCCAGGTCGACGCGGTAGAGGTATTGGAAGTAGGGATCTCCAGCTTCGCGCTCGTTGCCCATGAAGGTGACCGATCGGCCGCCCTCGTCGACGACCCGGATGTCGAGGACGTTCCAGTCACCCTCTGTCACCTTCCGCTTCGCCTCACCCGACTCGGAGTCGTAGAGGAAGAGATTGCCCCAGTCGTCGCGCTGGGAGAACCAGAGGATCTCGTCGGACGATGCCAGATACCGCCATCCGCTCTGCGATTCGTAGAAGGTCTCCTCCACCTCACGGAAGACGTCACGAACCTCCCCGGTGGATGCGTCGGCGATGCGCACCTGGGCGACCTTGTGGTCCCGCGAGCTCGAAACGAAGGCGAACTCCGAGCTGTCGTCGCTCCACTCCAGATCGCCGAGTCGACCACCGCACTCGACGTGGTCGCTGCACGTCGATCGATGCTGGTCGGGCTCCATGTCCAATCGGACGACCTTATCGCCGTCGGGCCTGTCGAGGTCGACGACCACCCGGTGGATCCGGAAGATCACCGAGTCCTCCGGGAGGGGATAACGCCAAGCGTCCAACTCCGGATGGCCGACCCTGGTGCTGGCCAGGTACATCATCCCGACCCCCCGGCCATCGTGCTGGAACGTCGCGATCTTCCGCGAATCCGGAGACCAGGCCACCACCGGCCGGTCACGGCGGACCCACCCCGCGTTGTTTGTCCCGTAGCCGAAATCCTCCACACCGTCGTCCGTCAGCCGCGTCTCCTCGCCCGTTCTCCGGTCCCGCGCCCAGAGGTCATGGCCACGAATGAACACGGCCAGGGCCCCATCGGGCGAGGGCACCTCACCGGAGTTGAGAGGCGACAGCGCGGAGTGCGACGCGTTGCAGGTGTAGTCGGTCAGTTCGCACTCGAGAAGGAGCGGCCGAGTCGTCACGCCGACGACGACCGTGTGTCCCTCGAAGGTGAGATCCCGGATCGGTAGCTCGAGAGGGTCGACGGCCGTTCCAAGAACCACCGACATGGCCTGAGCCATCCGCTGATGGTCGAACGCCCTTCCCTGCCGCCTCGCTCCCGGATCGACCAGCAGGTACTCGGTACCTCCGGGGATGTCGTTGGCGTACCAGAACGTCCCGTCGTCCAGCCACCCCGGGCGCACGTTCGCGCCGTAGACGAGTGGGTCGGTGTGGTCGCCGAGGAAGCGTTCGGCACGTTGATAGTCCTGCGTCGTGAGCTGAGACCGGGTGGCCTGGGCCGAGCCGTTTGCCGGTAGGAAAAGAACGACCAGGCCGGCGGCGGCGACGAAGGCGGACGAAAAGCGCATCGAGAGGGACCTCCGCGAGGACCGAAGAAACGAAACAGGGGCAGGACCAGTGGGTCCCGCCCCGGCAATGGAATGTGCCCGCCGACCGGGTCGAGGGCAACGCGCCCTCGGCCCCCGGGCGCATCCGCGCTCGGCTCGTGAAAGCCGGCGCGCCCCGGCGCCAGACCCTACGGCGCCCCGTCGGAGGACACGCGCCTGCCCGTGAAGGGCTGTTCACCCCGTGGGGTCTCGACGACACCCGACATCTCATCGCCATCTACCGTCCCGCGGTGGATCTGCCGGATCGTGTTGCCACGCATCTCCAGGACGGCCACGAAGGTGAACGAATCGCCGTCCACGGTGCCCTCTTCGATGGCGACTTCCATGGCGCCGCCACCACCTCGCGGGCCTCGACGCTCCATGGTCATGACCCCTGACAGGGCATCACCTTCCTGTGCGAGGGCGACGGTCACGGTGCGAGCGCCGCGCGGACCCTCCACGGAGATCTCCCAGGTCCCGACCACCTGGGCGTGGGCCGGGGCGGCAGAAAGCGCTGCGATAGCGAGGAGGACGACCGCTGGTAGGGCGGGAAGGGCAAAGCGGGACATGTACGTCTCCTGAAGCTGGTTTCCTGCAATCAACATCTACGTGAATAGGGACGCAGCCCCGAGGGCCCGCGTTAAGTGCCTGCCTGGTCCTCCTCCTGCGGCTCGACGCCGGGGTGCAGCTGCGAACCGAGGTCGGTCCGGGGCGGTCCCGCCTGGGTCTGGTCGCCACCGCCGAGCCCGGCTACGGTAAGCGCTCCCCTCGAACACCCCGACGACCCGGCACACGTCATGAACTGTTCTCCATCCGTCGCCGCTTTCCATCCCCGGTCCGGCAGAGCGCTCGTTGGCGCCATTGCGGTCGCCGCGGCCCTCGCCATGGTCGTCACGGCCCCGACCAGCCTCGCCGGACAGGCCACCGCGACAGCTCCCTCGGCAGCCTCGGCCACCGCCACCGCCGGCAAGCGGCCACTCGAGATCGCCGACTACCGCCTCTGGCGCACGATCGACGACGAGAGCATCTCCGACGACGGTCGATGGGTCGCCTGGACATACAGCCGTGTACGGGGTGACGACACGGTCCACGTGCGGACCGTGGAGGGCAGCCGAGCTCAAACCGTCGCCCGGGCCTCGGATCCGCAGATCTCCGCTGACAGCCGTTGGTTGGCCTACGCCCTCGTCCCATCCTTCGAGGAGGTGGAGGCCCTGGAACGAGAAGGAGATCGGGTACCGCGGCGGGCAGGCCTCCTGGACCTTGAGACGGGCGACACCCTGGGCTGGGATGACGCGGACGGTTTCGGCTTCTCCGAGACCGGGCGTCACTTCTGGGTGAAGAAGCGGGGCGACAGCGACGCGGACCATGACGGCACCGACCTGATCCTCCGACACCTCGAAGCCGGATACGAGGAGCTCATCGGCAGTGTAGACGAGCTCGCCTTCAACGAGGAAGGCACACACTTCGCCTACACCATCGACGCCGCCGGAGGTGACGGGAACGGGCTCTACCTCATGGACCTGGCTACTGGAGCGCGTCGTGCCCTCGACAACTCGGGCGACCGGTATGCCCGCCTCACCTGGTCCGAGAACGGACAGTCGTTGGCGGTTCTCCGTGGCTCGACGCCCGACGGAAAGATCGAGCGAGAGAACCGGCTGTTGGCGTTCGCTGGGCTCGGTACCGGCACGGCACCGGCTCGGTACGAGGTGCTGCCAGGGACCGATGGCCTTCACGACGGGTGGGTGATGAGCGAGAGGGGCCGGCTCGTCTTCGACGCCGACGCGTCCACCCTTTTCGTCGGGACCAAACCGCAAGAAGACGAACTGGAGGAGTGGCCCGACGACGCACTGCCTCTGGCGGACGTCAACATCTGGCACTGGCAAGACGACCGAATCCAGTCACAGCAGCAACGCCAACTGTCCAACGACCGTGACCGGACGTACGTCGCCGCCGTCCACCTGGACGACGGGAGCCTCGTGCATCTCGCCGACGAAAGGACGCGGACGGTTCAGGTCACGGAGGATGGTGAATGGGGCATCGGTCAAGACGACCGCCCCTACGTCTCCGACTGGAAGCCCGACTATGCCGACTACTACCGGATCGACACCCAGACGGGCGAGCGCACGCCCGTCCTGGAAGGTCACCTCCGGACCCTCGGTCTCTCGCCGGATAGCGAGCACTTCCTCTACTGGAAGGACGGCGACGTGTGGAACTACCGCATCGATGACGACCGACACGTGAATCTCACCCAATCGGCGCCCGTCGACTTCACCGACCTCGAGTACGATCGCTTCGGCGAGAAGCCGCCCCACGGTGTCGCCGGATGGACCGCCGATGGCCAATCGGTCGTTCTCTATGATCGCTTCGACGCATGGCTCCAGCCCCTCGACGGCAGCACGGCCACGGTGTTGACCAAGGGCTATGGAGCCGAGAACGAGATCCGGCTCCGACGCGTCGATACCGACCCCGATGAAGACTTCATCGACCTGAGCGAGCCTGTCCTCTTCGAGGCCTTCGGCCAGTTCACCAAACGCGCCGGCTTCTTCGAGCTCGACGGGGACGAGCTCAACGAGCTCACCTACGAGGATCGCCGGTTCAGTCGCCCCTCCAAGGCAGAGGAGGCCGACCGCTACCTCTTCACGGTTGAGTCGTGGCAGGAGTTTCCGGATCTCTGGGTCGCAGACGGCGGCTTTCGCGACCGCAGCCGCGTGACCATCGCCAATCCCCAACAGGACGAATACCTCTGGGGCAGCCGGATCCTGTTCGACTACGCCACCGACGACGGCATCTCCCTCCAGGGGACGCTCGCCATTCCCGAGACCTACCAGCCCGGCGATCGCCTCCCCATGATCGTCCGCTTCTACGAGCAGTATTCCCAGGACCTCCACGCCTACCCGACACCCATCTACCGACATCAGCCCAACTTCGCCGGGGTGGTGAGTCGTGGATACCTCCTCATGCAGCCCGACGTCCACTTCCGCATCGGGAGCTCCCACTCCGACATGCTCGAGGCTGTGGAGGCCGCCACTCGGAAGGTCATCGAGATGGGGTACGCCGATCCCGACGCCATCGGCCTCAGCGGGCACTCCTACTCTGGCGGCGGCGGAGCCTACATCGCCACCCGATCGGACATGTTCGCCGCCGTGGCCCACGGCGCGGCACCCATCAACCTGGTTAGCGAGTTCAACCAACTCTTCGTGGGCAGCGGACAGAACAACCACAGCTACGACATCTACGGGCAGGGCCGCTACGCCACCGATCCGTACTCCGACTTCGATCTCTACTGGGACCAGTCACCCATTTCCGGCGTGGAGACCATGAACACGCCGGTCCTCTACCTCCACGGGGAATCGGATCCCACGGTGAACTGGGAACAGGGTCTCGAGTGGTACAACGCCCTCCGCTTCCTCGGAAAACCCATCATCTGGCTCTCCTATCCCGACGAGGGCCACGGGTTGAGCAAGCTCCAGAACCGCATCGATTTCCAGTACCGATTGCAGGACTTCTTCGGACATCATCTGCGGGGTGAGCCCGCTCCGACATGGATGACCGACGGTGTGCCTCAGTTGGACAAGGCACGGCACCTGAGGGAGTACGCACCGAGGGTGTTCAAGAAGAAGGAGGGTGATGCGAACGAGAAAGGTGACGGACACCGTTAGCGGCGAGTCCACCTGGCGACGACCGACTCGGGGGCTGAGCCTATCCCGCCGAAATAGCCTCCTGCTCGTCGCTACCCGACTCGAGGGTCCGGTCGAGGAGCGTGTCCACATCGTCGAGGCGCGTCGCCTCCACCAGGATCTGGTAGGCGAAGAGGCTGGGCCAAACACGGGCGAGCCAGCCGGCGACACCGTCGACCATCCGAAGCATGCCTGACCGGCCGACCATGTCCTGGATGGGCGGCCCGAAGCCTCGGACCGAGTCGACGCGGAAGCCCTCGCCTTCGAGGGTCCGGCAAAAGGAGCGGACGGTGAAAAGGCGGGTGTGGGTGAGGTCCAGGATGCCCTTCGTGCCGTAGTTGAACTGACCCATTGCGAGCATGAGCCGCACCAGCACATACGCGACGTTTCCGGTGCTCGCCACCAGCTTCCCTCCGGGCGCCATGGCGCGGCGGATCTCCCTCAGGCTCCTTTCGGGTCGGGACAGATGCTCGATGACGTCCAGAGCGACGACGGCATCCGCCGGTCCTCCCATGGCCTCTACGGTCTCGTCTGCGAAGGGTTCGTCGAGGTTCGCCTCGAGGTAGGGGAAGGGGTACTCCCGCTCCGGCCGTTCGAGGTCCACCGCCACCACGTCCAGCCCCCCCCGATGTAGCCGGCGCCCCACCTCCCCGTGTCCGGCGCCCAACTCCAGAACGCGTCCCTCGTCGAGCCATGCCCTCGTCAGCACATGCTGGTGAACCGTGTTGGGCGCCTCCTTGAAGACATACTCGTCGCCCCCGAAGACGTCGAACTTGGGGTGGTACACGAGGTGAAACCGGTTCGCCTTGGACCGCAGCACGGTGCTCATGCAATGGGCAGCGTACGGGATCCCCTCGACGTGGCAGATCTCGTCGCCGTAGTACGTGGGGATGGGCACCTCGACGATCTTCATCTCCTTGGCCAGGAGTTGGATGATGATTTCGGTGTCGAAGTGGAAGTCGTCGGTGTTGTACTGAAAGGGCACCTGCTCGAGCGCAGACACCCGATACGCGCGGTAGCCCGAGTGGAACTCGGAGAGATCTGCATCGAGAAGCCGGTTCTCCGCCATCGTCAGGATGCGATTGCCCACGTACTTGTAGAGGGGCATGCCGCCTCGGCGGGCAGCGCCCGGGACCATCATTCGCGAACCGAAGACCGCAGCCGTTTCGGGATCGTCGAACGGGGCCAGAATCCGCGGCAGAAACTCGGGTGCGTACTGACCGTCTCCGTGGAGTAGAACCACGACGTCGAAGCCCCTTCGCGAAGCGTACTGGTATCCGAGCTTCTGGTTTCCTCCGTAGCCCTGGTTGTGGGGTGTCCGGAAGACCTCGAGGACGGGGATCTCCTCTCCGAGGGAGCGAGCCAACGAGGTCGTTTCATCGACGCTGGAGTCGTCGATGACATAGATGCTCGTCAACGCCTCCATTAGCTCGGCGGGGATCCGCCGGAGAGTACGGCGGATATGGGCCTCGGCGTTGTAGGCGACCACGAAGACCGCCACTCGCTGGGTGCGGGCGACATTCAGCCCTCGGGCGAGTTCGTCGCCGGTGAGGGCCTGGACCTCCGATGTCGTCGGCGAAGAAGCCATGGCAGCAACTTGTTCCCATCATCGGGCGGAGCCAAGAGGTCCGACCGGGGCCGCTCGGCAGGGACGGCATCGGTCGGGCGACCCGCGGCTGCCGTTGTCACGATATTTCTGGACCTCGCTGTCGGCCGCGACTTACCTTCCGCGACGTGAACTCCTCCACAAGCGCGCCGCTCGAACTCCTGCGGCGATACCGCGGCATCACAGCCCTGGTAGCGGCCGCCATATTCCTCCGATTGTCGGGGCTTTCCGAGTGGTGGCTGAACCCCGACGAGGGGATCTACTACTCCCTTATAACTCGGGAGAGTCTCGGGAGTTTCTGGGAGGAAGTTCTCGACAACGCACACCCGCCTCTCTATTACGTCCTCCTTCGGGGGCTCGGCAGCCTGACGAGGGACTTCACTTTCCTGCGAGCCTTTTCCGTGCTCTGCGGAGCCCTGGGCATCATCGGCACCTGGGCCGTCGCACGGCGATTGGCGGACACGGGGCAGGAGACCGACTCCTCACAGACCCGGATCGTCGCTGCTGGGTTCATTGCCGGCTTCATCCTGGCCTTTGCCCCGGTGCCGCTGCAGATGTCCCAGGTGATGAGGCCATATGCTTTCCAGACGGCGCTTCTCGCCTGGGCTCTTTTCTGCCTTTTGGCCTATCTCCAGGTGCCGTCGTGGCGGCGCCTCACCGGGTACCTAGCCCTAACCTGTCTCGCACTCCTCACCCACTACAGCTCAGTCTTGGCGCTGGGGGTTTTCGGTCTCGTAGTGCTTTTGGACGGCGTGAGACGAGGCTACGGGAGCCCAGAGTGGCGCCGTCTCGCCGCATGGCATCTCCTGCCAGCCGGTCTCCTCGCCGGACTCTACTTCTCCCACATTCGGCAGCTCTCGGGCAGCAATCTCGCGGACCAAGCTCTGGGCGGCTGGCTGCTCCCCTTCATGATCGACGGACCGTCCGATGTATGGATGAGCCTCCTGGGGTTTCAACACCACCTCGCGGGCGTCTGGCTCCGGGGCCCCCTGGCCCTCCTTCTCTTGGCCGCTGGGGGACTCGCAGTCTACCGGCGGGACCTCCGGGTCCTCGCCGTCGGTGGGGGTGCGGTCTGGGTCGCCATGTTCGCCGCCGCACTGGGCTACTACCCCTTCGGCTCGACACGGCATGCAGCGTGGGTGACCGTGTTCATTGTCCCCGTGCTCGGATGGTTCCTCGCCACGCTCCTGGAAAGCGGTTCAGGGACCACTCGTCGCCCGGTCTTCCTGGGACTCGTCGGGCTAGTGCTTCTCGGTGGCCCCATCGGCACGCTCATCGGCGCCGATCGAGCTCGTTGGGCTCCCCCCGAACGCGTCCTGAGGCAACCCTACCTGCAGGCCATGCTTCCGGAGCTCGATCCCGCGGCCGACCCCGAGCTCATGGTGATGAGCGACCAGACGTTCAACCTGCTCCTGCCTTTCTATCCTGCGGAGAGGGAGC
>JABDLS010000073.1 GCA_013002885.1 Gemmatimonadota bacterium | reverse complement strand
TCGGCGAGGTCTTCCGGATCATCGGCGCGTTTCTCCAGCTGCAGGATCCGCACCTCGAAGTCACCTTCCTCGTCCTCGAAGGGAGCGATGTGGAGGGTGTAGGTCCCGGCGGTCCGCAGCGTGGTGGAGAAGGCCTCCGGCCCGCGGGCCGGACTGTCCCACTCCGGACCGACCCGGCGGCCGTCCTCGTCGGTGAGCGTCACCGCCACGTCGACGCTGATCTGGTTCACCTCGCCGTAGAGAAGAAAATCGTCGCCGGCGACGAAGGTGAAGCGCGCGGTATCCCCCGTCGCGAGCGACCCGGAGCGAAGCTCGCCCCGATCAATGGCGACGGCCTGGGCGCGAATCCCCAGGGGAAGCGAGACGAAGGCGAGGCCGAGGAACAGGGTCCGAAACGAGGGCTTGATCAACGAACGTCTCCAGATGGAATGGTGGGCGGTGGAGGCACCCGCTCCCACGTACGGCCTGGGTCCCCCTCGAGATTCGAACTCGGTCCCGAGCCACCCCGGCGCCGAATCTCTGCGCCTTCCTTTGCGCTCAATACGATCCGCTTCGGCACGCGCACCGTTTCTTCGATCGGCGTGACCTCCCACTCCACACAGACCATGCGCGCCGCGCGTTCTTCTCGTCTCAGGCAATGGCGGTAGGCCGACTCGCGCCGGCTCTCCTCGTAGACCGTCGCCACGAGGTCGCCGTCGTCGGTTGGCACGATGTCCATCAGGAGCGGGCACGTCACCCGGTATCCGCCGCCGGACTGATGGGGCACGGCCTCGCAGAGATTGCGCTCGCCACGGTCGCCGTCCCATACGACCAGCCCGCTCGGGGAGAAGGTGAGCAGTCCCGCGTAGTTGCGACCCTGGACCGTGGCGAACATGTCCCACGTACCGTCGAGAATGGGCGGGGGCTCCGACCGGAAGAGAGAGGCACAACCACTCAGCACGCCGATGGCGACGAGCGCCGACGCGAACCGAGGAAGCCCTGAGGTCGGCGCCTGCGCGACACACGGCGTGGAAGAAGGCCCCTGCGCGCGGGGAGCTGACCACGAGTGCGCGGGAGACGACTCTGCGGCCGACACCGAGTGAGCGGAGGCTACCGGGACCATGATCGCACGATGGAGCCGACAGTCCCGAACGGGCAAGGACATCGTGGCTGCGCCGCAGTCCGACACGGAGAGACCGAGCCTTTCCGCCGCGGCCCGACCGCTGGCGAACGGTTGCTCGACGACCCACAATGCTGCTTCCAGCCCGATGCACCGTCCCGAGAAGCCCATGTCACTCAACGAATCCAGGGCCACCGACCGCTTCGTCTACGAATGGATGGATCCCACATGCGTACGGTTCTGGCCATGAGCGCGCGGCGCTTCTGGCTCGCCTGTCTCTTCGCGGCGATCTCGTTGCCCCTCGCCGCCCAGGCACCCACGGAGGGCGACTACCTCTACTCGGTGGTGCTGCTCAGGGCCGCGCCGGGGGCGTTCAACGACCTCATCGAGGCCCTCGCCGAGGCCGACGACCTGCGAGAGGAGGCGGGCGACGAAGCATCGTTTCGCATTCGGCATTCGCAGGGAGACCACTGGGACTTCATGCTGATCCTCCCGATGGAGGGCCGGCCCGAGTACCACGCATCGGCTCGAACAGAACGCCGTTCGCAGGTGTGGGGATCGGACAGGGGGCAGGAGGTGCGCAGCCGCCTCGAGGCGGCGACCTCGTACCGTGAGGAGTGGACGGCGACGTCGGTGCCTCTCGACGAAATGGCGCGACGCTTCTCGGGCATGGCGCTCTTCCACGTCGAGATGTTCGCCGGACTTCCGGGTCTGAGAGAGGACCTGCTCGAACAGCGACGCATGGAGAACCGCTACTACGCCGAGCTCGACCGGCAGCAGAATCTGCTCTTCGTTCGTGAGGGAGGGTCGAACTGGGACGCGATGACGATCGGTTTCCACGAAAGTCTGTCGAGCTTCGCGGCGGCCGGAGCGTCGATCCCGGCAGCGCGCCAGGATCGGGCGGCCCGCGCCGCGGGATTCGAAGGAGTCGATTCGATCGGCCCCTACCTGCGTTCGCTCCTCAGCTACCACAACGACACGCTCGGCGTGCCCCTGCCCCGGGATTGAGCGGGCCCGGGATCGACGGGCCTGAGATCGGCGAAATACCTGGGATTAACGGGACGCGGGATTGACGGGGCGGAGGTCTCCGAGCCAAGCTGAGCCGTCGACCCCACACCTCTCCGGAGTACCCCACGTGAGCAAGCCCGTCGATTCGTCCGATTCAGCTTCCCTCGACCGACGCGAACTCCTGAAGCTGGGTGCGTTGGGGATCGGGGGCGCAGCAATGGGCGGTCTGTCCGGGTGTGCGCCCGCTTCGGAGTCCGGTGCATCGAGTCAGACCTCCGACGCCACGCCGTCGGCGGCACCTCCCCCGGGTCTCGCCTCCGCGGCACCGCCCGAACCGTTCAGCGTCGCCCCGATGGAGACGGTCCGGATCGGATTCGTGGGGGTGGGACTCCAGGGCGGTGGGCACGTGCGCAACTTCCTCGGCATCGACGGAGTGGAGATTCGGGCGCTGTGCGACATCGACGTGCCGCGCATGGAGGAGGTGGCCGGGTGGGTCGAGGCCGCCGGACACCCTCGACCGACCCTGTATGGGCAGGGAGAGACCGATTTCGTTCGGCTGTGCGAGACCGAGGACCTCGATCTCGTCTTCACGGCGACCCCGTGGCGCTGGCACGTCCCCGTCTGCGTCGCCGCGATGGAGAACGGCAAACATGCCGCCACCGAGGTGCCCGCGGCCTATACGCTCGAGGACTGCTGGCGACTCGTCGAGGTCGCGGAGACGCAGCAGAAGCACTGCGTCATGATGGAGAACTGCAACTACGACCGGCCCGAGATGATGGTCTTCAACATCGTCCGGCAGGGCCTGCTCGGAGACCTGCTCCACGCCGAATGCGGCTACAACCACGACCTGCGGGCGATCAAGTTCGGGGACACCAACGAGGGCCTCTGGCGTCGTGCACACTCCCGGGAGCGCAACGGCAACCTGTACCCGACCCATGGATTGGGCCCCATCGCGAACTGCATGGACATCAACCGTGGCGACCAGTTCAACTACCTCGTCTCGATGAGTTCACCGAGCCGCGGACTCTCGGACTACGCCCGGGAGAACTTCCCGGAGGGCGACCCCAGGCGCGACGAGACCTTCACCCTCGGCGACGTAAACGCGAGCCTAATCAAGACGTCGCGGGGGCGTACGATCTACGTGGTGCACGACACGAATCTGCCCAGGCCCTATTCCCGGATCCACATGCTCCAGGGCTCGAAGGGTCTCTTCCAGGGCTACCCCAACCGCCTCCACATCGAGGGCCGTTCCCCCGCTCACCGGTGGGAGGACTACGCCGACGTCCTGGCCGAGTTCGACCATCCGCTCTGGAAGGATCTGGAGGAGATGTCGGAGGGCGCGGGCCACGGCGGAATGGACTTCATCGAGGACTACCGCCTGGTGAAATGCCTCCGCGAGGGCCTCCCCACCGACATGAACGTCTACGACGCCGCCGCGCTCTCCGCGGTGATCGAGATCAGCGAGAAGTCGGTGGCGAGCAAGGCCAAATCGATCGAGATCCCGGACTTCACGCGCGGCCACTGGGAGGTCAACGAGCCGCTCGGCAT
>JABDLS010000053.1 GCA_013002885.1 Gemmatimonadota bacterium | reverse complement strand
CTGGACGAGGCGGGCAACTCGCTGCCGCCGACGCTGGACGCCGACGCCATCCATCTGGTGCCGGGGCTCAACACCCGAGGCCTGACGGGGCGGCTCATCGCGGCCCTGGGCGCCCGGGGCGCGAAGGTGCTGGAGACGGACGCGGTCCTGGGGCCGGACGTCCCGGCAGCCATGCTCTGGTGCAAGACGGGCGACCCGTCTCCGGGCTCCTATCTGCACTCTGTCGATGACCTCGCGGAGGCGACGAACGGTGCGGACGGGGCGGGTGGCGACGCGCGGACACCCGACGTCCTGGACATCGACTTCTTCCACGCGGCTTCCGTCGATGCCGAGCTCCGAGAGGTCCTTCGCCGCGCGGTGGACCGGGGGCTGCGCTGGGACCAGGTCGAGATCGTGACGCCCGATCCGGCGGCGTACGGCTCGGGGCTCCACGCGCTGGCTACCCGCTTGGGGATTCCGGTGACGTACGCGGTGGGCCTTCCGGTGGCGCGCACCCGGACGGGGCGTGTGGTCCAGGCGTACCTGGACTGGATCGAGGAGGGCTTTCAGGCCGATCCCATCCGCCGGCTCCTGGAGGCCGGCGACCTGCGCGCCCCGAAGTCGCGGGGACGACACGCTCCGGCGGTCCTCGCTCGCCGCTTCCGTAGCCTGCGCATCGGGTGGGGCCGCAAGCGCTACAGGGCCCAGATCCGGGAAGCGCTGGCCGGCGTGGACGCGATGGAGCGCCGTAGCCGCGAGTCGGAATCCGTGTTCGAGAAGCGCCGGGAGCGCACCCGCGGGGAGCTGGAGGCGCTCAAGTCCATTCTCTTCTCGGCGTTGAAGGCGACCCCGTCGGTGCCGGACCGGATGGGCGTGGGCGGCGAGTCGGTCTCGCCGTCCGAACTCGCCCGCGGACTCCAGGCCTTTCTCCGACGCGTCCCCCGGGGGCGAGGACCCGACCGCCACGCCCGCGACGAGATCGGACGGATTCTCGAGCGCATCGAGGCGACGTTGAAGCGGCGGACGGACTTCCGCTCGTGCGTCTCCATCGTCCGTCGTCACCTGGACATCCGCGTCCGCCCCGAGCTCCACGGCGAAGACCCCGACGGCGCCGGTGCTCCCTGGTCGTCCACGGGCGGATCGCTGCACATGAGCGATCTCGAGCACGGCGGCTACACGGGTCGGGAGGCCGTCTTCCTGGTGGGCCTCGACGCCGATCTGGTGCCAGGCACGGGAGGTCAGGACCCGGTCCTCCTCGACAGCGACCGGAGGGTGCTGGGCGCCGACCTCCCCACCTCGGACCAGGTGCTCCGGGAGCGCATCTTCCGGTTCGCGGCGCTCGTCGCCCGGCTGCGGGGCCCGGTCACCATGAGCTACCGCTCCTGGCAGCCCACCGAAGCGCGGACGGTGGGACCGTCGTCCGTGCTCCTTCAGGCCCTCCGCCTCACCGAGCGTGACGGGGAGCTGACCTTCTCCGACCTCCACGAGCGCATGGGTCGGGTCGTGAGCGCCATCCCCCCCACCGACCGACCCGCCATCGACGGCGACGACGTCTGGATGGCCGCCTTGGGCTCCGGGGCCGTCCTCCGCTCCGGGCGCGGCGCGGTACGAGCCGCGTTCCCCGCGCTGGACCGCGGCCTCGACGTCGTGGCGGCCCGGCGCGACGGTGTCCCCACCGCGGTGCACGGCGTCATCGAGCCCCGAGACGTCTTCGATCCGCGCCGCCACCCCGAGACCGTCCTGTCCCCCAGTGGGCTCCAGGCCCTCGGCACGTGTCCGCTGCGCTACCTGCACCGATCCGTCCTCCGCGCGTATCCCCCGGATGATCCGGAGCACGATCCCGACCGGTGGCTCGACGCCCGCCAGCGCGGCAGCCTTCTCCACCACGTCTACGACCAGACGCTCCGGACGGCGCAGGGTGGTGGGGTGAAGCCGCTGGATCGTGCCTTCGAGGTCATCGCCCTGGACGCACTCCGCGAAGGCATCGAGCGACTCCGCCACGAGGTCCCCAGCCCCGGCGAGGGGACCCTCGATCGCGAGATCGCCGCGCTGCGCGAGGACGTGCGATCCTTCGTGCGCATGGTCGGCGAGGACGCACCCGAGGACGCCCGTCTCGAGTACACCTTCGGTATCGGGGATGATGAGCCGGTGTCGCTTCAGCTCGACGGCGGAGCGGTGCGGCTGCGCGGCGCCATCGACCGGGTCGACCAGGACCTCAACGGCCTTCACGTCGTCGACTACAAGACCGGTGTCGCCTACGGCCACGGCAAGGACACCTTCGACGGCGGGCGGCGCCTGCAGCACGCGCTCTACGCCCACGTCGCCGAAGAACGCCTCGGCAACCGCGTGGTCGACGGCCAGTACCACTTCCCTACGCGGCGGGGCCAGAACCAGCGCTTCGTCTACGAGCGCGACCGTCTGCGACCGGTGGGCGAGCTCGTCGCCCTCATGCTCGACGGCATCGCCAAGGGGCACTTCGTGCCCACCGACAAAGCCGACGACTGCAAGTTCTGCGACTACGCCGAGGTGTGTCGCGCCCGGCAGACGACGTGGGGCGTCACGTCACCCCTGGCGGATTGGTCGAAGGAGCATCTCGAGCTCGGGCTGCAGCCGGCGTTCGAGCACCTGAAGAAGGTGAGGAAGTTCGAGGAGTAGGCCGGAGTGGTGCGGCCTCAGAAGCCAG
Source organism: Gemmatimonadota bacterium (assembly GCA_013002885.1). GTDB lineage: Bacteria > Gemmatimonadota > Gemmatimonadetes > Longimicrobiales > Gaopeijiaceae > UBA2589. Next base: position 3,222 of record JABDLS010000053.1, on the reverse strand, counting down.
CCGCGGTGCGCAGCTGCTCGGGACTCACGCCCGCGAAATCGTCGAAGTCGGCAGGATCCCTGGCGGCGATCTCCTGCGGGACGTTGGCAGCGAGACTGCGGAAGGTGTCCGGGTCGAGCCCCTCGATGAACGTCGCGAAGCGCTCTCCCGACGGTGTTGGCGGGAGCACCGTTCGGTAGAGCCGTACAATCCTCTTCAACATGGGAAGGTACGGCTCGAGCTCCGCGGTGGTGGATGCGGCTTCCGAGTCGATCCACGCGAGGGCGACTTTCTTCGCCGAGCCCGGGCTCACGAGCTGGAGTCGAACCAGCATCTCGACGTCGAAGGAGAAGCCGCTTTCCTCAACGTCCTCGATCCAGGTCGCGAGGTGGTCCGCCTCGAATGCCTTGAATCCGCACTGTGTGTCGACGATCCCCCGTAGCTGCGGGATCAAGCGCTTCCACAGGTAGATGAAGAGACGGCCGCGGGCGTCTCTCTTACTGGCTTTCACAACCACCGAGCGGGCCTCGCGCCGGGAGCCGATCGCGGCATGGTGGTCGGGCTCGGTCAAGGGCCGGACGAGGAGCCCGAGCTGCGCGAGGTGCGTGGAGAGGTCGGCGTCTGAGAAGGCGGCGACGTGGTGGCCGACCCGAGAGGCACGCGTGGAATGCCACAGCCCGAGGCGGATCGCGCCGCCCTTCTGACTCTCCTTGGTCGATCCCAAGGACGCGACGATGGGAAGGCCATCTCGGATCGCATCCTCGAGGAAGAGGACCTCCACTTCTTCGTCAGGGCGCGCGTACTCGTCGAGGATTCGGCGTGCGATCCTGCCGCTGCCTTCGGGACATCCGTCGTCTACGACCGTAAGGTCCCAATCGTGGCGGGGCGTCGGTCGGAACAGCCAACGCAGCTGCCTGAGCTTCTCCCGGAGGAAGTCTTCTCCGACCGGATGCTCCTTGGCGGTGAGAATCCGCTGGTGCTCCTTGTACACCGCGATCACGACAGAGACGTGAACCGGCTCGTCGACGTCCTCCAGCATCGCCCGGCCCAGAGCGAGCTTGGTCGCAACGCGGACGGACATCGGCAGCGCCCCGTCGTGCGCGACGGCCGCAGCCACCTCCCTCAGGCCGTCGAGCGTGTCCGCCGTTTCGGCGAGAGCGACGGCCATGCCTTCGATGGACTCCCGCTGCGCCGGGCTCGTCAGATCCAGCTTCGTCGGGGCGGACCGGGCGAGGGCGGCTAGCAGGTCGCCGGTAAGGGCCTCCATCGCGCTCCTTTCGTCTCGTGATCACGGCATTTCGCTCCAACGATACCACAACCGGAACCGTGCGACGCCCGTCGCGTCTAGGGCGATGCGCGGCCGCGGTGCTCGGGCCGCCCACTCACGGCGAGTGGGGGACGCCGCCCTCGAGAATGGTCGCCAACACGTCCGTGTCGATGTTGCCACCCGATACGACGGCTACGGCGGTGCCCCCGCTCTCCGTTGCCCACTCCAGCGCCGCAGCCACCGCTGCGCCACCCGCGCCCTCGGCGACGACGTGGGCTCTGGTGGCCAGCGTGCGGATGCCGTCGCAGACCGCCTCGAGGCTGACGACCTTCGAGCCCGCCAGAAGCGACTCGGCCAGCGGCCACATCTCCTCCAGCACGCTGCTGCCTCCGATACCGTCCACGAAGCTCGGCGTCCGATCCACCGAGACTGCGCGGCCGGCTTCCAGTGAGGCGATGAAGGGCGCCGACGTCTCGACCTCGACTGCATGGACTGGGACGCCCGGCGCCTTCTCGGCGAGCGCCGACGCGATCCCGCATGACAGGCCCCCGCCTCCGTAGGGCACGAAGACCGCATCGAAGTCGGGGAGGTCCTCGAGGATCTCGAGCGCCACCGTCCCGTTGCCGGCGATGACCGCAGGGTCGCTCACCGGGTGGACGAAGAAGCCCGACTCGCTCGGGTGCCCGTGCTCCATGATCGTCCGCCACCACGCGTCGAAGGGCAGCGGGACGACGGTGCCTCCCAGCCCTTCGATGGCCTCGATCTTCGTTCGGGGCGCCGTGTCGGGGACGATGACCCGGCACGCGACGCCCATCTGGCGCGCGGCGAAGGCGACGCCCTGGGCCATGTTGCCCGCGCTGGCCGTGTAGACGCCTCCCTCCAGCGCCTCGGGAGGTGCCAGGGCGAGGGCGTTGGCGGCCCCGCGGATCTTGAACGACCCGATGGACTGGAGGCATTCGAGCTTGAGCCACACCTCGCCGGGACCGTTGTCGCCATCGAAGGGGACGAGTGGCGTGCGGATGGCGGCGTGCGCGATGCGGCCCCGAGCCTCCTCGATGGCCGAGAGCGGGATGGGTGGGATGGGGTCCATTCGGGCAGGATGCCCGCTCGCGCCTCGTGCGTCCAGACGCGGGCCAGGCTCGCGCGTCAGCACCCGCGTGATACCTTCGCGCGATGATCACCAACCCCACCGCCGTCTTCTTCGTCCTGGCGACCGTCGTCGCCATTGCCGTCCTCCTCGAGATCCGAACGAAGGTCTTCCGCGCCCTGGGCTCGGCGCTGGTGGGCATCCTCCTGGGAATGCTCCTCTCCAACCTGGGCATCATTCCCGGAGAGTCGCCTGCGTACGAATTCCTCGGAGGCCCTGCGGTGAGCGCGGGCATCATCCTCATCCTCCTCACCGTCGACATCAAATCGGTGGCCAAGGCAGGTCCGAAGATGCTCGCCGCGTTCACCATCGGCGGGTTGGGGTCGGCGCTCGGCGCCTCGGCGGCGGCGCTCCTCCTCGCCGACGCCATCGGGCCGGAGACGTGGAAGCTGGCCGGTCAGTACACCGCGACGTACACCGGAGGGGGTGTGAACTTCGCCGCCGTCGGCGCTGCCCTCGACACCAGCGGGGAGCTCTTCGCGGCGGGCATCGCCGCCGATGTCACCATGACGGCCATCTGGATGGCCATCTGCCTCACGGTCCCCGTGCTCTTCGCCAGGTCGAACGGCGGGCGCGGAGGGGCCCATCTCGAGGACGCCCACCTGGAAGAGGCCGCCGACTACGCCGCGGCCTCAGGCGTCGGCGAACCCGAAGAGGAAGACAGCGACGACCCGAGCCTCCATCAGATGCTGTACTCCAGCGTCGGCGCCATCGAGCTCCACGACCTCGCCTACATGACGGCTCTGGTCTTCGGGACGCTGTGGGCGTCGGACTGGCTCGGCACCGTCTTCGCTCCCGTGCCCGCCGTCCTCTTCCTCACCACCATCGC
>JABDLS010000050.1 GCA_013002885.1 Gemmatimonadota bacterium | reverse complement strand
CGCTTCATCGGATCTTCACCCGGCTTTTGGGAGGAGGGGTCATGATCCACCGCACGACCCCGACGATGTACACCCCAGCACCGGAGACGCCATGAAGCTCCACGACGAAGTGTGCGGAATGGAGATCGAGGCGAAAGACGCCGAAGCGACGGTCGAGTTCCAGGATGAAACGTACCACTTCTGCTCGGAGCGCTGCGCCCGGAAGTTCCGCGAGCACCCCGACTGGTACGTCCCGGTGCGCAGCGACCGGGAGTGACGCGCCCGAGGGATCGCGGCGCGGAAGACGGTCTGTCGGACGCCGCGACGGTCCTCAGGAAATGCTGCCTGGGGAGGGGCTTCAGCGGCTGCGAAGTGGAGTGCGACCACGGGCCGCCGGAGCCGACCCGCTTCGGCCCGGCGATCGACGCCGTCTGTTCCGCCAGGACCTCGAGAACAGCGAAGCGTACACCCTGGCCGACTGGCACGGCCGAGGCCCGGCGCGACGCCTGGCCGCCCAGGCCGCGGGCGTGTGCGCGCCCTGGCTCTGAGATGGGCGCTCCCGCGCCGGCCGGGTCCTCCCGGGTTCCTCAGTGGCAGCCGCGCCCCGCGTGCTCCCGGTGCTCACCGGCCTGCTCGCCGGGTGGGGTGCGGCGGCGCTCCGGTTCGGGGGCGTGACCTCCGTGCTGGTGGCCTCCGCCGTGCCCCCGGTGCATGAAGAAGTGCATGCCGAAGCAGATGCCCAGGAACAACACCAGCGTCAGGATCCCGTCCATGGTCGATACCCTCGTTCAGGGGAGTGGTCGTCCCGCGCTCCCATCATGGCACGCCGTGGATGAAGTCCCGCTGAAGCCGGAGTGAACCTTTGTTCATCCCCCCCGCCTCCAATCGGCTGAAGAAGACTTCACTCCCGGTTCACGGGACCTTCACGGCTGCCGTGCCATTCTCCGTCCTCGGTCTCACGACGGACCTTTCCCCGCCACCCGGAAGCCCGACGAATGTCCTCATACGGTCTATGGGCGCTGGTCGTCCTCAACTCCGTCGTCTTCATCGCGTTCGGACTCAGCTTCTTCCGGCCCCGGAGCGGGCGGGACTGGCGTACGTTCGGAGCGTTCAGCGCCTTCCTGGTCGCCCTCTTCGCCGAGATGTACGGCTTCCCGCTGACCATCTACCTCGCTTCGGGATGGCTTCAGAGCCGCTACCCCGGCATCGATTGGTTCGCCCATGATTCGGGCCACCTCCTGGAGATGATGTTCGGGTGGCAGGCCAACCCGCATCTTGGCCCGTTTCATCTCGCAAGCATGCTCTTCATCGGCGGGGGATTCGTCCTGCTGGCCCGGTCCTGGCCCGTGCTCTACCGCGCCCAGCGAGCCGATGTCCTGGCCACGACGGGACCGTACTCCCGCATTCGTCATCCCCAGTACGTTGCGTTCGTGCTGGTGCTGTTCGGCTTCCTGCTCCAGTGGCCGACCTTGCTGACCGTCGTGATGTTCCCGGCCCTGGTGTGGATGTACGGGCGCCTGGCCCTCCGCGAAGAACGCGAAGTGTGTCGAGCTCACGGCGAAGGCTACGAAGCCTATGCCCGACGCGTACCGCGCTTCATCCCGCGCTTCTCAACGGGCCCGAACGCCGACACGGATTCGACCCCGCCGACGTGAAGCCACGTTCATCGTCGGTTCACGTCGGCTTCACCACGGCCGTGCGATCCTTCCTCAGACCGATGACGAGCCCGCTGGCCCTCCGAGGGTGCGGAAGCGGGAATGGAACGAGGAGATGATCCGTGCACCACGTGTCCGAATGCACCGTACGGCCGATCGAAGGCAAAGTCCCGCATTGCGATCTCGCAAACGTCCGGGAGCACGTGTTCGCGTTTGCGGGACTCGGATGCCAGGGGTGCCTGAACCGTGTGCGGAACGCGCTCCTCAGGATCCCGGGTGTCGTCCGGGTGGAAATCGACTTGCTGGCGGCGGTCGGGCGAATCTGGTGTCGGGCCGACTCGGCACCCCCACAGTCCGACCTCCTGGACGCGGTTGTCGGCGCAAGCCACGGCACGCACCATCGCTACCTCGCGGTTCCGTTACGCCGACGATTCGCCGATCACGACTCGCACGGACACCAATCCTCGAACGGGAGGAAATGAACCATGGAGACTCTATTGGGATGGGGTGCGCTGGTTCTTGCGTTGGCCCTACTCGGACTGATCATTCGTGCCGCCGGGCCGGCCGGGAAAGCACGGCCCCACTGCGGCTGCGAACATGGGTCCTCCGGGCGGTCGGGGGGCTGTCATTGAGCCCGGCAAAGCTCATCCGAGCAACGCCGCCACGCGGGCTCTTACGGCCCGGACTTCCCGGATCCCGGCAGCCACGCATTCCCGTCGAGCCTCGAACTCGAGGGTATCGATGGGTCGACGATAGCGGGGGCGAAGCACGAGGTCGGCCTGATCGAATCGCAGATCCGCGTGCCTGCGATGGCAGATCTCCGTGGCCCGGAGCACGGCCTGCAACCCGTTCCCGATGTCGGGGGCGGGCATGAGTTGGCCGGGGTCCACGGCGAGCACGAATTCAGCCCCCATCGTCCTGGCGACGTCGATGGGGGCCACGTCGGCGTACGCTCCGTCGGCCAGGAGTCCCCGGTCGTGCGGGAGCGGCGGGAGGACTCCTGCCAGCGCCGCGCTCGCGTACACCGCCGTCGTGGCGTCGCCCGCACGGAACACCACACGCTCCGCCGACCGGAGGTCGGTGGCACAGACCGCCACGGGCACGGACAGTTCTTCCAGCCGGCGCGCACCGATCAGAGTATCGAGAAAGGCACGCCCTGCATCGAGAGCGCGGGCACCGGGCCCCCACGAAAACAGGAGATCCTCCGCCGTTCTCGCCCACGACCATGCCTTTCTCAGTCGCGTGACGAACGATCCACGTGCCTCCTGGTCGCTCACCGGCCCCGGAAACATGTTCGTGTCCAGAGCCAGAAGCGTCTCGTACCAGTCGGCTCTCGCAGCCCAGGCGGTGCCCACGACGGCCCCCATGGACACACCCACCAATGCGGAGGGGCGATACCCGTACCTCTCCAGCGCTCGCAGGACACCCGCATGTGCGTACCCTCTCGCTCCACCGCCGGCGAGCACCAGCGCGAACGTCCGGTGAGGAGAGTCATCGCCAGCGGGGCCGGTCTGAAAGGCCATCTGTCCTCCGAGTCGTGAGCCGTGGTAGGATGCACTCCATCGCATGAACCATCTGTGAATACGAGATGAAGAACCCCTCACCCTTTTCCGGACCCGGAGCACCATGACTCCCTCCTCGGGCCATCACGGCGACCATTCCGATCCCCGGGATTCCCAATCCGATCAGACCTCCACCGAGTCGTTGGAACGCGCCACGCCCGGGGATCGCCCAG
>JABDLS010000045.1 GCA_013002885.1 Gemmatimonadota bacterium | reverse complement strand
GCTTCGTCGACGACCTGGAGCTGCTGGTGGGCGTCGACGGCGAGCTCATCGTGCGGTCGGCTTCGCGGGTGGGTGAGGGCGACCTCGGTGCCAACGCACGACGAGTCGAGAATCTGAGGGAGCGCCTCACGGAGGCGGGCCTCATCCGTTGAGCGCGGCGCCCTGACCGCGGGGGTCTCCATCCGATTCTTTACCATTGGATGGGCGAGGCGTGCGGGACAGATCCCTACATAGCTACCGAGTGCGCTCCTGGCCCTTTACACCTGCCTCACGAGGTTTGCTTCGCTACTCCGCGTTGAGCACCTCGCGAGGATCCACCCGTGTCGCTCGGCGAGCCGGCAGGTAGGTCGCCACCAGGCTGGTGCTGGCAACCACGACGGTCACCCCGACCCACGTCAAGGGATCTCGGGGCGAGATCTCATACAGGAGTGCTCCGAGCCCTCGGGCGGCGATCCACGCGGCTGCCAGACCGACGACGAGGCCGACCATCGTCACGATCATCCGCTGACGCAGGATCATGGACTGGATGGATTCGGGTCGCGCACCGAGAGAGAGCCGAATGCCGATCTCCCCGAAGCGCCTCCGGACGTCGAATGCCGTCAGGCCGTAGACACCGACCAGTGCCATGATGAGGCCGATGACGGCGAATACCGACAGGAGCTGCAAGTTGAAGCGCGGCTCGGCCACGGCGCGGTCGAGGTGGGCCGTGAGCGGCACGACCTCCCCGATGGGCAGGCCCGGGACTGACTCGGCGATGCGCGCCCGGACCGCAGGAGCGACGGCCTCGATGCCGACACCGTCCAGACGCAGAACCATGGTCATGGCGGCCCACGGGATCTGCCGATGCGGACGGTAGACGATGGGCGATGGAACCTCGTCGAGCTCGACGTCTCGGAGGTCTTCCACGACGCCCACGACCGTCATCCGGCTACCGTCGGGGTCACCCCAAACCAGGAGACGCCCGATGGGGTCGGCGTCACTCCAGAGCGTTCGGGCGAGGCTCTCGCCGATGACCACCGGGGTCCCGTCATCCCATCCATCGGTTGATAAGAATGGGCGACCGGCTTGAAGCTCCATGCCCATGGCCTCGAAGAAGCCGGGCGTGACCACGCGCCAGTGGATGGGCGTGAAGTCGGCGGCCCTGTCGGGGACGTCTCCCTCGGCCGCCACGAAGTTTGCGAGAGCCACTCCGGAGAACGGCTCCACCGCGGTCGCACCCGCGGCCACCACACCCGGGATGGAGGCCAGGGCCTCCCGAAGCTGGGGCACGAGCTCGGCGCGAGCCTCCCAGTCCCACGAGCCGTCGGGCATGTTCATGGAGAACGCCACGGTGCTCTCGGCCTCGAAGCCGGGATCGATGCGGCTGAGCTCGACGAAGGAACGAAGGAGGAGACCGGTGCCGGCGAGGAGCACCACGGTGAGCGCCACCTGTCCTCCGACGAAGAAGGAGCGGAGGAGTCTACCGGCGTCGGAGTCACGCCCGCGGGCGCTGCTCATGGTCGAGCCCAGACGATCCCTCCGGAGCTGGACCGCCGGCGCCAACCCACAGGCCAGCGTCGCCACCCCTGCCGCCAGCACGCCCACGAGCACGGCACGCCCATCGAGCGTCGCGGTGTCCAGTCGGGGAATGCGCGCCGCGCCCAGACTCTTCACCAGCGGCAGGGCGAGGTAGGCGGCGACGATTCCCAGCGATCCTCCCAGGAGCGCCAGAACGCCGGACTCGGTGAAGAGCTGGCCGACCAGTCGGGCTCGGCTCGCACCGAGTGCGGCCCGCAGGGCCATCTCGCTCCGACGGATCGTGGCTCGGACCATGAGCAGGTTCGAGACGTTCACGCACGCCATGAGCAGAAGGACGAAGGCCGCGGCCAGGAGCATCAGTCCCGCCCGCTCCACGCTGGAGCCGATGAGGACCTCCCGTGCCGAGAGAATGTGGGTGCCCCACCCCAGGTCGGCGGAGTGGATTCGACTCAAGCGGTCCTGCACCTGAGCGAGCTCGGGGGAGGCCGCTTCCAGGGTCGCGCCGGGCGAGAGGCGTGCGACGACGTCGAGGTAGTGATCGCCCCGATCGAATCCCGGGTCTGCCCCCATGGGCACGAAGAGGGGCGTGTCACCGGTGAGGACCTCGAGGGCCGCCGGCATGACCCCCACGACCTCGTGGCGGGTGCCGTCGATATCGACGATGGAGCCCACCACCGAGGGATCGGCGGCGAAGTCCGAGGTCCAGGCCGCGTGGCTCAACAGGGCCACTGACGCGGCCATGGCGGGGCGGTCTTCCTCGGGAGCGAAGGGCCGGCCGATGGCGGGCGTCAGGCCGAGGAGGCCGAGGAGGTTGTGACTGATGCGTGTCACCGAGACCGACCGCGGCTGTCCCGGAGAGCGGAGGGTGCCGCCACGCCGGTGCAGAGCGGCCACGCCGTCGAAAGACGCCACCTCACGGCCCCAATCGAGGAAGACCGCCTCCGACACGGAGAAGCGGTCGCCCTCCGGCGTGAGCATCTCCGGGAAGACGATCTCCTCGGGCTCGGCGAAGGGCAGTGGCTCGAAGACCACCGCACCCACGACGCTTGCGATGGTCACGGCGGCGCCGATCCCGAGCAGAAGCGTGAGGACCGCGGTGGCCGCGAAGCCCGGCGCACGCAACGACTGCCGAAGAGCCCAGCGCAGGTCCTGCCGCGTCGCTTCCGCCACACCGGAGCGCTCGGCCTGGCGGGCGTGCTCCTTCTTCACCTCACGGCTGGCTGACTTGAACTTCTCGGTGTCGCCGAACTCGGCGAGCGCCACCCCCTCGGCCTCCTCGCGCGACAGACCCTCCGCCACCAGGTCGTCCACGCGGTGAGCCAGATGGGCTTCGACCTCCGCGTCGATGTCTTCGTCCCGGATCCGGTCGCCGGCCTTCGTCCCGTCGAGGGGTGAGCGGGCAGGGCGTCGATGCCGCGGGTCCGTCATCGTCCGGCCTCCTCCGCCGGATCCATGACCCGGCTCACCGCGGCCACGTACTCGTTCCAGCTTCGGGCCTGGGCGTCCAGAGCTTCACGGCCGGCGACGGTCAATGCGTAGAATTTGGCCCGTCGGTTGTTCTCCGAGACACCCCAACTCGCCTCGATCCACCCCTTCCCTTCGATCCGGTGCAGAGCAGGATAGAGCGCTCCTTCCTCTACCTGAAGCACGTCGTCGGAAGTGTCCTTGATGGCCCGGGCGATCTGGTATCCGTGGCGCGGACCTCCGACCAACGTCCGAAGGACCAGGAGGTCGAGTGTTCCCTGCAATATGTCGAGGCGTGTCATGGATCTCGTTTCCCGTGGGGAGAGACCCGTGACCGCTCGGCGACAGCAGGCCGCTACTCTGTCTCCCCTAAGATGTCATGGGAAGCGTCGCCTGGTTCCCATAAGGTGTCAAGGGGAAGGCGGCCCCTCACGTCGCGCCGGGGATCTCGATCCCGAATCGCTCCAGCACCGGCACCCCGCGCTCGAAGTCGTAGAAGGTCATCTCCTGGAGTCGGGTGATGGACCTCCGCCAGCCCAGGTAGGCGTCCAGCAGGTTCTCGGCTGTGTCGGCCTCGCGACGTAGCGTCTGAAGCAGGTCGACCACCGCCAAGCCGCCTCCAGAATAGAGCTCCAGGCTCTCGGCGGAGAGTTGTCTCGCCAGCTCCAGGTTCTCCTCCATGGCGAGGGCCCGGCTCTGGTACTCCGTGACGTTGCGGACCTCGCTCTGGACGCTGGCTCGAATCTGGCTCTCCACCTCCTCTCGGCGGAGATCGGTCTGACGCAGTCCCACTTCGGCCGCCTGGATCCGGTACTTCCGCTCCCCCCAATCCCAGATCGGGATGCTCCCGTTCACGTCGATGGTGTAGGTGTTGGTGGGCTCTCCCCACATCTGGGCGAAGATGGGGTCCTGCATCTCTCGACCGTATGTGAGTCGAACGTCGACCTGCACGCCTCCTCGTCCACGCGTCTGATCGAGGTTGAGCTCGTTCTCCCGGTAGTTGATGTCGAGCTGACGCATGCGGGGCGTGAGCTCCAGCGCGAAGGTCGTCGCGGTCTCGGCGTCGATGGCCACCGGTCGGATGTCGATGACGGGGTCGAGGGCGATGGAGTCGGACTCGGGAATGTTCAGGCGGGTCTTGAGGCTCGTCGCTTCGAGTCGAAACTCGCTGCGCGCCTGCTGGAGTTGCTCCCGTGCATTGGCGAGCTCCACGCGGATCTGTCCGAGCTCGATGCCCCGACTGGGGTCGCCCTCCGCCAGCGTCGTCGCCGCCTGTTCGGCGACGGCGAGGTTGGCTACGTGGGACTCGTTGATGACGGCGCCGTACGCCTCCTCGAAGAGACCAAAGTAGTCACCGGACACGTCTTCGACGATCTCGACGACGTCTTCGTAGAACCCCAGCTCGGCATCTTCGAGGTCCAGCTCGGCTTCCTCAAGGTCGTTCTTGAGCTCGTTGGGCTGGAAGAGCGGCTGCGTATAGCTGACGAAGGCTCGGTTGTAGTAGCGGAGGTCGGTGTCACCGGACTCATCGACCTGCGTGTATCGGTAGATACGGTTGTTCAGCGAGAGATAGCCGTTGGTCGGGTAACCGAAGACGATCACCGGTTGGCGCACCGCCAGCTCCGCTTCGAGCCGCCGAGAGTCCTCGTGAATCAGCTCCTCACGGCCCAGGTTCGCGTTCCAGCGATTCTCCGTGATGGACCGGTAGTCCGGAGCCGACAACTCGAGGTCGACGCTCGACCGCAAGCGTGCCCTCTGCGAGCGCAGGCGGAGCTGGGTCCTGTCGATGCCGAGGTTGAGCTGACGCACGCGATAGCTCGAACTGAGGGCGAGATCCACCATCAGCTCCAGGTCGAGTTCGATGGTCCCGTCGACACCGAGGCTCTCTGGGGCCCCTGCAACCTGTGCCGCTGTCGACCCGGCGCTCCCAAGCTCTGTCGCCGCCGCCATCAGCATGGCCAGGGCGACCCTCGCCGTCCCTCGTCCCGTTCTCGCCACCCGCGCCGTCATCGCCACTCCGTCCTCCATTAATTAGAACGTCTATTCTATTATTGGATAAAGCCTCCAAGTGCCGCTACAGAAACCACATAGATGTCGTCGAATCCGCCACCTCGATCGCTGGAAAAGAAGAGCAGCCGACCGTCCGGGGAGAATCGCGGATGGCCCTCGGAGTCGCCGGAGTTGATGGGCGGTGGGAGGAGCTCCGGTTCCTCCCAACCGAAGTCCGTTCGCCGAGAGACGTAGAGATCGTCGTCTCCGATTCCGCCCCCGCGGTAGCCCTGGAAGACGAGAAGCCGGCCATCGGGGGAGATGGCGGGATTGAGCTCCTCGCCAGGGGAGTTCAGTCGCAGAGGGCGGGGGTCGATGAACGCGCCCGAGTCATCGGGCTCGGCGACGTAGATGTCGCTCCCCCAGTCGGGGCTGGTGCGTGTCCAGTAGAGAAGCGCGCCCTCGGGCGTGAGCGTCGGACCGAGCTCGGTGCCCACGGTGAAATCGTCGATCTCCCCCCGGGGCAGATTCACCGTTCCCCGAAGCGGCTCGGGCTCGGACCAGCCCTCCATGCCGCGCTGGACATACCAGATGTTCTCGCTGCGGTCGAAACTCCCGCCGATGGGCCTGCGCGACACGAAAAAGAGGGTGTCGCCCGCTGCCGTGATGAAGGGCGCCTCGTCCCGCTCGGCGGCGAAGGACGCGCGCTCGGGCTCCGTCCATCCGCCCTCCTCCCAGCGCGTCACCATGATCCGGGAGGGGCCGCGCCGACTCCTGCGGGTGAAGTAGGCTTCGCGACCGTCCGGCGTGAACGTGATCCCATACTCGCGCTCCTGGGTCGAGATGACGCCTGGTGCGAACTGGGTCGGTTCCTCGGGGGCCGCGCTCATCCACGCGGCCGGCGGCTCCTGCGCGCACCCGAGGGTGAGGAGGGCGACGAGGACGGCGGCACCAACGGCTGGGCGAAAGCCGGCGAGGGTGCAGAGACCCTCTGCCCCAGAGCCTGCGGGCGAGTCCGTGGGACGGTGTGAAAGACGCGGCGTCGTGCCCATGAAAACTGCCAGCTCTCTGCATGTCTGTGAATGAACGTCTGTGCCGCTCGAGGGCATCAACCCCCTGCGACGCCAGCCTCCAACCCCGGCGACGCTTCGATGTCGCCACGGATGAGCGGGGTCACGGCGACAATCTCCTCGGCCAGGCCGAGGAGCACCAGTAGGTCCCCGGCGAGCACCACCTGCTCCCCTCCGGGGTTCGGAATCATCGAACCGTTCCGGCGCACCGCCACCACGCTCACTCCGTAGACGTTTCGGAGGTCGGTTTCGTTTAGCGCTCGGCCGGCCAGGGCACTCCCCTCTGCCACGCGCAGCGTTTGGATCTCGACGTCCGTGAGGGTCTGGCGGAGGTCCGCCAGGTCGGATGTGACAGCCAAGGACCGGAACATTTGATACTGACCGGCCCGCAGTTCGGAAATGAAGGCGTCCATCTCGGCCCGAGGAATCAGGTAGGACGCGAGGAGGCGAGCCACGATCTCGATGGACGTCTCGAGCTCCTCGGGGATGGCGAAGTTGGCGCCCAACTCCAGCAGCGCCTCCACCTCCTCGACTTCACGGGTCCTCGCGACGATGGTGCACGCCGAGTTCATCGAGCGCGCCAGGGCGGTGACCTGCCGGGTAGAAGACGCGTCGGATATGGCGACGACGACGGCGTGGGCCCGCTCGATGCCCAGGTACTCGAGGAACGCCTTCCGCGTCGCATCACCGTAGACCACCTCGTACCCATCTTCCCGAGCCGACTGGACCAGAGTCGGGTTCATGTCGACGGCGACGTGAGGAATGCCGCCGAGGCGGGCCGCATGAGCGACGTTGCGGCCGTTCACGCTGAATCCGACGATGATGACGTGGCCGGACAGCTTCGACGTGTGTCCGCTCGGGTCCTGGACCAGGTCTCCTCCGACCAAGCGGTCGAGCACCGGAATGCGTTGCAGCCCCGCGGCCAGGGGCCCCCCCAGACGAATGAGAAAGGGCGTCAGGCCCATAGTGATGACGGAGGCAGCGACGAACCAGTTGTACGCCGTCTCCGTGAGCAGGCCCGCCGCGATACCCGTGCCGGCCAGCACGAAGGAGAACTCCCCGACCTGGCTCAGGGCGAGCCCGGTCATGGCGACGGTGGCAAGGGACCCTCCCACCGCGGCGGTAGCGACGCCGGCGGCGACCGTCTTCACGGCGAGGAGTCCGACCACGGTGGCGGCCAGGGGAACGGGGTTGTCTGCGATGAGCCCGACGTCCAGCAGCATTCCGATACTGATGAAGAAGAAGCTGGCGAAGAGGTCACGGAAGGGCAGAATGTCGGCCAGGGCTTGATGGCTGTACTGGGACTCGGAGATCAGCAACCCTGCCAGGAAGGCTCCGAGCGGAAGCGACATGCCGGCCTCTCCTGCCGCCCAAGCTGTAGTCAGACAAACAGTTACCACCGTCAGCAGGAAGAGGTCACGGTTGCGGGTCTGGACCACCTTGTGCAGGAGCTGAGGCACCACGAAGCGAGCCAGTACGACCACGCCGACGAGGGCTGCCACCGTCTTCACCGCGAAGCCTGCGAGGGCCGACCCGAGACTCCCGGAGCCTCCCGCGAGCACGGGGATAAGGAGGATCATGGGCACGATCATGAGGTCCTGGCAGACCAGAATGCCCAGGCTCACCCGGCCGTGGGGCGCATCCACCTCCGCGCGCTCCTGGAACAGGCGGAGTACCACCGCCGTGGAGCTCAACGACGCGATCATGCCCAGGAAGATCGCCTCGTTGGTCGAGATGCCCGCTGCGACTGCCGCGCCGGCGACGACGCCCGTGACCCCCAGGATCTGGAGGGCTCCGCCGAGGAGGACCACCCGACGCATACGTAGGAGGTCGGCCAGAGAAAACTCGAGGCCGATGGTAAAAAGTAGAAGAATTACTCCAATTTCTGCCAACTGCTCGACCTCGTGGACGGCGCTGACGAGGCCGAGACCGTGGGGCCCCAGCAACAGGCCGGACACCAGGAACGCGATGATTCCAGGTGCCCGGACCTGATGGGAGACGAAGAGCACGCCAATGGACACCAACAACAAGACGACCAGATCGGCGAACAACGGCGAGTGCATACGCCTCCAGTGAGATTAGAACATGAGTTCTATACGGGCTTTCGAGCTTCGAAGTGAGCACCGGCGATGGAGCTCGCGAAGTTCTCGACCTCTGCCTGGTGCTCAGGGTGATCCGCCAGGTAGTCCCGCACGCCGTCGTCGTCCATCAGGTAGGACGCGGGGTACGGGCTCTCGTCGACGATCCGGACATGCTCGAAGCCCGCCCCACGATACTCATCAAGGTAGGCATCGCGAAAGGTGGGCAGGCAGCCAGCGACCGCGTCGAGACTGCCGCTGACGACGGCGGGGACGCCGACGTCGGAAACCAGATCGGATATCACCATGCGCCCCCCCGGCCGTAGCACACGGTACGCCTCTCGCAGTACGCGACCCTTGTCAGACGAGAGGTTGAGGACGCAGTTCGAGATGATGACGTCAACGCTTTCGTCCGCCACCGGAAGTGCTTCGATCTCGCCGAGGCGGAACTCGACGTTGCCGTATCCGCCCTTCGTGGCGTTGCTCCTGGCTTTCTCGAGCATCTCGGGTGTCATGTCGACCCCGATGACCTTTCCCTCGGGCCCGACCTGCCGAGCCGCTAGAAAACAGTCGATTCCCGCTCCAGAACCCAGATCGAGCACCGTCTGGCCGGCTGTGAGGGATGCGATGGCCGTGGGATTGCCACAGCCCAGGCCCAGATTGGCCTCCTCTGGGATCTCGGCGAGATCCGACTCGGCGTATCCTATGGACTTGCTCACCTCCGTTGCCGTGGTTGCCTCCCCGTCTGCGCAGCACGATGGCTCGCAGCAGCTCGATCCGGTGGTCGCCGCCCGGGCGTAGCGTTCCCGAACGACTTTCTTCACTTCCTGCGCGGTGTGTTCACTCATGGCTCTTCTCCATGGTTGGTAGATACAACTATTCAGCAAGAAAAGACCCGGCCTCGATCCTCACCGGGTCACGACGCAACAGCTGCCTCCTTCGGTGTCGACGCGGGCCGCGAAGGAGCGCCTGAGTCGCCGGACCAGTTTGACGACGGCAGAGCGGAAGGCCGGGTCGAAGTCCTCGAGGAGCTCGGCGTATTCCTCCGCCAGGTCGTGTTCGATCCGGTCGTGGACCTCCCGCCCGGCGTCTGTCACGACGAGATGGACGATTCGACCATCGGCCTCGCTCCGCTCCCGGACGACCAGGTCCTTCTCCACGAGGCCGTTTGCGATGCGGCTGGCCGTGCTCTTGTCCAGGTACAGATAGCCGGCCAACTCGTTGACCGTGAGCCCTGAAGCATCGGCGACGGCCTTCAGCGCGTAGCACTGACTCACGCTCAGCTCGTAGCAGCACGCTCGGTCGCGATCACGGAACTGGACCACGCGAATCAGCTCTCCGAGCGCATCGGAGAACACCGCCGCGTCGGCGGCGAGCTCGGAGTCCTGGCGATGGGTGATAGTCGTTGTCATGTGCAACTATCTACCCGAGCGAGGAGCGTTGTCAAGGGGAATCCGCCAACTCGACCAGACTCCGGGGGTCCACACTGACGTTTCCATACCGCACGACCCAGTGGAGGTGCGGGCCGGTGACCCGCCCCGTCGCGCCTACGAGGCCGATGGGGGTGCCGGCCGCCACTGTGTCTCCCTCGGCCACGAGCTGTCGACTCAGGTGGAAATACCCGCTGACCACGCCCCCGCCGTGGTTCAAGTAGACGACGTTGCCCGCAAGAAGAAACGGCGCCACCACCTCGACGATGCCTCGAGCCGCGGCGACCACCGTATCCCCTGGGTCTCCCCGCAGGTCCAGCCCCATGTGACGGCTCGAGACCTGTCCATTGAAGACTCGACCGTCACCAAATCCGCTGGTGACCACGCTTTCCCGGGGCGTGACCGCGAAATCCCCCCACAGACGGGGAGTCCGGTGGGCGCGGGCTGACGCCCGCCGCGCCAGGACCCGGTCACTGTCCAGCCGAGCCTGGTCTGTCTCGCTCAGAGGAGAGCCGAAGCGGGGGGCGACCCGAAGCGCCTCGTGCGAATACGAGCCTGGTGTCACGGGGATCCTGGCCTCCAGTCGCCCCTCGCCTGCGTCGCGGTATACGGCCCGTATCTGCGCCGTTACGCCTCCCTCGGCGCCCACAGGCATAGCCGCCAGGGACTCGAAGTCACGCTGCGAGGTGCGCTCGAAGTGCAGCTCCTCACCCCCGACGGATCCGTGCACGCCCATGAGAGGCGTGTGCTCCGACGCGGTCACCCGGACACGGAAAAGTCGCCCCTCGCCCGGCGCGTCGGGAAGCCATGTGACCGCCGGCTCCATGCGGATCACCGGCCTGATCTCTGCTTCTGCCGGCAGGTCGCCACCCCCGAGCGCCCTCGGGGGTGCGAGGCCGAGCCAGGCGGCCATGCCGAGGCCCACGAGGCCGATGAGAACAAGGCGGTTCATGCCCGACAAGATGCTCGAGGCGCACGATCCTCGCGACCCCTGGCGTCCTTGGAGCATATGTAAATACATTGTATTGACATGTCGAAGACGAGCCAGCTTCAGATCCGGATCAGCCCCTCTGAGAAGGCTGTGCTCAAACGCCTTGCGGGCGACGCCGGCGTTTCGGTTTCCGAGTATGTGTTGGCGAAGGCCCTACCAACCCATCGAGCGGACTTCGAAGCTGCAGTCGACGGCCTGCGCGACGATCCTGACCGTGCGGACTCTTTCTCGAGGCTCACGCGCTTCCTGGGGGACTTGTCGGATGCAGACTTCTCCGAGGCTACCGGCGGGGGAGCGCCCACCCACCTCCCGCCCCTTATCCAGAACTATGCGGCGGCTCTCGTTGAGCGTGAGGCCTCTCGCCGGGGCCTTCGGGCTCCGGCCTGGACCTTCGACGTAGCGCCCATGGCACGCCCTCACTTCGCGTGGGATCTCGGAAGCCTGCGGCCTCACCTCATGCGGGTGACGCCGCCGACGTTCAAGGCCCGACGTGTCTTCGTCGCTTCGCCAGGAGATCCCCGTCGTTGAACCACGACGACGCCGCCGCACGCGCCCTTCTCCTCCGCTTCGATCGCGGATTGGCAGACCAGAGAATAGAGATGGAGCTGTGCGTCGTCGGAGGCGCGGTCATCACCCTCAACTTCGCCCGTGCACCTCGGACCAGGCGCCCCCGGGCCCTCTTCGCCTCCTCGGGTGCCGCCCTCGCAGCGCGTCGGCACGCGGCGGAGAGAGCCGGAGTCGCCCTGGACCGGCTGGAGGAGGCCGCGCGCACGGTGGTCACCGGCCAGGCTGCCGCCTTCGAAGGCGAACGACTGCGGGTCTTCAGCCCTCCACCCGACTACGTCCTGGCCATGAAGTGTGCCGCCCTCAGGTTCGTGCCGGAGGGCGGGGTAGAGGACGACATCCGGTATCTGCTCCGCTTCCTGGGTGTTCGAGACCCTGCTGCGGCCGTAGACGTCGTCTCCGGCTACCTGACTCCACGACAGCGCCCGGAAGACCTGGAATCGCGTCTGGCCTCGCTGATCAGCTAGGCGTGTCGGTCAGGGCCGGCATCTGAGCAGGTTCATGGAGCCGAGCGAGCCGAAGAAGCCGGCCTCGGAAGTAAGGACCACGAGGCCCCCGGGACCCAGCGCCACGGCTTCGCCCTGGGACTCCTCGAGCGTCCGTAGATTGACGAGACCGTCGGCGAGCGGGGCGAGGGTGTCGCCCTCCATCCGATAGAAGACCATGCTCTGATACGTGCGGATGGCCACCACGTCCCCGCCGTCAGACAGGGCGCTGGCTCCCGTCACCTGGTCGGCCAGAGGCCGGGCGCCGTCGCCGAGCCGCTGGACTTCCTCCATGGTCACCGTATCCGGCCTCAGGGGCCCGGGATAACGGTAGACGGTCACCGCGTGATTGCGCCCCTTCGTGACCAGGTAGAGGCGCTCGTCGGGCAACACGAACATCGCCTCGATGTCACGGGGTCCGTCGGGGAGGCGAAGGGGGAAGACCTCGCCACGGAGAACCGAGTTTGCGGACGGGCCGGGCTCCGCTATGCGAAGAACCCGGATGGTACCTGGGCGTCGCCGCTCCGCGTTGTCACCGGTATCGGCCATGTACACGCAGCTTCCGTGTGCCTCGCAGCGGGCGACGGCGAGGTCCTCCCAATCCCTCAGCCGGGGACGGACGGGTCGTGAGTCGAGCAGCGCGCCGGTGGAGTCGAGTGCGAACAGCGTGGAGCCGTCGTCGTTGTGGGTCCAGAGGACGGATGGCTGTCGCAAGCCCACGGCGACGCCGCTGCTCTCGTCCACTGCCGCGGGGAGCGGAACACCGCGGCGGACGGGCGCGCAATCCGGCCCTGCGAGGGCGATGGGCGCGCACGCCATCATCACACCCGTGAAGAAGACGAGCGCCGCACTCCTTCTGACGCGGGGGTTTCGGGCCACGTCCCAGCGACTCTCGGGTGGCGTCAGCGCCCGCCCTCTTCGCCCGGTGCCGGCGCAGCCCCGGTGTTCTGCGCGTGGACGGCCGTGAGCACTTCCTGGAAGAGCTCGAGGGGCAGGGCGCCCTGGAGTGGTGGATATCCGACCACGACGAAGGTCGGAGTACCGCGTACTCCGAGCTGCTGAGCCAGCGTAGTGGAAGAAGCCACCCGGCTGAGCTGCTCGTCGTTCGCCAGGCACGAGTCGAAACTGTCCATGTCCACGCCCAACTCGGCTACCCACGGACGTACCACCGCCGCAGGCTCGTCGCTCCCTTTCCAGGTAGATTGTTCGTCCCAAATCCGGTCGCTCAGCGCATCGAAGGCGTTCGGGTCCTGACCGTACACGCACTCGGCTGCCTCGGTGACCGCGATGGAGTTCTCGAACATCCCGGTCACGAACGGCACGAACTTCCACTCGACCATGCCCGTCTCGATGAACTCGGCCATGAGCGTGGGGAAGGTCTCCTGGTGGAACTGGCGGCAGTATCCGCAGCCATAATCCGACAGCTCTACCACCTTGACCGGGGCCTCGGCGCTTCCGCGGTTTATGCCGACCTGGGCCACGGGCACCCTCGGGCCTTCCTGCGTCAGGGAGGGATCCACCGCCACCGGCGTCGTGCGGCCATCGGTGACGGGCTGGGTGAGGAGCTCGCGATTCAACTCCTCGGTGCTTGCGTCGTCCGGTGCCGGCCCGCCGCCACAAGCGACCACCGCCGCGACGACGAGGAAGGTGGCAACGCATCTGATCTTCACGGTCATTGGACTTCCAGGTTGATGAGTTGGCCCATACCGGCCAGGAACGCCGTCAGGCTGGCGAAGTGTCCCGTGACCATGAGAACGCCGATGAGTACGAGCACGGTTCCGGCTATTCTCTGGATGGGGGTCAACCAACGCCTCGCCCAGCTGCTGCCGGCGAGAAACCAGTTGAGCCCCACCGAGGTTGCCACGAACGGCACGCCCAAGCCCAGCGCGTACGTTCCCAGCAACGTCGTACCCTGCAGCATCGTCGTTTCCAGCCCTGCGTAGAGTAGGATGGAGCCCAGGATCGGTCCAATGCACGGCGTCCAGCCGGCGCCGAACGCGACCCCCACAGCCACCGACCCGAGAACTCCAGCGGGGCGGGAAGAAAGCTCTACACGCCGCTCGCGCGCGAGTGCCGGAATCTGGATGACGCCTGCCACCACCAGGCCGAAGACAACGAGCACCGCGCCCCCCAGTCTCGTGAGCCACGGGAGGGCCGCCGATATGGCCAGCCCCGCCGTAGTGGCCACGAGTCCGAGGGTCATGAAGACCGCCGAGAAGCCGACGACGAAGAGAATGGAGTGAAGGGCCGCCGTTCGTCGGATCTGCGCCGTGGGCTCGTCTCGAAGCTCTCCCAACGTCAGCCCCGAGACGAAGGCGAGGTAGCTGGGGACGATGGGCAGGACGCAGGGCGACAGGAAGGAAACGAGGCCGGCGAGGAAGGCCAGCGGATACGAGATTTCGACGTCGAGGCCCGGCACGGATCAGAGCTTGAAGTCGGTGAGGAGCCTCTTCTCCTCGCTCCCGAGGCGGGCCTGCACCTCGAGATGGGCCTCCAAGCCGCTCCCCTTCAGCTTCTGACGAAGGAGTTGATCCAGCTGGAACAGCCCCGCCGAGTTGGAAAGCTCGATGGTGATGCGCACCGGGTGGTCCTCACCTGCTTCCAGGCTCACGGACTCTACAGCCGCTGCAGAGACCGAGTGGATGGACAGGGAGCCCGCCTCGAACGGGATCCGCGAGCGCCCCTTGGCCATGTCCAGAGCATCCGCGATTCGCACCGCGCCGGCCTCGATGGTCAGGGGCCGGCCGCCTGATCGGTGAGCGATGATGGCGTGAAGGACCTCGGAACGGATGATGGTCTCTTCGCGCTGGCCGTAGATCTCGGGCAAGATCTGTCGGAGCTTGTCCGCGGCGAGAAAGAGGGAGAACGACTCATGGTCGTCACGATGGATGGAGATCCCGATGTCGTGGAGGAGAGCCGCCAGAGCGACCACCACCTCGGCGTCATCCTTCGACATGGCGTAGTCCTTGACCACACCTGGCTCGATGCCCGCGTCGGCCAGGAGCCGAAGGAGCCGCACGGCGATGTTCATGACGATCTTCACATGCACCGGGCCGTGGTCCGTCATGTCGAGACGCTCGACGGCATTGACGTTCGACGCCAGCCACAAGCCATAGAGGTCGTCGTCGGCGTTAACCAACCTCATGACCTTCTGGAGCTTCGAATTGTGCCGGTCGGGCACGGTCATCTCGAGGCGCCGCTCGAACCGGTCGGCCACGGCTCGGGGCTGCAGTGAAGAATCCGGTGGTCCCCCTTCGGGATCGAGCCCCGAGGTGCTCTCGGTCACCGGCGTCGTGCCCACATTACCAGAGCGAGGCCCACGGCGGCTCCGATGAGAGCGCCCCCGGCGACGGTGGTCGTCGAGGGGCGCATGATGGGCTTCGGGGGGAGCCGTTCGGGAGCGTAGGCTGATTCGTCCGCGTCCGTGTCAGGGTCCGCCGCGCGCTCCTGGCGGCTTGTCGGCGCGCCATTGGAGCTGGCAGGCGGGGTGGACGGGACGACGTCCACGGTTTCGTCCGGTGATCCGTCCCAGTCGCACGTCGGACAATCCAGCATGCCCTTGTCTTTCGCCGTCCGATTCGAGAAGACGACCTCGTCACCGCAAAGTGGACAGCCGAGGCCACTGGTTTCGGGTTCGATGATGCCGTAGAGCGCACCCTTCGAGAGCTCCAGATCGTCTGCGATCTGATTCACGCTCGTGTCGGACCCCCAGTAGAGATCGTTCGCACGGTGGACCACTTCTGGTGTGACTTGAGACGCGTGCATGTACGGCCTGCTCCGTTGGCTTGACCCCGTTGAGACGTCTGCAGAACATAACTTCCCACCACGCCTCGTCGACAGCCGTAAGTCGGCGTCTGACCGAGGCTTTCGCAATCCCATCGGGAGGCCGCTCTCCGTGGCGTTTGGCACGATGAAGATCCCTGTGGACCACGGACACCTCGAGGCCATTCTCAAGGAGCCTGCTTCCACCGTCCGTGGCGCGGCCGTCGTCTGTCACCCTCACCCCCTGCATGGCGGCACCATGCACACCAAGGCGGTCTATCGTGCTGCCCAGGGGTTGAACGAGGCGGGTCTCATCGTCCTCCGGTTCAACTTCCGCGGTGTCGGCACGAGCACGGGCAGTTTCGACGACGGAGTCGGTGAACGAGACGATGTCCGCGCGGCCGTCGACTGGCTCGTGGACGGGCATCCACACCTCCCCCTCGTCGTCGGCGGCTTCTCCTTCGGGTCCGTGGTCGCTCTGGGTGTCGCCGCCGCCGACGACCGTGTCGCGGCCCTACTCGGCCTCGGTCTGCCCGTAGATCTGGACGACCGCTACGACTACGGCTTTCTGGCTGAATCGCCCAAGCCCGTCCTGGTCGTCCAGGGAGAGCACGACGAGTTCGGGTCGGCTCGGGCGGTCAAGGAGACGTTGGCTCCACTGGGATCGCACATCACCGTGGTCCCGGTGCTGGGAACCGATCATTACTTCGAGGGTCGCCTCGATGAGTTGAGGGAGGCAGTCCGCGGGTACTTCGAGTCGGGACCGGGCTCGCGGGTTCTGGCGACCGTCTGAGTCTGGATAGGAGGCAACAGGTGCGGAGTCGAGAGCGGGTGCTCCAGAGTCTCGAGAACGTGTTCCGCGAGGCGTTCTCAGCTGCAGAGAAGGACGGTGACGCGGGCCGGATGGCCGACCTCGACATGGAGTATCAGAGGGACCAGCTCCGCCTGGAGGTGCTCCTCGACATCCGTGAGCTCCTCACCCCCGAGGCCGAAGACACGACCACGTCTCTGCTGGAGAAGGCGCAGAACATCCGCAAGCTCACCCGCCTCACGAAGCTGCCCTGACGTGAAGATCTACACGCGCACCGGCGACGACGGGCAGACCGCTCTGTTCGGAGGGGGACGGGTCCCGAAGGACGCAGTGCGGGTCGCGGCCTACGGCACCGTGGACGAGCTGAACGCCGTCCTCGGTTGGAGCCTCACGGTGGTCGTCGATGCGGCATCACGATCCCGTCTGGAGTCCGTTCAGCACGACCTCTTCGCCATAGGCTCTGCCCTGGCGACGCCTCCGCCGGCGGAAGGTCGTCGGAGTCCGGAGATTCCGGCCGTTCCCGTCGAGCGAGTGGACGAAATGGAACGCTGGATCGACGAGGCCGACGAGGAGCTCGCGCCCCTCAGGGCCTTCGTTCTGCCAGGTGGCTCCCCAGGGGCTGCCGCGCTCCACATGGCCCGCACGGTGTGCCGGCGGGCCGAGCGGGACGTCGTTGCCCTCGCCCGGGAAGAGGACGTGGCCGACGGTGTCACGGTCTATATCAACCGCCTCTCCGATCTGCTCTTCACCCTGGCACGCCTGGAGAACCTCCGCGCTGGCCGTGAAGACGTGGAGTGGGTCAAGCCGGGAGCAGACGGCGCGCCGTGACGATTCGAGTCTCCGATTTCGTACTCGCGCAGGACGCCGGAGAGGAGCTGAGAGGCGAGGTGCGCTGGCCGGAGGGGTCGTCGCCCGACAGCGCCGTGGTGGTCGTGCACGGCTTCAAGGGATTCAAGGATTGGGGGTTCTTTCCCCATGCCTGCCAGACCCTGTCGGAGGCGGGCCATGCCGTCGTCTCCTTCAACTTCTCTCACAACGGAATCGGTGACGACCCCGAGGCATTCACCGAACTCGAGCGGTTCGCCGGGAACACCCTGAGCCGCGAGCTCGACGAAGTGGGGAGGGTCGTGTCGGCGGTGGTGGCGGGAGAACTTCCAGGGGTCGACAGCGGAGTGAAGATCGGCGTTCTGGGCCACAGTCGCGGGGGCGGTCAGGCGGTCCTCGCCACAGCCGAGCACGAAGAAGTCGCCGCGCTGGTGACGTGGTCGGCGGTAGCGGATTTCGATCGATGGGGCGACGACGTGAAAAGGGAGTGGCGCACGTCGGGGCGCATCCACGTCGCGAATGCCAGGACCGGACAGCAGATGCCGCTGGACGTGACGCTCCTGGAGGACTTCGAGAGGAATACCGACCGGCTCGATATCGGGGCCGCCGCCCGGGCCGTCGAGGTGCCCTGGCTGGTCGTCCACGGCACCGACGACGGGACCGTCGATCCCGAGGAGGGGCGTCGGCTGGCCACCCTCGCTGGCGACGGACGACTGCTCCTCGTGGCGGGTGCCGGACACACCTTCGAGGCCCGCCATCCCTTCGTCGGCTCGACGCCACAGCTCGACCAGGCGCTGGCCGCAACCCGGGAGCACTTCGACCGACACCTCGGCGACTGAGGCCCCGGCGCACGACGATGGAGGAGCTCCCGTCCCGCGCCGCGCACATGGCCCGCTCCTTGGCAGGGGCGGTGTCCGCCAAGGGGGCGAGCGGGGACGAGGTGGCGGCCCTGTCGAGGGCGTTCCACCTGGCCATGGGACCACGCGTCGATCTCCTCGACGACGATCACCACCCGGCGTATCTCCACCCTGGGCGTGGACCCCTCATTCTCCTCCAGGATGTAGGGACTGTCGACGTCTCCGTCTTGATGGTGGCGGCGCTTCACGAGTCTCGGGACCATGAGTTGCGGGTGCCGGCGGCCGAGGTGGAGGCAGAGGTGGGGCCGGCGGCGAAGGCGGCCGTGGAGTCCATTCCAAGGCCAGGTGACGAACGCCTCGTGGAGCGATTGCTGACGCTGGGCCCGGGACTGTCCCTGGCGGCCCTGGCCGAGCGGCTCGATCACATCCGCCACCTACACGTACGCAAGGATCTGGTCGACGACTGGGCTCCGACGTACACCGAGGTGCTCGAGGCCTGGCTGCCTTTTGCCGAGCGCACCAACCCCCAACTGGCTCGCCGCTATGCCCACTGGGCCCGGACCTTCGTCAAGCGGATCTGAAGGCCGCGCGGTCAGTTCCCCCGCGTGTAGATCATCCAGACGCCGTTCCCGCCGCCCACCCCGAACAGGTTGCCAGCCTCCAGCGGCTTGTAGACGACCATGCGCTCGATGGCGTCGGGGGGCATCCGAAGCGCCAGTGACGGGTCGGTGGTCCTCACATCGTTGATGTAGACCAACATCTCCACGCACCCCGGCGAGTTCATGACGACCTGGGCGGACGAAAATCCCACGCACGTCCGCCCCGACGTGGAGTTGAATCGGACGATGATCCCCGGGAGGTGGAGGGACCGGAGCACGTCGGCCGCATCTCGTGACGTCTGTCGTACTCGGTCGATCTCATCGCGGGTGATGACCATGCCCCCCCGTCGTCGGTCGATGGTCACGGGGGGAGCCTCGGCGGTCACGGTGATCGGCGCGATCTCGATGGGCCGGTCGTCCAGGCGCATCTCGACGGCGAGACTTTCGTCGGGCGGCACAACCAGCGTGTCCATTTTCACCCCGTAGGCGAGGTGGTCCGTCATGAGCATATAGGTCCCCGCCGGTACATCTTCGAACTCGAAGCGGCCCGACCCGTCGCTGAGGGTGCGAAAAGGAGTGCCGCGAAGCCACGTTTCGGCTCCCTCGATCCCCTTGTCTGACTCGTTGTCCAGGAGATGTCCGTGGATGACGCTTGTTTCGTGGTCGTACAGTGAAACGGCTGCCTCGGTGAAGCCGTCCTCCTCTACGACCACCTCGCGGCGGAGGGCTTCCCGGCCGAAGAAGGTGCCGCCTACGAGCACCGGTCGGTCGGCCGGCACGCTGCAGCTCCGATACCAGCCGAAGGGCCCCGTCTGCGTGGCAACGAATCGCGGCGTCGGGGAGCCGTCTTCATCCCACGACAGAGTCACGTGGGCACCGCCCAGGGGCAGGCCCGACGGCCCGTCGAGAACCTGACCGGCAACGGCTCCCGACGACTCGGCCCGGTCCTCGATCATGCACTGCGAGCGCACGACCGTGGCCATGGACGGCGTGGCCAACTCGACCTCTGCCACCTGGCCTGGCTCGAGGGTCAGTTGGCGCGCGCCCGGTGATACACCGAGGGTGCCCAGCTTGTCGTGGAAGAAGAGCACGCTGTACTCGCCACCCTCGACCCCGTCGATGCGAAACCGACCATCTTCGTCCGTCAGGGCGCGATGGGAGGTGTCCCACAGGTAGACCATGGCCCGAGGCATGGGACCGCCGTCTATGGAATCGAACACGGTCCCCGTGACCGACCCCAGTTGTCCCGACGCCGGGCTGGCGAGGCCCGCGATCAGGACCACCGGGAGGAGACGTGACGTTGTCGCTGGAGACATCGTAATCCTGCGTACTACTGAGACATCGTACTCGGCCGCTCAGCCTACCATACGACCCATCCGGGGATTTCGTACAGAGGGCCCCAACCCCATTGCCTCCCCCTCGCCGAGTGTACAGCTTCTTGAGCGCCGGCCGATTCACCGAGTCTCTGCCAGATCTATGACTTACATCATTACCGAGCCCTGCATCGAGACCAAGGACGCGAGCTGCGTCGAGGTTTGCCCGGTCGACTGCATCTACGAGGGTGGCGACCAGTTCTATATTCACCCGGACGAGTGCATCGATTGCGGGGCGTGTGAGCCTGAATGCCCGGTACAGGCCATCTTCCCCGACACCGACGTTCCCGGCGAGTGGACGAACTACGTCGAGAAGAACCGGGAGCACTTCGAGTAGTCGAGCTCGGGCCTCCACGGCGGGGTTCCAGCCGGTATGCAAAGAAGCGGCGAAGGACCGTGGGAAGGTCCTCCGCCGCTCTTTTTCTTTTTGCCGACCGCCAAGGCCGGCCACTGCTGTTCAGACGAGTTCAGGGGTCATAGGCCCAGCTCTCTGATGCGCTCCAGCGAGATCGTGCTCGGCTGAGTCTCGCCCGCGGGGATGACCCGCGGCTCGCTCTGCGTTGCTTCCTTCGTTTGGCGCACCAGGAGGATCGTCGTGGCCAACGCGGCGGCGCCGAGCAGGCCCAGGGTGAAACTCTTCATGACGAGACACTCCGGTTGGGGGGATGCGCGTGCCGCCGACCGACTCGTCGGTGGCATACTTCATAGATACAATCGAGCTGCGTCCGAATCCCAGCTTTTCCGCGAACGTTCCGTAAAGAACGCGCCACCGTAAGATGGTCTCTCGCTTCGTATCAATGCTCTCCACACAGGACAACGAACCATTGCCCACCGTTGAGACAGCCCGAAACGGCGATCCCCTCGACCTGGCACGGCTTCTGGTCTCGATTCCATCGGTGAACCCGACGCTCTCACCGGGAGGGGCAGGCGAGGCTCGAATGGCCGAGGTGACGGCAGATCTCCTCGAGGGATGGGGCCTGGACACGGAAACGCACGAGGTGGCTCCCGGGCGCTGGAACGTGGTGTCGCGCCTGGCGGGAGAGGGTCCGACCCTGCTTCTCAATGGCCACCTCGACACTGTGGGAGTAGAGGGAATGACCGTGGATCCCTTCGGTGCACGTGTGGAGGGAGGACGCCTCATCGGCAGAGGCGCGTGCGACATGAAGGGAGGCCTGGCGGCGCTCATGGCGACAGCGGCACGTCTTGCCGCGGGTGGGCCCCGACCGTCGCTGGTGGTCGCCCTCACCGCCGATGAAGAGCACGCCAGCGTGGGAATGGCCGATCTCGTGGACGGCACCGGGGGCACCGACCTGGCCGACATGGCGGTGGTGTGCGAGCCAACGAGCCTTCGGGTCATGCCCGCGCACAAGGGGTTCGTCTGGCTGAACGCCGTCTTCCGAGGGCAGGCTGCGCATGGCTCACGGCCCGACATAGGTGTCGACGCGGTCCGCCATGCCGGCCTCTTTCTGGCCGCCCTCGACGACTACGCCGCCGAGCTCGAAAGGCGACCGGCCCACCCGCTCCTGGGCCACGGGTCATTTCACGCGGGCACGATCCACGGAGGCACGGCCGAGTCGGTGTACCCCGATCGATGTGCGTTGACCCTGGAACGGAGGACGATGCCTGGCGAGCAGACTGTAGAGGTCGTCACCGAGTTCCAGAGGGTGCTCGACGACGTCGCGAGCCGACACTCGGCCGTCGAGGTGAGCCTGGAGATGACGCTCGACCGGCCCGGCACCGAGGTCGATACGGAGTCCGTGCTGGTCCAGGGCTTGCTGAATGCTGCCGCTGCCCAGGGGGTGGAGTCCCGGGTGGAAGGCATGACAGCCTGGGTCGACGCCGCCTTTCTCAACGAGGCCGGCGTACCCGCGGTGTGCTTCGGTCCCGGCAGCATCGAGCAGGCGCACACGAGCGACGAGTGGCTCGATATTCAGCAACTCCGATCCTGCACCGACGTGCTGGAGCGCTTCGCCCGGGGACTCGTGAGCTAGAAGGCCTCCTTCATCGCCCTTCCAGCGCCGGTCGTCACCGGGTGGGCTGGACGAGGGCGGCCGAGCACGGTCGACCGCCCCCCCATCTGGTCGTGCTCGCTACTTGGTGAAGAGCAGAATCGCTCCGCCAGAGTAGCCGGTACCGAATCGCGTCGTGGCGTCGCTGGCGCTCATGTATTCGATGCGGTCGACCTCGGAGAGCTGATACGAGTTCATTTCGTTAAGGCTGCTCCGGCGACCACCGTCGACGTGCAGGATCGGGGCGTCTCCGCTGCGGGTCCGCAGCCACTGTGGACGCAGGCGCTCGATGGCTCGGAGAGGGTTGATCTGCCCGAGGGGCTCCAGCTCTGCGGAGACGATGCGGCTGCTGGTTGCGCCAGCGGGTCGGGAGCCGCCTCCGCTCCCACTCGAGGCACATCCGACGAGGCCCATGGCGAGGGCCACTGCGATTACGACGGCTCTCTTCGACTGGTGTGCACGCATGTAGCGAACTCCTTCCTGGCATCCGGTGAACGGACGGACAACATGAAAAGACCATCTTCTTTGCGCTACCGTACGCTGCCGACGATAGATTCGTTGCTGCGAAGCTCGCACCGAAGGAGTTGCCGAGGATGCCGGACGGAGGGGAGGGCGCGCGTCGACCTACGGAACAGACGCGCCAGATCACCATCGATGCGCTCATGGAGCACTTCGCCAACGATGTCATGGACATCGAGGAGTTCGAGCGACGTGTCGATGTCGCCCACAAGGCGTCCACCTCCGACGAGCTGAAGGAGTTGCTGAAGGACCTACCGGGGGGCGGCAACCTTCCGGCCGTTCGGGACGAGTCGTCGAGCTTCGACCTGACGACGCCACGCGAGTACAGCATCACCTCGTCCGACCGGGTCGAGGACACCGCGTACGTCGTGGCGGCCATGGGGGGCACGAGCCGTCGGGGAAGGTGGACCCCTGCCCGGAAGAACTACGCCGTCGCGGTCATGGGGGGCGTTGAACTGGACTTCCGCGAGGCCGCTTTCGGCCCCGGTGTCACCGAGGTGAAGGTCTTCTCGATATGGGGTGGCGTCGACATCATCGTCCCCCCGGGGATCAACGTCGAGAGCCGAGGCGTCGCCATCCTGGGCGGCTTCGACCACGAGTCCGACACCATCTCCACCGATGATCCGCACCGCCCGACGCTGCGCGTCACGGGCGTCGCCGTCATGGCGGGTGTCGACGTGACCGTCCGTCACCCCGGCGAGACGGCCCGGGACGCACGCCGGCGAAGGCGGCAGGAGCGCCGGGACAAACGCCGGCGGCTCAGGAGGGGCTGACTCGGCGGGGAGCCAAGGGACCTCCCGACCGAGCCGGGATCAACCTCCCAGCGTCCGACCCAGGTACGCCTTCAGCCGCTGCCAAGCGTCGAGGGCGGGCTCGGTGCGCCGCTCCGGAGCTCCGTCCACACGCAACCAGAAACCGTGGTCCACGTCGTCGTAGATGTGCAGGTCGTGGTCGACGCCCGCCGAGTTCATGGCCGCTTCGAAAGCCTCCACCTGCTCGGGTGACGGACCGCCATCGAGGCGGGCGAAGGTCCCGTAGACCTCGTGGTCCATACCGGCGAGCACGTCCGGGTCGTCGACGAGGCGTCCATAGAAGATGGCGGTGGCCTCGTGGTTTTCTCCGTCCAGGCCGAAGGACAGGGCGATGCCGCCGCCGAAGCACCAGCCCATGGCGCCGACCCGCCCGGTGACATCGGGACGCGACCTGAGGTACGCCACCGCCGCGTCGAGATTGGCGATGACCGCGGGCATGTCGGCCTGCGTCTCCTGGACGAGGGCGATGTTCTCATCAGGGTTGCTTCCCGTCCGGCCCTGGTACAGATCGGCGGCCAACGTCACGTATCCCTCGGCGGCAAAGTCGTCGGCCACCTGACGAACCCGGTCCACCAGGCCATTCCACTCATGGATGATGACCAGGGCCGGAAATGGACCCGCCCCCTCCGGAACCGCCAGGTAGCCGGTGGTGAGGGTGTCGCCATTCATGTACTGCAAAGGCACGCCGCCGAGAGGCCCACCCTGTCCCACGATGGCCGGAGGCAGTTCTCCGTCCGCGGTGGGGTCGAGGGCTACACGCGCCTCCTGTGCTGCCGAGGTGAGCTCCTCGTCGGGGATGTCGTCGGCGGGTTCGGCACAACCCACGAAGAACAGGAGGCCGCCGCCTGCAAGCAGCGCTGCGCAACGGTACGCGTGCAGGGCTGCGACGCCCGACCGGCGCCGGGGCGAACGACGGGGGCGAGGTAGAGAGGTTCGATCCTTCATGGAATTGGTCCTGAGCAGTGACTCGGTGTCGCTTCGACGGGCTGCAAACGGAATGTCCGCCGCGCAAAGTAGCAAGCCCGCGAGTCTGCTTCCGGACCGGCAGGGCGACGTCCAGTGGTCCGACATAGGGGAACCGGGGTGGACCGGACTCAGTAAAAGTCCCAGTCTAGAGCAGTTTCAGCTTCTGCCCCCGATGTCATGGCGACCGCGAGTCGCCGGAGGAATAGGACGCCCATGCTTCTTCGCGCCGACACAATCACAGCCCTCGCCGTCGTTGCCGGCATCGGACTCGCCGTACAGTCCGACGTCGCCTCTTCCCCGGCGGACGTATCGATGGCCGCGGCCCATGAGCCGGTGAGCTTCTCCGCCGAGGTGATGCCGATCCTCGAGAAGTACTGCTGGGAGTGCCACAGCGAGTCGAACACCGAGTTGGGTCTTCGACTCGATACCTACGAGGGCCTGATGGCCGGTTCCGACTACGGCACCGTCGTCGAGGCTGGAGACCCGTCCGGAAGCCTCTTGATCGACATGGTCGAGTCCGGTGACATGCCCGAGGAGGGCGACCCGGTCTCGCCCGAGGAGCTCGAGATCCTCAAGACGTGGATCGCCGAAGGGGCGGAGAACAACTAGACCCTGAGCCACACGAGGCGCCGTCGGGTCGGCCGAGGGTGAAAGAACGAAGTGGGCCGCTCCCAGTTGGGGGGCGGCCCGCTTTGCCGTTGAGCCCAGTGGTTCGGGGATCCTGATCGGGAACCTGGCGGGTCAGCGGCCGTCGGGCGCCTCGTACCAGTCGCCTCTGAGCCAGTCCACGACCAGCCCGATCTCGGCTTCGCTCAGGTCCTCGTCGGCTCCGAAGGACGGCATCCGGTCGTTGTTGTCGCCGTAATACTCGTCCTGTGTCGGGTCGTGGATCATGCCCATCATCCACTCCCGTGATCCCCAGCCCGTGAGAACCGGTGCGTCGTCATCGGCGCCCACCCCACGGAACAGGTGACAGCGGACGCAGTTCACGGGCTCGCTCTGCATGACGGTGCGGCCCTCTCCTATGGTCTGGGCGTCGGCTGCATCGGCCTCGGCCTGGGCAGGCAACCCTGCCTCGGCCGACAATGCCATCACCACCTTCGGCAGCAGGTCGGCTCGCTCCTCATCGGTGAGTTGAGCCAGGCCTCGCTGAACGAAGCGGACCATCCGTCCCCGGGCGTGATCGGTGCCGCCGAAGTACTCGGCGCTGGCGACCCTGTCGGCATCGAGGAGGCCGCGCACCCAGTCCCGGCTCCCGAACCCGGCGAGATCGGAGGCCGACGGCTCGTCGGTCGGGATGTCTCCGAGGCCATCGTGTCCGTTGAAGCGATGACAGCTGGAGCACCGTGCCGCGAAGATCTCGGGGCCCTGCATCAGAGGGTCCGAGCGGAGAAGCGCGAGGCCGCCCTCGGGGGGAATCCCCGTAGGAGACGCCGCAAGCTCCTCGACCCGGGCGGCGCGCTCGTCCGCCTCGATCTTCGCTTCCACGAAGGCGGGATCAGCCGCGTCCTGCGCATTCGCGAGCCAGGTCAGCATGCCCACCCCGGCGAGGAGGGCGAACATGAACCCGAGGTTGAACCGGTGACCGAGGCGCCACTTCCCGATGATGGGCATGGCGGCGACGACTCCTACCAGCAGGCCGGGGATGACGTGCGCTCCGATGACCTCCCATCCGGCCGGGAAGTACTTGAGCCACTGGAACAGGAAGAGGAAGTACCACTCCGGCCGTGCCGCCGAGTACGGCTCCGTCGGATCCGCCGGAGCACCGAGATGGGCTCCCCCGGTCCATAGGACCAGGCCGAGGACGGTGGCCATGACGATGAGCGAGGCGACGCCGTCCTTGAGCACCTGATCCGGCCAGAAGTTGCCGTCGGGGGCCCCTTCCGCCCCTTCGGGGACCGTGACGCCATGGCGTCGGAAGAGGTAGACGTGACCCACGATGAGGAGCACGACTGCGGCCGGTAGCACACCGGCGTGGAGGGCGAAAAACCGGGTCAGGGTGAGGTGCCCGTACTCCGCTCCTCCGATGAGCAGTTGCTGCATCGACGGCCCGACGACGGGGGTCATCGAAGCGATGCTCGTAGCCACCTTCGTGGCCCAATAGCCCTTCTGGTCCCACGGCAGCAGGTACCCGGTGAGCGACAGGGCCAACACGAGGAAGAGGAGAAGGAGCCCGAACCAGAAGTTGACCTCGCGCGGCGCCCGGTACGCGCCATCGATCATGACCTGCATGAGGTGCAGGACCAGCAGCACGATGGTGGCCTGGGCCATGAAGTGGTGGATTCCACGAACGATCCACCCTCCGAGCATCTGGTTCTGGATGAAGTAGACGCTCTCCCAGGCTCCCTGGGCGTTCGCGCTGTACGCCGCCCAAAGGACGACGCCGGTTACGAACTGGACGAAGATGGCGAAGGTGAGAGTGCTCCCCCAGATATACCGCCAGCGGGCACCGCCCGGGATGTGCTCGTAGAGGGCACGCCTGAGAAGCCCCCTATAGCCGGTGCGGTCGTCGAGCCAGTCGAGCAGGTTCATTCGGATCAGGGTCGGTGGACGTGGGCGCCCGTTCAGACGGGCACCTTCTCATCTCGGCCGGGGAGGAAGTGCTGGAAGCGGACCCAGACCTCGTCGCCGTTTCTGATCTCCACGGCGAGGGCGTCCATCGCTCTCGGTGAGGGGCTCGACGCGTTGTTCACTTCACCGTCCAGATCGAAACTGCTGTTGTGACAAGGACAGCCGAAGCGGCCTTCGTCAGCCAGAAGGCGGACGAAGCATCCCGCGTGCGGACAGACGACGTTCAGCGCGATGACCGCGTCGTCGGACCGCCGAAGATACACCGCCCCGATAGGCGTGTCGGCGTAGGTCGACCACGCATCGGTTCGGTCGGCTTGGACGGTGAACTTCTTGGGGCTGCCATCGACCGGGAGCGCCGAAAGGCGCGTCACCCGGACCATCCCGGTGTCCCGACTTCCGCGACGGAGGGGGTCGAGGAGGGCGGCCGCACCAGCTCCCACCGGGATCAGTCCGGCGAGGGTTCCGACGATGATGGCTCCGAGCCTGGCCAGGAAGCTCCGGCGCGGTGGTATGTCCGCGGCGGGTCCATCGCTCCGTCCATGGTCGTCGTGAAAATCGGTCATTGCTGCTCGTAGATGAAAGAAGGGCCCCGAAAGTATATCACGCGACGAGAGAAAACTGTTGAGAGGCACCGTGCGGCGGGTATCTTGGTCGTTGGCCGCCCGGTATGTGCTGCCGTAGCTTCGGCTTGCTTCTCACGTGGCGACCCACAGGAGTGCGGATGAACCGATCGGGAACAGTGTTGGCCCTCCTTGCGGCCCTCGCCACCACTCCGTCGTCGGCCCAGACACCCCAAGTACAGACGCCCTTTCTTCAGGCATTTCTCTTCGGGGACGCGCAGTATTCCGAACAGGAAGGCACCGTCAATGATGGCTTCCGGTTGGGTCAGATGGTGGCGCACGGAAATGCGTCGCTCTCCGAGCGCGTCGTCTTCTTCGGAGAGCTCTCCATCTCGGCGCGTAGTAGCGGCTACAGCCTCGCCATGGAGCGAGCCATCATCCGCTACGAGTTCAGCGACCGGCTCAAGGTCTCCGCGGGTCGTTATCACACGCCCGTGTCCCATTGGAACACCGAATACCATCACGGCCTGTGGCTCCAGGGCTCCGTGGCGAGGCCGGAGGCCATCAAGTTCGGGAGTAGCTACATCCCGGTTCATTTCGTCGGCGCCATGGTGGAGGGCAACCTACAGGGACTGCCCCTCTACTATGGGGTGGGAGTCGGGAACGGACGTGGCGACAACATCGCCGCTGCTGGCGACGTCGGGGACGTGAATGCCAGGAGCGCCTTCGTCGCCTCCGCCTCCATCCGCCCGCGCTCGCTCTTCGGCTTCAGGGTAGGTGGGGCGGTCTACGTCGACCGGATCTCGGTCGGAGGCGTCGATCTCGCTGACGAGCTCATCACCTCGGCCCACATCGTATGGAAACGGGGCCCAGTGGATGCTGTGGCCGAGTTCATCAATGTCGCCCACGAGCCGGTAGCCGGCGGGCCGTCGGAGAGCTCGCCGGCCTATTACGTCCACTTCGGGTATCGGCTCTCTGGTGACGCCAGCGACGTCATGCCCTACATGCGCTACGAAGACATGGACATCTCGCCGGGGGACGTGGTCTTCACGGGGCTGCTGGGCGACTACGCCGCGTTCATCGCTGGCGTCCGCTACGACTTCGATGACCTGGCGGCCCTCAAGCTCGAATACCGATCCGAGGAGTTCGGGGCCGGCCCCCGGGTCGATGCCTTCTACGCTCAGGCCAGCTTCGCGATTCCGGTTGCCGGAGGATCCTGATGACTACCATCGTTGTTCGCGGGGTGCGCAGGGTCTGCATCTTCGCCGTGCTCATTGGCGTCCTACTCCCTGTCATGTCCGAGCCGGCGTCGGGGCAGGACATCGCGGTCGCCATCGTCGTCCACCCCCAAACCCAGGTCGACAACCTCTCCTTCGAGGAGTTGAAGCGGATCTTTCGCGGGGACCGTCAATTCTGGGAGGACGGCCGCAGGGTGACGTTGCTCGTGCGAGCGCCCGTCGCCGAGGAGCGGCAGTTGATTCTCGATCGGATCTACGAAATGGACGAGAACCAGTTCAGGGAATACTGGATCGGGAAGATGTTCCGCGCCGAGGTGGCCGCAGGTCCCAAGTTGGTCTACAGCGCCGATATGGCCCGCGAGCTGGTGACGGTCATTCCCGGGGCCATAACCTTCGTCCCTGTCTCGGAGGTCAGCTCGGACAGCAAGGTCGTGCGGATCGACGGCAGGCTTCCCGGAGACGTCGGGTATCCGCTGAGTGGGGGTACCTGAGCAAAGATCTCCAGCGCCGCTCCGATCACCCTTCTATGGGCTGTCGGAGCCCGTCGTGTCGCGCGACCGAAGAGTGGGTGGCGGATCCACGTGGTCGGGGTCCCGATGGAGGGCGATGAGCTCGAGGGCTTGATCGTACACCGCGATGAGCTCCGCCTCGTCCTGCACGAGCGACGACATGTAGTCGTAGGCGGCTTGCACCCGGGCCGCCCCGCCGTTCGACCCTGGCGGTGGTGCCCCCGGTGGAGGACGCGGCCGCTCCGTCCTGGCACGATCGGAGAAGGTCTCCTGGATGCTGTACGTCAGCGAGAGGGCGGAGACCACCTCGAACTCCATGTAGGTCAGAGCGCCGGTGGCGAGCGCGGTCTCCCATGCCGTGTTGAGGAGGACGGGGGGACTGAGCCCATCCATGATGGCAGAAAGCTGGGACGGGTCCGACGTCTCCACCGTCATGGCGGCGAGGAAGTCACGAATCCCCGTGTGGTAGGGCATGCCGTCCACGACGCTCTCCCGGTTCCGCCGGATCTCGCGCTCGAAGATGCCCAGCGATTGATCGGCGAGCTCAGCGTACTCCTGGTCCTGGGCCCACTCGTCCACGGCGAGGGCGAGGAGGATGCTTCCGACGACGAAGACGGACTCCACGATGCCCTTGAGAATCCAACGGGTGTCCATTCGGGCGGCGGGCCTGTCGGGGTTGGCGGGGAGCGGCACGGCAGGACGGTAGCGCGAAGCATGCGCCCCACGGCAACTTCTGACCCCGTCGGCTGGCCTGCAAGGGCATGGCTCCTCCATTGTGATGCCGTCGTCCGGGGCGCATGTTCGTCGCCCGTCCGCGCTCTACTCCCGCCCAGCTCGAGTCTGTCAGACCCGATTCGATCCCCTTCGGTTCAGTCCCGGAGTTCCCCATGAAGCCTCGCCCCGCTTCCCCGCTCGTCGTCGCGCTGCTCGCTCTGACCACGGGCTGCACCAGCGATGCCACCTTCGACCTCGTCATCTCCGGTGGGCAGGTCATCGATCCCGAGACGGGCTTCTTCGACGTGGCCGACGTCGGCATCAGGGACGGCGCCATCGCCGCAATCGGCGATGGCCTCCAGGGAGAACGAGTCATCGACGCCACCGGGCACGTGGTCGCCCCCGGCTTCATTGATCTTCACGAGCACGGACAGATCGAAGAGGCGTATGGCCTCATGGTACGCGATGGCGTCACGACCGCTCTGGAGCTCGAGGTCGGCGACGAAGACGTCGACGCCTGGTATGCCGCTCGTGACGGCGGCCAGATCGTCAACTACGGCGTGAGCATCGGCCACATGCAAGTGCGCATGGACGTCATGGACGATCCCGGCTCCGGACTCACGCCGGCGGGTGTGGCCGGGTCCGATGCGGCAACGCCCGAGCAGTTGGATGAGATCGAAGCCCGCCTTCGTCGGGGCCTGGAGCGCGGCGCATTGGCGGTGGGGTTCGGCACGGCCTACACGCCCGGCGCGACCATGGCGGAGGTGGAGCGGATGTTCGGGGTGGCCGGTGAGAACGGCGCCCCCGTCCACATCCACATGCGCAGCGGCCTGGCCGGGCTCGATTCCACCATCGCGGCAGCCGATCGCGCCGGCGCGCCCTTGCACGTCGTCCACGTCAACTCGAGCTCCGGTGAGGACATCGAGGAGTTCCTGGCCACCATCGAAGAGGCTCGGGGAGCCGGGCAGGACGTCACCACCGAGACCTATCCCTACGGAGCCGGCATGACGGAGATCACCTCGGCTCTCTTCGACGATTGGGAGAGCTGGCCCGAGGAACGGTTCGGCGATCACCAGCTCGTGTCGACCGGGGAACGGTTGACCCGCGAATCGTTCGGCGAGGCGAGGGCCGCCGGGGGGACGGTCATCATCCATGGGCGCACCGAGGAGATGACACGGACCGCGGTCGCCCATCCCCTCACCATCATCGCCAGCGACGGCTTCATCGTTGACGGTCAGGGGCATCCCCGCACGTCGGGGTCCTACTCCAAGGTGCTGGGCCAGTACGTGCGGGAGGAAGGAGTGCTGGGGCTCGAGGAGGCCGTGGCGAAGATGACCATCATGCCGGCCCGGCGCCTGGAGGACTGGGCGCCCCTCTTCCAGCGGAAGGGTCGTATGCAGGTGGGCATGGATGCCGACATCACCGTCTTCGATCCCGAGACCGTCATCGACCGATCCACGTACATGGACGCCACGATCCCGGCATCGGGGATTCCGTACGTCATCGTGGGAGGGGAGGTCGTGGTGGATGGCGGGCAGC
>JABDLS010000017.1 GCA_013002885.1 Gemmatimonadota bacterium | reverse complement strand
CCCCCGACACTGAGGGGAGGCACAACTATGGATAGAACGATGGATCGCATTACGGATGTCGCGACCATTCTGGCGGCCCTAAGCGCCTTAGCTGTTGCTGGCGTGGTCTTGAGCGGTGGCTCCACTGGCGCTGCAGAAGCGCCGTTGAATCCACTTGGAGCCGTCGAAGAGTGGGAGGAGTTTGCCGAGGGTGGACATCGGCTTGGCCCGGAACAGGCTCGTATCACGATCGTGGAGTTCGGCGACTACGAGTGCCCCTTCTGTAGGCTCGCGGAGTCGGACTTGGCAGAGATCAT
This sequence comes from Gemmatimonadota bacterium, assembly GCA_013002885.1. GTDB lineage: Bacteria > Gemmatimonadota > Gemmatimonadetes > Longimicrobiales > Gaopeijiaceae > UBA2589. Next base: position 12,565 of record JABDLS010000017.1, on the reverse strand, counting down.
GCGGGCATACTCTGGTGATGTAGCTCTGGTCTACCGGCACCTCCCACTCCGGGGCCATGACCGGGCCTATCCCGCAGCCCGGGCCGCTGAGTGTGCTGGCGATCAGGGGAACTTCTGGGCATTCCACAGCCTCCTCTATTCGGACGACGGTTGGCTGTCTGGAGACTCTACAGTCGAGTTCCTCGCCCTAGCTGAGCGAGTGGGAGTGCCCGACATGGAGAGGTTTCAAGCGTGCGTCGAGAATGAAGAGAGCGTGCCTGCCATCGAGGCAGACAAGCTTGCTGCTGCGGAGCTCGGATTCACGGGCACGCCGTCATTCTTGGTCAATGGGCAACGACATCGCGGTGCTGCGATCTTCGATCCGAACACTTTTCAAAGGCTCTACGAGTCGTTGGTTGACGCCCGTTGAGAATCGATATGGGGCATTCCACACGCTCTGTGCTAACAGCTTGCTGGCTCCTGGCCCTAGGCGCTCCAACAGTGGTAGCTCAATCCTCCCGGGCTAGTGACTCCGAAGCGTGCGACCCTTATTGGACGCTGAGGGAGACCCTCAGGATTGGGTCAGTCGATGGGGAAGAAGCGCTGGCGGGCGTGCTGGACCTAGATGTCGGCCCTGACGGTAATCTGTACGTCGCACAGCAGTTCATACCTCACGTTGCCGTGTTTTCGCCGGCCGGTGAGGCCATTCGTGCTATCGGGCGAGCTGGAGGAGGTCCAGGAGAATTCGACGGTTGGCCCGTCAAGCTTGGCTGGATCGGAGATACCCTCTGGGCCTACGATCACAGCGCGACGAAGCTGTTCGGAGCAGATGGGAGAGAGTCTCGTCGCATACAGTTTTCCCATCGGATCGGAGCGGAGGGATCGCGGTTCGAGGCTGGTGCACCCTTGGCCGATGGGAGCTTCCTCGGACGCCGAGTACTGTCGGGTGACATTTCGAAATTCTACGAAGCGGACAGCCTCTCAGTACCCCGCTTTGACGCCGACGGCAGGCTTATCGAGGTGATCGCCAGGATCGCCCAGCCGCTACGGGTACCGCTTCAGGATGGCAGCTACGCTTCGCACCCTCTAGCCAGTTGGTCTGGCGTGTCCTGGGTTCCGACTGAGGTCACTAAAGACGGGACCGCTCTCATTCTCGTTCGGAACATCCGGTCGGGGGCAGCGGCGACATTCGACCTTGTCAAGGTTGGCATCGACGGCCACACCCAGATGGCCCGACAGATTCGCTATGAACCGAAACCGGTCTCGTCTTCGGAACAAGATTGGTTGCGCGAGACGTTCAGTGGTTGGGTAGCCGGTGACTATCTAGAAAGACCTAGTCGGTTCCTAAGTGAGGCCACGTTGGAGCGCCGACGCCGGGCGGCTGCCGCGGCTATTGAGTTTCCCCCGTACCATCCTCCTGTGCGGAGAATCGTTGCAGGGGAGGATGGGACGATCTGGGTCCTTCGCGAGTTAGAGCTTCCCGACCGCGTGGATCGCTGGGAGGTTTACGGTCCGGGAGGAGCTCTAGAGGGATCGATCCGAATAACCACGGGAAGATCGCACGGAGAACCCTGGGCGCCGCACCTGAACATCCTGTGGGCCGATAGGGAACAGGTTTGGGGCACGACCGTCGATGAGTTGGACGTTCCGTACATTCATCGATTCGAGATCGACCGGGGCTGTTGAGTGTGACCGGCTACGGAGGTCAACGGAGCGGCCACAAGATTCGGTCGGCGTTTGGTGTCGAAGGCGGGGCTGACGGATACAGCCGACAGGCGACCCTCCCGCACAGGCTCTACCTGAGCTTCAGCCTAACGGCTCGGAATTCTGCTGCCGCAGCGTCTAGTCCGCCAGCGAACGAAGTGAGCTGCCCACGAAGGTCGCGCGGACAGCAGCAATTCCTTGTTAGATAGCGCGGTTGTCCGGCCCACAGGACTCAAGGACATCCGCACGCGAACCGATCCGGTACGACCGCCCCCTGGCGGCACACCTGCCTGTCAAGCAGGCGAGGCCTTCGGAACGCCTCAAGTTGCTCCCGATGTGCCGTCCGGCTGCCACCCACCGCCGAGCGCCTTATAGAGGCGGACCAGGCTCGTCGTCGCGTCCGCCTCGCTTTGCGCCTCGAGATCCTGGAAGGAATACAGTGATCGCTGTGCCTCCAGTACGGACTGGAAGTCTCGGACGCCCGTGCTGTAGAGCTCCAGCGACAAGCTGACCGCCTGACCCGCGGCCGCGGCCGCGTCACCGTACGCATCTCTTCGCTCTCGGCTGGTGCGCACCGCGACGAGCGCGTCTTCGACCTCCGCCAACGCGTTCAGAACGGTTCTCTCGTACTCGATCTCGGCCTGATCGAGTACGACGTACTGAAGGTCGACACCCCGCCGGAGCCGACCACGATTGAAGATGGGGATTCCGATGGACGGCCCCGCGCTCCAAGCGGTCGCATCACCACCGAAGAGACCATCGAGTGAAAGTGCCTCGAGGCCGATCGAACCCGAGAGCCGGAATCGCGGATAGAGCTGCGCAGTGGACACGCCGACCAGTGCGCTCTGAGTCGCGACCGCTCGTTCCGCCGACCGTATGTCGGGTCGGCTTCGAAGAGCTTCGGCGGGGACTCCCACGGCTAGGTCGGCGACGGGAGTCGGGATCGGGGTGGTCGATGCCAGCTCGGCGTCGAGTGCGCCGGGCGCGAGGCCCAGCAGCAAGGCCAACGAGTGGCGCGTCCTGGCCAGGAGGTTCTCCAGCTCGGGAATTCGCGCTCGCGTACTCTCGAGATTCGAGCGCGCGAGCTGTACGTCGAGTCCGGTCGATAACCCCGCCTCAGCTCGGAACTGGACCAGCTCGTAGGTCTCCTGTTGGGCCAGAAGGTTGTCGCTGGCGATCCGGATCCGGTCCTGGAGTTCGCGCACGTCGATGTAGCGCTGAGCCACCTCGGCTGAGATCGAGACCATGACGGCATCCCGGTCGGCAATGCGCCCCTCATAGTCCGCTACCGCCGCTTCGATCGACCGGCGGGTTCCGCCGAAGAGGTCCAACTCCCAGCCCGCGTCCAGACTAGCGCGCAGAAAGTCGACCTCTTGCCCGGAGCTGACTTCGGGACTGCTCACACTCCGGGTGGCAGACGCCGAAGCGTCGACCGTGGGCCAGAGGTCGGCCTGGTTGATCCCGAGACTGGCCCTCGCCTGTGCGATCCGTGCACCGGCGGCTCGTACGTCGAGGCTGCCCGCCGCGGCGCGGTCCACGAGACTGACCAGAAGCGGATCATCGAACTCCTGCCACCATTGATCGGGCGCCGCCAAGAACAATGCTTCTTCCGCCGGAGCATCGGTCGCTGACCAGCTATCCGGGACGATCGGCTCGACGGAATCGTAGTCCGGGCCGACGGTGATACAAGCCGAGGGTGCCGTCGCCAAGAGGAGCAGCACGGCGACGCGTACGTGTCGTTCATTCATGACGTAGTGCCTCGATGGGGTCGAGCCGCGCCGCCTTCCTGGCCGGCGCGTATCCGAAGGCGACGCCGACGGAACCGGAGAAGAGGAATGCCAGAGCGATGAGGCCCGGGTCGATCGTGAAGGGCACCGACAGGAATCGCGTCAGTGCCACCGAGCCGGCGAGTGCCAACACGATTCCGATGATGCCACCGAAGATGGAGAGAACGACCGATTCCACGAGGAACTGGGAGAGCACCTCGCGCTCGAGTGCGCCGATTGCCAGACGGATGCCGATCTCCCGCGTCCGCTCGGTGACTGAGACCAGCATGATATTCATGATGCCGATTCCGCCGACTAGCAGGCTCACCCCGGCCACTGCGGCCATCAGGAGCGTGAGCAGCGCCGTGGTGCTGGTCAGCGTCTCCGCGATATCGGCCAGATCCGTGACCGCGAAGTCGTCATCGTCGGTCGGCCCGATGCGTCGACGTTCCCGAAGCAAGCTGGCGACATCGTCCTTGGCCTTGGTTGTCGACGTCCCGGCTCGCACGGACGTATGGATCTGCATGACAGCATCGCGCCCCGAGATCCGGCGGTGGAACGTAGACAACGGAATCAAGACGAGGTCGTCAGGGTCGAAGCCCAGGCTGGTCTGTCCGCCCTTCGACTCCAGGAGCCCGATGACGGTGCAGGACATCCGCTCGAGCCGAATGGACGCACCGAGGGCGTCCTGACTGCCGAACAGGGCGTCTCGCACGGTGGCGCCGATGATACACATCGCGCGCCCGGAGCTCAGCTCTCCGTCGGAAAAGGAACGTCCCTCTTCCAACACGAGGTTGTTGACGCTGAGATAGTCGTTCGTGCCACCGACCACGGTGGTGCGCCAGTTCTCGTTGCCGACGATGACGTTCAAGCTAATGGTCGACGTCGGTGCGACCGCGGTCAGAGAAGCCAGCTGGTCCCGAAGTGCGTCGGCGTCCGCGACCTCGAAGGGCGATGCATTGGACGACTGGCCGCCCGGTCCGTCGCGTTGACCGGGAGTGACGATGAGGCGGTCGCTTCCCATCGCAGCGATGTCGTCGCCGACTTGGACGGTGGCGCCATTGCCGACGGTGACCATGACGATCACCGCCGCCACACCGATGACGATACCCAGCGTAGTCAGCGTCGAGCGCATGACGTTCCGGCGCAGCTCGCGCAGAGCCAGCGTGATCGCATTCGCCAACATCAGACCAGCGCCCTCGGTCCGGCCGTCTCCACGACGCCGTCGACGAAGCGGACGATTCGGTCCGCGTATTCCGCCATGTCCGGCTCGTGCGTGACCATGACGATGGTGATGCCACGCTCGCGGTTGAGCTCGGTGAGGAGCTCCATGATCTCACGGCTTCGGGCGGTGTCGAGATTCCCCGTCGGCTCGTCCGCGAGGAGGAGTAATGGATCGGTGACGATGGCCCGAGCAATCGCGACCCGCTGCTGCTGTCCGCCTGAAAGCTCGGCCGGCGTGTGATCCTCTCGGCCGCTCAGGCCCACATCCGCGAGCGCCCGTCTCGCGGCGGCGCGGCGTTCCGCCGCAGGCCGCCCGCGATAGACGAGCGGAAGCTCGACATTCTCCACAGCTGGGGTCCGATCGAGGAGGTTGTAGCCCTGGAAGACGAAGCCGAAGTAGTGGCGCCGGAGTAGCGCGCGCTGGTCCCGTGTGAGAGAGCCAACGTCCACCCCGTCGAACCAGTACTTGCCGGAGGTAGGCGTATCCAGGCAGCCGACGATGTTCATCCACGTCGACTTACCGGATCCACTCGGTCCCATGACGGCGACGAACTCTCCCCGGTCGACCCGAAGGTTCGCGCCCCGAAGGGCGTGCACGGCGGCTTCTCCCGTTCCGTACACCTTGGTGACGTTCGAGACCACCACCAGCGGCTCCCCTGGCCGGCGCCCATTCGTTCCGACCATGATCAGCCCCTCTCTTCCAGCTCGTCCGTGATGACGACGTCGCCCGCCACGAGTTCCCCTGCAACCACCTCGGTCCAGGTCCCGTCCGTGGCGCCGACCGTGAGGTCGACGGCCACGGGCCGGCCGTCCCGTAGGACCCACACGCGTGGTGACTCGAGGTCGGCGCGCTGGATGGGCGCGCCCGGACGAGGTAGAAGGCCTTGGATCAACCCCTCATCCTCGTCTGCGCGGGCACGATCACGCTCGACCGAGGGTGTGAAGCGCAGCGCGGCGTTCGGGATGAGCAGGGCGTCCGCCACGTGCCCCACCACGATGTCGGCCGTGGCGGTCATGCCAGGGCGGAGGAGCAGGTCGCCGTTGTCGACGCTGAGGATCGTCTCGTACGTCACGACCCCTCCCACGTTCTCGGGCGAATACCGGACCTCGACGACCGTCGCGGAGAAGACTCGGTCGGGGTAGGCGTCGACCGTGAACGTGGCTTCCTGCCCTTCTTCGACCACCCCCACGTCCGCCTCATCGAGGGCAACGCTGAGCTCCATCTCGCGGAGATCCCCCGCCAGTGTGAAGAGCACGGGTGTCTGGAAGGCCGCCGCCACCGTCTGACCCGGCTCCACCCGACGATCGAGAACCACCCCACTGATCGGCGAAATGACCGTCGCCCTGGCCAAGTCGGTGAGGAACGCATCCAGCGTGGCCTGCGATTGGGCGATCTGAGCCTCCGCTTTCGCCTCCTGAGCCACGGCGCGGTCGTACGCGGCTTGGCTCGCGTCCAACTCCGCCTCAGAGGGGACTTCCCCGTTGCTCAGCTCGTGAACGCGCCGGAGTCGGCGGATGTCGGATTCCGCCTGGAGCACACTGGCGCGGGCCTCGGCGAGCTGTGCCTGCGCGAGTGCGAGGCTCGCTCTGGCCTGTGCGGTGGAGGCGTCGAGCTTGTCGGTATTGACCCGAGCCAGGACCTGGCCGGGCCGAACGACGTCGTTGAAATCGACGAGGACGGACTCGACGATGCCCGAGATCTCCGTTCCCACGTCGACCTCGTTCACGGGTGCGAGTGCACCCGTCGCGCCGATGGTCACGAGCAAGGGTGCCTGCGCCGTCGACTCGGTTCGGTAGATCGGGCCGGCATCACGCGCGCTCAGCGCTCGCAGGAAGACCAGCGACGCGATCAGCAAGATGGCCGCGCTCACGACCCACGTCGATCGCCTACGCCGTGCCTCAGGGCGGTCGAGTCCCAGCGTGGCCGCGACCTCCGGGGATGGAGGAGGGGGCGGGTCCAGCTCGTCTCCGTCGTGCCCTTCCATTCGTCCGACGCTCATGGCAGCCGACCGATACCGACCTGAGATGTCGCCGCAGCCGGGGATGGTACCGCGCCCTCGGTCGCCTGCCTCCTCCACCGGAAGGAACGGCTCATCATCATCCGCTTGCCCGTGATCTGGATTTCCTCATCCGAGACACACTCGACCTCGGCCGAGAGGCTGCGCCCGTCGGGGGTGTTCAGCGTGCCCTCGTACCGGGCCTCGTCGGCGTCGTATCTGAGATCGGTCAGGATTCGGTGCCCGACCGGTCCCATCTCCGGACCGATGATCGTGCCGACCCAGACTTCGCCCTCGGACGTGATTTCCGCAGTAGCGCCGGGGCCCTGCTCGGAGGGGACGTCGTACACACCCCGGATGTCGCACGGGGTCGTCTGCTGCGCGTACGCTCCACTCGAGCTAGCGCACGCCCCGATGACAACGAGGGTGAAGGCGAGGATCGGGAGCCGGGCTCCGGGGATCGCTCGGATGCCAAATGCAGTCGATCTATTCATGATGGTTCTCATCGTCGAGTTGAGGTCACTGACTCGGTGAGGGTCATCTCACCAGGAAGAAGGCGCTGTCGGACGCGAAGGCGGAGAAGATCCCGAGCGCCCCGTCGATGTTGGACGGTGGCTCGTTGAGATTCCTCGAATCCTGCGTCAGTCCCTGATAGAGGTCCGCGTACTCGTCGTTGACGCGGTACAGGCGCACGCGATGGTCGCCATAGTGCGTGAGGAGGATCTGAAGAACGACCGTGGAGTCGACGACCGTCGGCTCCGTGATGATTCGTGGCAGGAACTCCTCGAGGATCTCGGTCGTGGGGAGGATGCGAGGATCGGTCTCCAGGTTGTCGATCGCGACGAAATGCAGCCGATTGGCAGGATTGGCCCACCGAACTACAACACTCCGATCGAATAAGTCCTGGGCACCACCGAACCCGGCGAACGGATCCACGGCCTCCATCGTGTCGGCCGACAGCTCGAGACCGTCCGGTGACGGCGGGACGGTCGTCTCAGCCGTCGCGGTCTGCCCGTTGTGGACGACTTCCAGGGTGAGTCGGTCGCCGACCTGGATGACCGGGTCCCCGTCGTACCGGTACCGTCCGGCCTCACCGATCACGGGCTCGAGGACGAAGGTGTCGGGCCCCCGGTGGATCGCGATCGACGCATCCGAGATCGGAGCCGCAACGTCGTCCTCCGTGGCGTCGATGGGGAGGACCCCGGTCACGTAGACGTCCTCGATCGGCTCCCCGGCATAGACGTACGCTTGCACCACGAAGGAGTCCGGATCGGGCACGATGAAGGGCAGCTCGGAGTCTGAGCACCCGAGCGTCGCGGTCGAAAGCAGGAACGCGGCCAGGAGGCCTCGGTGTGCAGAGATCATCATCGCAGCCCCATGGAGATCCCGATGCTCGGGGTGAAGCCCAGTGAAGTGACGTCCGTGATGCCTAGGGGAACCGCGGTGAGGTCGAACTGGCGGTACCACACGTTGTTCTGACCGAGGACGTTGAAGAGCGACGCGTTCACGTCGAAGAACCATCCGTCGCGCTCGACGCGGCGGCTGGCCGAGAGGTCGAGCCTCTGATACGACGGCAGTCGGAAGGCGTTCTTTTCGCCCACGTGGACGTAGTTGAACGTCGTCCCGTCGAGGAGCCGCAGCGGGTACTGTGACTCGGGGATCGTATACGGCGTCCCCGAGCCGTAGGTGAACGAGCCGGAGACCGTCCAGTCATTCACCCGGTAGCTCGAAACGACCTTCACCTCATGCGCCTGGTCGTGGCTGGCGGCGAAGGGGCGATCGTCATTGAAACCTTCGAGGTCGTGCTCGACCTCCGAGAGGGTATAGCTCACCCACCCCGTGAGTCGCCCACTCTTCTTTTGCGCCAGGAACTCGACACCACGAGAGCGTCCCGTGCCGGAGAAGAAGGCGCCCGAGAGATCCTGATCCGTCTCCTCGCGCGAGCGGACGGAGAACTGCGACACCCCGTCGAGGTCCTTGTCGTACCCCTCGACATCGAAGAGATAGCCGGGCGTTTCGTATGTGATGCCTGTGATGTAGTGCCGGGACGAGGCGGGGCGAAGATCGTCGTCGGCGAGCACCCAGAAGTCCCGACTGCCCTCGAGGATGTCCTCGTTCTCCACGCGCTTCACGAACTGGTTGAACCGCCCCCACGCCCCCTTGAGCGCGACGCGATCGGTCAGCTCCAGCCGGATGGACGCTCGGGGCTCTCGGTACCATTCACCGGTGAGGTCGTAGTGTGTAAGGCGGAATCCGGTCGATAGCTCGAGTCGGTCGAAGAGCCTCCGCTCGTTGTGCAGATAAGCGCTGGTGAGCGCACCTGCGCTCCCGAGGTCGAGCTCGCCGATGACGGAGTCGCTCTGTTGCTCGATCCGGTCGTACGTGACGCGGTTGGAGGTGCGTTGCGCGCCGAAGCCGATGTCCCAACCGGGGCGAACGGTCAGGGAGTTCTCGAGCCGGAGCGTGAAGTCCCGGACCTCGTTCTGCTCGTCGAAGCCACGTGCGAGCACGTCGGCGTCGACTGCGGTGCGGCTGTCGCTGAAGTACGACGAGAAGCTGGAGAGAAGGTCGCTGGTGAACCGGGAGCTCCAGCGCCGGGACCAGCGGGCGCTCGCGCCGCGATTGCCCCACTGGGTCACGTCCGTGACGTCGATCGGATCGCCTTCGTTGCCCTCCGGCCCCGGGCGCGCGACCTGGGACTCGTCCAGGTCGTCCTCACCGGCGTAGACGGATACCGCGACCACATCGCGATCTGAGGGCGTGTAGGTGGCCTTGCCGTTGAAGTCGTAGAAATGGAAGTCGGGCGTCTCCGCTTCGGCTCCCGGGACACGGCCTCCTCCGAAACTCCCCAACCGAATCGTGCCGTCGTCGTTCTCCGTGCCGGCGAGCGTTCCGAAGATGTTGTTGAAGAGGCCGCTCTGAATGACGTCCGTATACGACCTTCGGTAGGAGAGCAGGACCGAGCCACGCCCCCCGAGGGGGACCTCCGCGAGCGCTCGCGCGCTCAGGAGGTTCAAGCCGCCCGCGACCTTGAACTCGTCGACGTGGCCGGTCTTCCCGACCATCTCCACCACGCTCGACGTTCGGCCGCCGTACCGCGACGGAAATCCGCCCTTGAACAGGCGGACATCCTTGATCGCGTCCGAGTTGAAGGCGCTGAAGACGCCGAAAAAATGATCGACGTGGTAGATCGTCATGCCGTCGAGCAGGACGAGGTTCTCGTCGGGTGTGCCGCCTCGAACGAAGAGACCCGAGCTGGCGTCGCTCGTGCCCGACACGCCCGGCAGGAGCTGAAGGCCCCGGAAGACATCGGTTTCGCCGATCGTCGGCATGCCTCCGAGGTCGCGGGGAGACATGGTGACCTGGCTGATCCGATCCTGAGGGCGAAGCAGCTCGGCGCTTGTCTCGACGGCCACACCTTCGAGCTGCACGGCTTGGGGCGAGACCCTGAGAACCAATGGCCCGGGCTGCGTCGGCGACCAGGGGAAATCGGTCGACCTGTACCCGAGGGCGTCGACGCGGATGAGCTGCTGCCCGGGTGGGACCGCGAGGAGAGCGAAGCGACCGAATTCGTCACTCAACACCTCCTGACCCAGGGCAGGGATTGCGACGACGGCGTTCGGGAGGGCCTCACCATTGATCGAATCTCGAACGACCCCCTCGATGTCTAAGGTCTGTGCCGAGGCCGAGGCCGAGGAGGCCAAGATCATGCCTACCACCGGCATCATCCCCGTCGTCCACCGACGAATCTGCGTACGTTTCATCACGTTTCCCCTCCCATCCCTCGACCCCCTGTCTCGGTTCGTGGCCGCCATGTCCGGCATGTCGTCGTGTTCGGCGACTCGCCTGTTCGACCTGCCTACAGCGCAACACCGTCAGCTGTTGGTGACCAACAGTTCGACGGGTGTCGTTGTAGGGTCGTGTGAGGGCGGGACCGTCATCGGACGGACCCGAGTCGAACGCGAACCAAGCGGTCCATGACGGTAGGCGACGCTCAGGCGCAGACGGAGGATCTCGATCGACGGGAGGAGTACTCCGCGATCGTGCGCATCCGTTCTGGAGACGCCGAGGCGTTGGGCGTGCTGGTGCGGCGACATACGGGGCCCGCACTCAGCCTGGCGTATCGACTCCTCGAGAACCGTCAGGATGCAGAGGACGTAGTACAGGAGGCGTTCATGGCCGTGCTGATCAACATCGACTCGTTCGACCTGGGCCGACCCTTCGGTCCCTGGTTTCGCACGATCGTCGCGAACAAGGCGCACAATGTCGTCAAGTCGAAGGCGCGACGGGGCGCCGAACCGCTGACCGGTTCGATCCCGGCTGGGGGCGCGTCCCCCGACCGGGCGGCGGAGCGGTCGGACACGGCGGCGAGGGTGACGCGTGCGCTCGAGCAATTACCGGAGGACCAGAGGACGATGATTCGACTCTTCGAGCTCGAGGGCTTCACCAGCGGGGAGATCGCCGAGTCCCTCGGCATTGCGCCGGGCACGGTGCGATGGCACCTCCACCAGGCACGCTCCAAACTGCGGTCAATCCTCGATCCCAAGGACACTGGTAAGACGACGGAGGTCGCCGATGGCTGACAGCGACGTGCGAGAGCCGCGCCGGGACGACGAGCTCGGCCGGCTGCTTGGGGAGGCAGCGCCCCCGTCCCCGTTTTCGGACGCGGACGTTACGGCGGTCGAGGCCAGGATCCTGAAGGATGGCGCATCCCTGATCAAGAGCCGGAGGCGCGGTCGACGACTACGCTCGTTCGCGTATCGCGTTGCCTTACCGATGTCGCTCGCCGCCGAGCTCATCATCGCGATTCGGCTTGTGGCCCCGCCCGAGCCCGATCCAGCCGAGCGATCGGCTGATGCGGAGTTCATGGATGCGGTGGCCGTGGCGACGTTGCTCGAGAGCGACCTCGGATCGGCGCTGCTGACCGGCAGCCCCTTCGGCCTCGCGCTCGGGTCGACATCGGCATCGACGGAGGAGAATGATGGATAACGACGGAAGAGGTGGGCGTGCCCGACGGCTCGGCGTGACTGTCATGGTCTTCGGGCTCGGGCTTATCTCGGGCTTGGCGGTGGGCCGTAATGTCGAGCCGACGACGACGACTCCTGCTCTACCGATGTTTCCCTCGGACAGCCTTTGGGCGACCGAAGGTCCCGCGGCTCAGTTCCGTGATCAGCAGATGGAACAGATGGCGGAGATGCTCAAGGCGAGGCTGGAGCTCGATGCCGAGCAGGTGGTCGAGTTCGACCGAATCCAGGCTCGCGTAAAGGCCGACATGGAGAGGCTGATGCAGGAGGTCGGTCCCAGGGTGGCGGAGACCGTCATGGGCGCGGCCGCCGAATTGCGTGCGATCCTCAACGAGGAGCAGCTCGAGCGGCTCGACGAGTTGCCGATGCCGCCGATGATGGTGGCCCCCCGGCCGGGCGGTCCTGGTCCCGATTCGAGGCGATAGCGAACAGCGCGCGGCCCGCGGTAAGGTCGGGCGAGCGATGAGTTGAGGCTGAAGTCGCTCTCAAAGCGGGTGCGCTAATCGCGCTCGGCACGGTGCTGCGAACGGCGCCGGTTTGATTCATGATCTGCGCTATCTAACGTCTCGCGATTCTGCTGCGCGGGCCTCTAGGTGACAAGGGGCGCGAGCTGTTAGGCGAGTGGCCCGCCGCCTTGCGGGTAACCCGCGACAGTAGCAATCGCTTGTTAGGAAGCTCCCGCTGAACCCTGGCCATGGCGGCCGTATCCTGGGGGAGTCTCTCGAGCCGTCGCTACATGCGCCCGGAAGTCTGCCGAAAACCATGAGCTCCGACGCTCCCACCAATCCTGGAAGCCGGGCGTAGCCATCAGGGCATGGCAAACCGAATGGATGCTCTCCCAGACCCACTCGTCTACCTGCCCGTCAGTCCG
>JABDLS010000010.1 GCA_013002885.1 Gemmatimonadota bacterium | reverse complement strand
TGGGCATCATGTCAGCGTGGTAGAGCGTGAACGCCATGTTGCGATGGAAGAGCTCCATGCTCAGGAAGCGCGGGTTCACCCGACCGGAGAGCTTCTTCCAACCGCCCATCTCCACCTCGCCGTACTGTGGATGGTCGAAGGGCGCCCACTCCACGAACTGGTCGCCGAACTCGAGGAAGTCGTCGAAGAAATAACGCGACCGCTGCCCGGATATGGGGCTGTTGGGATCCTGCTGTTGATTCTGCAGGAGCGGGCTGTTGAAGTACTGGCCGCCGTTCCAGAGCTCGTTGGCATAGGAGATGATGCCCAGGCCGTCGTTGGTCCAGTCGATAGACCCGCCATGGGTGGCGTAGAGGCCCTGCCATACCACGTAGTAGTTGTAGTAGGGCAGCATGCGCTCGCCGGCTTCACCGATCTCGTCGTACACTCGCACGTCCGGCGCCGGATACTCACCGAACCAGGCCGCTCCCGGCGGCCGCAGGATCATTCCGCCGCTGTTATGGAAGGATTGGAAGCCGGCGATGTTGGGGCGGGTGACCATGAAATCGTTGATGGCCCGGGTCTCGGGAAGCTGGAACGGATAGTCCATGCTCCCACCCTGGATGTAGTTCGGCTGCCAGTCCGATCCGTAGTTCCGGTTCGGGTCATAGCCGCCGATGGGGTCCTCGTTGACCAGACCATCGCCATCGTCATCGAGGCCCTCGCCTCCCAGAAGCACCCAATCGCCGAGCTCGCCCGGCGGCACCGCTTCCATGATCCGCGGGTCGTCGACGTTCAACCGGTGAGTCCCCTGACCGGGGACGTACTTCCGGATCTGCTCGATGACCCCATTGCCGTTGAGGTCGTTGGGCGGATCCTCGTCAAAGAGGCCGTCGCCATCCGAGTCCACCGGAATATGTCCGGTTCGGGCCCCGGAACCGTGCTCGTCGAAAAAGTAGTCCCGACCGTCGGGATTCACGCTGGGCAAGATGTAGAAGACACGCTCGTCGACCAGACGGGTGACCTCGTCGATCTCACCGTAGTTCTCCATGAGATACCAGATGGTGTACAACGCCACCTCGGCGCCCTGAATCTCGTTGCCGTGGACGTTGGCCTCGATGAACATCCCCGCCTTGTCCAGCTCGTCGCCGGTCGCCGGATTGTTGATGGTCATCAGCCACATCTCCCGGCCCCCGTAGCTGTCCCCGAGGGACTGAAGGGAGAGGAGATCGGGCCACGTCTGCTCCATGAGTTGCATGCGCTCGCCGATCTCGTCGTGATCGAGCCAGCGGTCCCAGGTGAGGGGCAGCGTGTGTTCCGGATCGGATCCGCGCTGCTGGGCGACGAGTGGTGCGACCACCCCGCCCAGACCGAGGCCCACGACGAGTAGGACCATCGTCTTCATCGGTCACCTCCCAACTGCACGGATCGGCTGTCTCGTCCACCCTTCTCGGCCCGGACGCGTATCTCCACCGATGAGCCGGTATCCCCCCGGATCACCCAGGAGACGCGTTCCGTCGTTCCCGAGCCCTCCAGTCGCTGAATCCGATGGGTCTTCGCCGCGCCCGTGACAATGGCGTCGGGATCCACCTGGATCTGGACCGTCACCGGATCGACGCTCCTCGACACGACCCCGTGCTGAGTCGACGATGGGAAGTAGCCGTCGTTGGTCACGTCCACCGTGACGGTGTAGAGGCCACCTCCGTGGCTCTCGACCTCGGCGTCGGATATGCGGACGTCCGGCAACATCGTCGAGAGGCGGGCAATGAAGGCCGCATTGGACGCTCCGAGTTCGCCCAACACATCCGCCGGCGGCAGGGTGAGCGCGTACGGGCGAAAGCCGCCGACCTCAACGGTCCCGAGGTCCGGGTGCTCGTACGTCGTCCAGTCGGCGAAGGTATCGATCCCGGCACCCTCGTATGAGGCCAGCAGACGAGCGTCGCCCGACGACGGTACGTCCACGTCTTCGCCGGGGTCGGGCAGGCCCCATCCGGGCGTGCTGAAGGAAGGCACTCCGAACTGGAAGTACCCATACTGGAAGAAGGCACCCTCGGCCGCTCGATTCAGCGCCACCTCCTCGATCCCGGTCAGCTCCTGGTACGCATCGGACACGGCGACGAAGTACTCCCGATCGGCGCTGTTCACGGTCATCGCCGGCCGGCGACCCTGGTTGGGATCGTTGTCCCGACCAGGCTGGGCACCCCGGAGATTCAGTCCTTGGGGCCTCGGCACAGGATAAACGCCCTCCTCGAACATCCCATCGAACGACTCGTGGGCGAAGGCATGGAGCTCCGGCACGACCTCGTCGGCCAAGGCACCCCCCCCGTTCGGGGGCGTCGCCAGATTGTCGGAGTGACCGAAGGTCACGATGGCCGCGATGTTGCGCTGGCCGATGACGAAGTCCATGAGGGCCCGGGACTCGAGCTCGCTGACCATGTTCACGCCCGCGTCGGCCTCCCAGTAGGGGTAGGCGTGCTGGAAGTTACGGTCCAGGTCGACGCCCTGGTCGGGGTCCTCGTTGAAGTATCCGTCCCCGTCGTCATCGCGGCCTTCCACGTAGAGAGTGTGGGTTCCTCGCTCTCCGGCTGCCCGGTCTGCCCGCTTCATGAGTCGCGGCTCGTCGGGATGCACCATGAAGTCACCCCGTACGTCGGCCACGCGCATGAGAGTGAGCGCCCCGTCGCCATCGAGGTCGTCTCTTCCGTCCTCGTCGGTACGACCGTCATTGTCGTCATCGTAGGACGTGGCGTTGCCTCGGCGTCCGCTCATCACGGACGTGAACGCAGCCTCCGCCCCATCAGGGTTCAAACGCGGCACGACGTAGAAGACGTGCTTTGACAGATCGGCCTCCGAGACGCCAGACACGAGGTGGCGAACGGTCTCCAATGAAAGGTGACTGCCCAGAATGTGGTCCCCGGAGAGTGCTCCCACCACGAGCACCCCGGGGCGCTCATCAATGGGAGGGGCATCTCCGTCCGCGATCTGGACCAGCCAGATGTCGCGACCCTGCGCCGATGTGCCGATGGAGCGCATCGTCGCGGCGTCGGAGCCGCTCACGACGGATCGAAGCTCCGATTCGAAGGCGTCGAAGTCGCGGTACGGCTCGGTCTGAGCAGCCAGGCTCGGACCGATGGCCGATACTACCGTGCCCGTCACCAGAACACACGCGGCGCGCACGGCACCTGCGGCGCACCTCAAACGCTTCTCTTGCATCCCCTCTCGTCCTCGTCATCGGGTCGATGGCCTTTCCCGGGACTCGGATCTCCTCCCCAGGGTCACCCCAGAGAGTAGGTGGGCGCGAGCGGGCCGGCCACCCCAAAAAGAACGCTTCCTACCGACCCACCTCGACCAGTTCGATGCTGAGACCGTCGGGCCCCTCGATGGTCATCGCCCGGCCTTCCTCGATGTCGTGTGGCGCCTCGAGGACCCGCACGCTCCGGGAGTCGAGCCAGTCGGCCCAGGCATCCACGTCGGCCACGGAAAACCCGACATGGTCGAGAACCTGCCCTCGGGAAGGCACGAGGGGGCGCGGGGACCCGCAGCGCTGCCCAACGCATTGGCGCGGATAGAACGACATCGAACCGTTGGCGTGGACGACCGACGCCCGAGGCTGCCGGATCGTCCCCACGCGCTCGAGGGAGGGCCATCCCGGCTCCCCCGGCTCGGCCTCGCATGGCTCGTGGGGTGGACGGACCGACTCGGTCCCGTCCTCGGCGCGCACCGGTGGCAGGGACATTCCCAAGTGCTCCACATACCAGTTGGCCGCACACAAGGGCCGCTCATGGAAGAAGTGGACGTGGGCCAGCGCCGGGGTCGTGTTGGGGCCTCCGGTAAGCTCGAAAAGGGCCCCGTCGGGGCCCTCGACGTAGCTGAACCCACCCGGTCGGGGCTCACCGTCCGACTCCAGTACCGCGATCTGCTCGGCAGTGGCGACGCCCGGGTAGGGTGTAAGACCCGATCGCCAAACTCCCCGGATGTCATCGGGGCCGGTGTAGAGAGGTAGGTGGGTCAGACCGATCGCCACGACGATGGAGTCCCAATCGGTCGTGTTGGTGAAGGCGCCGATGTGCCAGAAGGGGCTCTGATCAGCCGGCCGTCCAAGCCTGTGATCGTACGCACCGGCGGGGGGCTCCGGCACCTCGTTGAACACGAGGTCCATCTCCGCATCGACGGTCGGCCGCTGAGCGAACGATCCACGGCTCGCGCTGGGCCAGAGACGCAGATACCAGTCGATGGCCGCTTCGGAGTCCACCGTGTTGAGTCCCGCATGGTGGAGCGACGGGACGTCGTCCGGTATCGTCACGGCCCTTGGCGCGTCAGGCGCCTGAGAGGTGCACCCTGCCGTGAGTATCAGGAGGGTTACGGCATGCCTCAGGCAACGAGACGCTCCGAGGCAGGGCGCATCCGGCCACCGGTCTTCGTATTCTTTCACCGCTCCGTTCCTTTTGGGATTTTCCTCATGCAGACCTCCACCTACGCCACCATCACCGGCTGGGGCAAGTGCATGCCCCCGTCGGTGCTGACCAACGGTGACCTCTCCACCTTCCTCGATACGTCGGACGAGTGGATCACCACTCGCACCGGGATGAAGGAGCGCCGGATCTCGCACGTGTCGGCAACGGAGATGGCGAGCCTCGCCGCCCGGAGGGCCCTGGCCTGTGCCGGACTGGACCCGGCCGACCTCGACCTGATCATCTACGGTGGGGTGAGCAACGATGAGCTGTGCCCGAACAGCGCCTCGGGGGTGCAGGTCGCTCTAGGTGCGAAGAACGCGGCTTCGATGGATCTGAACACGGCGTGCACCAGCTTCTGCTACGGGCTGGTGGCCGGAGGGGGGATGATCCGGACGGGAGCGGTACGAAACGCCGTGGTCATCGGCGTCGAACTCATCAGCCGCTACATGGACTGGGACAACCGAAGCGTGGCGGTCCTTTTCGGGGATGGTGCCGCGGCTGTCGTCCTCCAGGCGACCGACAAGGAAGAGGGCGTGCTCGACAGCGTCCTCGGGTGCGACGCCGACGCCCGCGGTACCCTGCGCGTTCGTGGCTTCGGCTGCGGCTACGCCGGACTCGGGATCACCTTGGGTGACACCTTCTGGGACTTCGATGGTCAACAGATCTTCAAGCGGGCCGTCAAAGCGATGGCGGCCGCGTCCGGCGAGGTCATGACCCGGTCGGGGCTGAAGCCCGACGACATCGCCCTCGTGGTTCCGCACCAGGCGAACCTCCGCATCATCGAATCGGTGGCGAAGTACGCGGGCATTCCCATGGAGCGGGTCATGCTTACCGTGGAGAAGTATGGAAACATGAGCGCCGCCACCGTCCCCGTCGCGCTCGTAGAGGCCCTCGAAGAGGGCCGTGTGAAACCCAACAGTCATCTGCTCATGCCGGCCTTCGGCGGCGGCCTGACCTACTGCTCGATCCTGGTGAAATGGGGCGATCGGATCACGCCCCTGGGTGAGTCGGACGCGGAGCTACCCCCGGCCACAGAGTCCGCCCTCGAGATGGTCAACCGCGTCCGCGAGAGGCAAGACCCCTACGGACGCTCCAAGGACGGGTTGTTGGCGCCGGTGTTCCCGGAGGTCAGGGCGGCAAACCCCGAGGCCTGATCCCCGAACACCGGCGCCCACGCCATCACGACACCGTGAAGGGCATCACCATCCCGTGCTCCGTATGGAGGCGCCCGTCGGTTGCGTCCGGGATGAAACACAGGGCCGCATAGTCACCCGGCTCGAAGGTGAGTTCCACGTTCACCACCTGACCGGGGTGGATGCCGGGCACACCGCCGACGGGCTCCGCGGGCGGTGGTCCTTCGTAGGTCGCAGCCCACGCTCCCAGGTCGTCCATCGTCTTTCCGGGCAAGAGCCGGAAAACGACGATCTCGTGACTCTGCGTAGCCCCGTTCTCCACCCGCACGGTATGCGTTCCGCTCGTGGGTGGCGCCGAAAACGAGAACGCGTAGTCGACAAGCGAGAGCGACAGCGTGGCCTCGGGTAGGGGAGGCACCGGAGCGTCAGAAGGGGTCACCGTGAGCGGCTGCATCATCCCTTTCATCACGTGGGGGATCTTGTCCGGGGTATCCACCAGGCAAAGCACCGCATACTCCCCGGCCTCCACAACCTGCGTAACGCGGGCCACTCCGCCGTTGGGGGGCGGGTTCACGCCGCCGGCGTCCACGAACCACGGCGGTGGTGGTGAGCCTGGCTGCATCTGAGCCATCGCCTCCTGGAACGACTCGAAGGTCATGTCTTCAGGAAGGCGGACCAGTTGCAGGTGATGGAGCGTTTCGCCCTCGTTGGCGAGTACGAGGGTCACCATCCCGGCTTCCAGGGACGTGGGCCCATCGAAAGAGAAGTCGTGTGCGGTGAAGTGGACTTCTGGAATGGACGGCGGGGTCTCCGCGGACTGCTCCGGAGGCTGGTCACCGCTGCACGCTACCGTCACCACGAGGGCGAGGAGGAGGGAGGGACGCATTACGGGCTTCCTTGGTCTGAAGGGTCCAGATATGGCGGACACATGCTCCGCTCCAACGGGCCGAAAGTCAACAGAGATCGGTCCTCTCCGCCACCGTCGGTCTTCCTGGACCGCCGCCCCGCGCATCGCGGATTCCTCCAGGAGGTAGAAGCCACGGTCCTGTCCCCCTCTCGGACGCCCGCCCATATTAGCCGCCCTTCACGACCCGCTGCCCCGACCACCCTCCACCCGGAGCCACCTGATGCACCGCATAGCAGCCCGCCTCGCCGCCCTCTTCGCGGCCGTCCTCCTCATGGTCGCGGCTCCCGCTCCGGCCTCCGCGACCTGGTCGATCATCGCAGTCGATACGAACTCGGGTCTCGTCGTCATCGCTTCAGCCACCTGCGTAACCGGTGAAGGCCTCCGCTCCAGGGGCGGGCTGATGAGCATCCAGGCCGTCATCGTGCCGGGCGTGGGTGTCGCCGCCGCGCAGGCCGGAGTTGATGCCACGCGCGCAAACCAGTCCCTCATCTACGAGCAGATCCGCGCGGGTACGGATCCGGACGTGATCATCGACATGCTCTCCGAGGATCCGGACTTCCAGCGCCGCCAGTTCGGCATCGTCGATCTCCAGGGTCGGATGGCCGGCTTCTCCGGTAGCGGGAACGGGCACGCAGCCCTCGCCGTCCAGAGCGAGATCCGTGGTGAGGGCATCTATTTCGCCGTCCAGGGCAACATTCTGGAGAACAACGACGTGGTGCTGGACGCGGTGACCGCCATCATGGAGACCGAGGGGACGGTGACAGACCGGGTGATGGCCGGGATGGAAGCCGCCCGCCGAGCGGGTGGGGACGCTCGATGCAACTGCCGCGGCGACGCCGTGCCCGAGACCGAGACTCGATGCACCCAGCGGACCGCGCACGTGGCCTACATCGCGGCGGCCAGGGCGGAGGATCCAGTGGGAGACGGCCACAGCGATGGCGAGTACTCGCTCTTCATCGACGTGGAGAACGAGACCACCGAGCCCCACGAGGATGCGAGCCCAGTGGCCACGCTGAGAATTCGGTACGACGCGTGGAAGGCCGGGGGCGGGCCCGAGCGTCTGGGGCTCGAAGGCCCTCGGTAGGGTACGTGGAGACGCCTCTCACGCCCGTCGAGTTCGCCCGCCGGGCCCGTAGCCTCTACGGTGACCGGGAAGCGGTGGTCGACGGGGACGTACGGCTGACCTATGCCGATTTCCTCGACCGGTGCGATCGGTGGTCGCACGCGCTCCAATCCCTCGGCGTCGGGCACGGAGACCGTGTAGCATACATTGCCCCGAACACCCATGGACACCTGGTCGGCTACTACGCGGTGCCGCAGATCGGGGCCGTCATCGTTCCCCTGAACTACCGGCTTCTTCCGTCCGATTGGGCGTACATGCTCAACCACTCGGCAAGCCGCGTGCTTTGTGTCCACGAGGACTTCCTGGACCTCGTCGACTCCGTGCGCAGCGAGCTGGCGAGCGTCGAACACTTCGTGGCCCTGGAGGGAGCACATCAGAACTGGCTCGACTTCGAAGCTCTGGTCGCCGACGCCGATCCAGACTTCGAACGCCCGGAGATCGACGAAGGAGACCTCCTCGCCATCAACTACACGAGTGGGACCACGTCGAATCCAAAAGGCGTGATGATCACCCACCGCAACGCGTGGGTGAACGCCGTGGGTACCCTGGTCCACCACCCGATGACGAGCGTCGACCGCTATCTCTGGACACTGCCCATGTTCCACGCGAACGGGTGGACCTTCGTCTGGATCGTGACGGCCGTGGGTGGCGTCCACGTCTGTGCTCGAAAAGTCAACGCGCCCACGGTCTTCGAACTCGCTTCCCGGGAGCGCATCACCTCCCTGTGCGCGGCTCCCACCGTGCTCATCATGATCGCGAGCGCTCCCGAAGAGCTGCGCGGCAGAGCCCCGGGGGGTGTTCGTGTGCTGACGGCTGGAGCGCCACCCGCGGCGTACACCATCGAGCGTGTCGAGGAAGATCTCGGGTGGACGGTGACCCACGTCTACGGCCTTACCGAGACCGCCCCGCTCATCAGCGTATGTGAAGCGCGACCAGAGCATGTAGACCTGACAGTGGAGGAGCGCGCGAAGCACAAGGCACGCCAGGGTGTCGAGCTCATCACGTCTGGCGAGCTCCGGGTGGTCGACGAGAGCGGCGTTGAGGTCCCGCGTGACGGCCTGACGGTCGGAGAGATCGTGGTACGGGGCAACGTGGTCATGGAGGGCTACTACAACGACCCGGAAGCCACCGCCGCGGCCTTCGAGGGCGGGTGGTTCCACACGGGCGATGCCGCCGTCGTCGATCCGGACGGGTACATGCTCATCCGCGATCGCATCAAGGACGTCATCATCAGCGGTGGAGAGAACATCTCGTCCGTCGAGGTCGAGGGCGTGCTGCTCACTCATCCCTCCGTCCAGGAGGTCGCGGTGGTGGGCCTCCCACACGAGAAATGGGGTGAGGCGCCTCACGCCTTCGTCGTGCCCAAGGCCGAGGCGGAGCTCGACGAAGCGGAGTTCGTGTCCTTCGCCCGTGAAAGACTCGCGGGGTTCAAGGTGCCCAAAGGGCTCTCGGTCGTGAGGGAGCTTCCCAAGACCGCCACCGGGAAGATCCAGAAGTACGTGCTTCGGGGCCGCCAGGCGGGCATCCACACACAGTAAGGTCGACCCGACGGGACCGGGGCGGTTGCGCCGACCCGGTCCAGTGGGTCATCTTAATTGGACATTGTCACTCCACTTTCGTCCTACCCTGCCCAGGAGCGGATCGATACATGATGCGAGCGACAGCGCTCGCCGTCCTGTTCTCTTGGGCGGTTCCCCTGGCGGTCTTGGCTCAGGAACCTCCTCCACCCGGAACGCCCGGATCCTCCATGACCGAGAGTCAGGAGAGGTTGGCACGACTGGTGGCGGCGCGACACGAGCCCGAAGATGCCCTCGACCCGGTGGCGGAGCTCCTCCCAGCCATCGAGTCCGGCGATATCGTGCTGGAGCGGGACGAGATGTTCGGGTATCTGCCATCGGTCCTCGAAGCGCTCGATATCCCCGTGTCTTCCCAAACGCTCGTCTTCTCCCGGACGAGTCTCCAGGTCGACATGATCGCTCCCTGGGCGCCCCGAGCCATCTACTTCAATGACGATGTCTACGTCGGCTTCACCGTCGACGGCCTGGTTCTGGAGATCGCCGCCGTGGATCCCGACGGTGGCTCGGTCTTCTACACTCTGGACCAGTACGAAGACGAAGAAATCGCCCTGCGCCGGGACGAGCTCACGTGCAAGGGCTGCCACGCCACCGGCATCACGGGCGGCGTCTCCGGCGTCATGGTTCGCTCGTTCCTGACGGACCGTATGGGCAATACCGTCGCCCCCATCGAGGAGCGCCCGGTAGACGACCGGACTCCCATGGAGCGGAGGTTCGGCGGCTGGTACGTGACCGGTTCCCACAGTCTACCACACGCCGGTAACGTCCGGGCAGACGAGCTCACCCACGAGATCGATCAACCTTCCGACTTTCTCGAAGTCTTCGACGTCACGGCGGGTGGCAACCGCCGCACACTCGAGGGGAGCTTCGATGACTCCTTCTATCTGACCAGCGGCAGCGACATCGTCGCCCAAATGGTCCTTGCCCATCAGACCCGGGTCCACAACCTCATCACTCTCGCCGCCGAGGCGGCGGAAGAAGCGTCACGCGATCAGGAGTTGCTCCGGCTCAGCCGTGGAACGGAAGTGGATGAGGACGAACTACCGGAATCGACCCGCGCGAGGATCGACTACGCGGCCCAATCCCTCATCCGGGGCATGCTGTTCTACCGGGCCGCTCCCATCGGGCAAGTCGAGGGCACGAGCTCCTTCACCTCCGATTTCGTGGAGCGGGGCCCCTTCGACCCATCCGGTCGCTCCCTCCGCGACTTCTCCCTCGACGGGCAGCTCTTCGAATACCCCCTCAGCTTCCTCATCTACTCCGACGCGTGGGACGCGCTGCCGACCATCGTCAAAGAGGCGGCGTACCGTCAGATGCTCGAGGTCTTGAGTGGCGAGGACGATCCGGACTTCCCACTTCTCGACCATCAGGCACGGAGCGACATCCTCGAAATCCTAGGGGCCACGAAGCCGGACTTCGCGGCCTTCGTCCGTGGGGGCGCTCCAGCACCTTGAGGCCCGCGCCATTGTCCCGCCTTCGTGGAGGCGTCGAGTGCAGCTGAACGACCACACCGACTACGGTCTTCGGATTCTCATGACGCTGGGCGCGTCGACTACCCGTCGCTGGTCCGCAAGGGAGCTGGCCGACCTGCATGGGCTCTCCTTCACCCATGTACAGAAGGTCGTGCAGAGTCTGGAGGGAGCGAACCTCGTCGACACGTTCCGAGGACGTGGCGGTGGGGTCTCCCTCGCCCTTCCACCCTCGGAGATCACCATCGGGGACGTAGTTTCGAAGCTCGAGACCCATATGAATCTCGTCCGTTGCTTCGGACCGGGAGACAGCGGATGCGCTCTGGAGGGCGGATGTGCCCTCGCCGCCGTGCTGTATAGGGCCAGAGCTGCGTTTCAAACCGAACTGGACGCGGTCACCCTCGAAGCAGTCATCAACAGGACCCCGTTTCCGGCGTCTCTCACCGGCTGACAGCCCACCGTCGAAACGCCTGGCTGGACGCGGGTGGCATGTCCGCGTCACCTTGTCGCGCCATGGTGAACAAACCTCTCGTCGCCGCCCTCGCCCTCATTCTCGTCGGTGACATCCTCGCCTGGTCGGTCCAGACCGACATGGGAGCGATTGAGATCCGAGACGTCCGATGGGACGATGCGGAAGGCAAGTCGATGAGTGCCCTCCTCTACCTTCCACGGAACGCGACGGCCGAGACCCCGGCACCCGGCGTCCTCGCCGTCCATGGCTACATCAACTCTCGAGAGACCCAGGACGGGTTCGCCATCGAGTTCGCCCGACGCGGACTCGTCGTCCTGGCCCTGGACCAGACTGGCCACGGCTACTCCGAGCCGCCCGCCTTCCGGGCCGGGTTCGGTGGTCCGGCCGGTCTCGCCTACCTCCGGTCCCTGGAGATGGTCGACACGGAGAGTATTGGGTTGGAGGGGCATTCCATGGGAGGATGGGCCGTGCTCATCGCAGCAGCGAGCGCACCCGAAGACTACGACGCCGTCGTCATCGAGGGCTCCTCAACGGGATCGTCGGGAGCGCCGGACGCCACGGCCGATTGGCCCCGGAATCTGGCAGTCGTCTTTTCCAAGTACGACGAGTTCTCCGGCGGCATGTGGGGGAGCCCTGTCGCGGCCGACGTCCCGGAGAGCGAGAAGCTCCGAGCGGCGTTCGGTACCGACGAGCCGGTGGAGGTGGGGCGCGTGTACGGCTCCGTCGAGGAAGGCACGGCTCGGGTGTTCCATCAACCGCCCGTCACGCATCCCGCCGACCACTTCTCCACACGGGCCATCGGGCACGCCATCGCCTGGTTCCAACGGACCCTCGCCGTGCCTGGACCTTTGTCGACGGACGACCAGGTCTGGTACTGGAAGGAGGTCGGCAACCTCATCGCGCTGGTCGGGATGGTCGTGCTGCTCTTCGCGGTGGGGCTCGTGCTCCTCGAGACTCCGTTCTTCGCGGAGCTGAGGGGCGAGCCTCCGCCCACCCGGGCGGCGACCGGCCTCGGATGGTGGGGCGCGGCCCTCGTTTTCACCGGGCTCCCAGCGGTGACTCTCTTCCCTTTCAAGGACTTCGGTGGCGTCTTGCCCGTAGGCCCACTCTTCCCTCAATCGATCACGAACCAGGTCGTCGCTTGGGCGATGCTGCTCGGGGTCATCAGCCTCGGTCTGTTCACCCTCTGGCATTTCACGGCGGGGCGAACGGGCGGCGCCGGACCCGACGACTACGGGCTCACACGGCACGGACGGTTCTCGGCCGCGGGTGTAGCCAAGGCTTGGCTCCTGGCCGTTCTCGTCGCTGGCACGGCCTACCTGACCCTTGTGGCGTCAGCGGTGGTCTTTACCGTCGATTACCGATTCTGGGTCTTCGCCATCAAGCCCATGGCGCCGCACCATGTTCGGGCAGCTCTCGTGTACATCGTCCCGTTCACGCTCTTCTTCCTGGTGTACGGAATCGTCCTCTTCGGTCAGCTTCGACGCGACCTGTCCACTGGGAGGGAGGCGGTGCTGGTGGTCGGGCTCTCGGTAGCCGGCTTCGCCGGACTCATCGCCTTCCAGTACATCCCGCTGTTCCTGGGCGGGACGTTGGCCATTGCGTCCGAGGCTCTCTGGAGCATCATCGCACTGCAGTTCCTTCCCATCATGACGATCGTCGGCCTGCTGACGGCACTCTATCAGCGCTGGACCGGGAGCATATGGGTCGGAGCGTTCCTCAGCGGACTTCTCGTGACGTGGATCGTCGTGGCGAGCCAGGCAACGCATTTCGGAGGATAGATCGTGTCTCGCGTAGCGAGGAAGTAGTAGCGAAGTTGCCGGGATCGTACCCTCGATGGAGCGAGCCATGGCGGACCGGACCGACGCACCTTCCTCGTCCCTGACTCGACGCGAGTTGCTGGCAGGTGCCGGTTTGAGCGCCGCCGCGCTGGCCCTCGACCCCGTCATGGGCCTCGCTGGAACCCGTCGGGAGTCGAGCGCGCAGGGTGGTTCGGCCCAGAACGCCACGATCGTCTTCACCCACACTACGGTCGCCAACCCGGACCAGGTTCTCGACGACGTAGCGCTAGCGGTGGAAGGCCAGAGGATCGTCGCTATCGGCTCGACCGACGACGTGCTCGCGTCACGCCCGGGCGCCGAAGTGTACGACGGACGGGGCAAGGCGCTCCTGCCGGGGCTGATCAACTGCCATGCGCATATGTCCGCGGTCATCGCCCGTGGTTTCAACGAGGATTTCGGCTTCCCGAACACGGCCCGGCTTCCCGTGTCTCCGGCGAGCCTGCTCTCGGACGAGGAGCGGGTTCTCATGGTCCAGGTCGCTGCGCTGGAGGCGATCCGCACTGGAACCACCACGATCGTCGAGAACGTGAGCAACATCGCCCGCCACGCGTCGGCGCTGGTCGAGTCCGGTCTGAGGTGCGTCTTCGCAGAGTCCGTCCGGGACGCCGACAACGTGCGTGGCCCCATGTCCCCGGAACGATACCTCATGACCGAGGAGCCCAGGTTTTCGGCGCGCCTCCGCGATGAAGGGATGCAGCGGATCCACGACCTCTACGACGAGTGGCACGGAGCGGAGAACGCCAGGATCAGTGTCTTCCCGGCAGCCGGCCTCGTGGAGACCTCGTCTCCCGAGCTGCTCGCTGAAGTGCGTAGATTTGCCGAGGAACGCGATCTCGGCTACACGATTCACCTCAACCAGAGTCGAGCAGAGTTCGAGTTCATGGTGCGCTATCATGGCATGCGCCCCACCGCCTACCTCGACAGGCACGACTTCCTGGGGCCCCGCCTGTTTGCGGCCCACGCCCGGTATGTGAACGACGACGAGATCGAGGCACTCGGGCGCACCGCCACGACGATCTCACACCAGGCAGGGATGGCGGCGAATCGGGGTGTCAGCCCCCCGATTCCCGCCCTACGCGCCGCAGGCTGCACCATCGCTCTCGGAACGGACAACAACACGAACGACCTCTTCGAAGTCATGCGCCTCGCGATGCTCACCGAGCGGATCCGCCGCAACCGCGATGGGGACGAGGTCCCCGGCCTCCTCCCCCAACCTGAGGACACGCTGGCCGACGCAACCCTCGGCGGTGCGCGCGCCGTTCAGCAGGAAGGCGAGGTGGGCGCCTTGAAGATCGGCCGGAAAGCAGATCTACTCGTCATCGACACCCAGCGGGCTCACCTGGTCCCCTCTGGCCGGGTGTTGTCGGGCATCGTCCACAGCGGCCACCCCGGCGACATCGAGTCAGTCGTGATCGACGGGGTGTTCGTCATGCAGAACCATGAGGTGCTGACGATGGATGAGGCCGCGATTGTTCGGGAGGCCGATGCCGTGGGCCGGCGCGTATGGAGCGAAGTCCTGGAGGCGAGCGGGCCGCTACACGTACCACGCGTGACCGGCTGAGTCGGCCACCCCTCAGTTCGGCCGCTGCTCTCCCGCCTCCACCCGGAGTGGGAGCCAATTCCGCCGAGGGGGCAGTCCGCAAACCGAATAGGCGGTGAACACACAGGGCGCGTTGTAGGTCCGGTTGAAGTCGATGGTGGTCCACCCCGACTCGTCGGGGAAGTCGACTCGCAGATAGCGTCCGCCCTGGTAGGTCGCGTCGACCGCGGTCGAGTCCCACATCATCACGAAATACGACGAGCTGGTTTCGCCGGCCGTCGCGATGAGTCGGTGCTCCTTTCTTCCCCTGCGGAACACCAACTCCCCCCGTGCGATGAACTCGACCATCCCGCCGGTGACATCGGGGACTCGGAGCGGCTCGGGCTCTACGTATGGCTCGAACCGAGCCTGGACACGCCACGCCGGGTCCACCGGGAAGTAGTCGGGAAGCCGGAACGTCTCACGCTCGGGCGTGTCCTCGTCCCAGGCGCGGAGCCAGAGCCGATCGGTCCCCTGCTCCGAGTGCACGCGAAGCCCGAGAGAGCCGAGCTGGAGCCGGGTGGGATCCTCCATTCGATCGTGCCTCAGCTCGATGGGGCCCTCTATCAGGTCTCCTTCGTGCACACGGATTGCGGCGCCGGGTGCCGGTTCGAGCCTGACCGCCTCGCCCTGACGCGTCAGCGTGCCTGCGATCGGGGGTGAGTCCTCGGCAGGAAGCGCGATGGGAAGCCCAGGATCTGCCCCGAAAACGGTCTCGCCGTGGGGGAGATCCCACAAGCCGATCCAGAGGACGGGTCCGCCCGGCGGCTCCACCGCCCGCGCCTCCCGCCGACTCCGCCAATCCTCGTGTTCTTCGGCGAACACACCCGTGTCGACAACCGGTGGTTCCGGCCACGGCTCAGCGCAGCCCGCGACGAGGGAGAGGATCGCCATGCGGCCAAGGCGGCCCGAGGGAGGGTCGGCCACGGACTACATGGTCTCAGCCAGGAACTGACGGGCTTCCTTCACACCCTCGAGACTGTCGCGGCCTTCCCAGATCTCGATGAGCTCACCGTAGGCCTCGGCCGCGCCCTCCTCGTCTCCGGTAATCGCGCGGGCACGAGCGAGTCCAAGGACCGACCTCGGGCGCCGCGGCATGCGCACGAGGGACGTCTCGAACGTCTGGGCCGCCGCAGCCGGACGGTCCAGTTCCAGGAGAAGCTCGCCATACAGCTCGTAGACCGGCTTGATCGGGCTGGCCGATCCACGGGGAGGCGCCATCGCCTCGACCATTTCGACCGCCTCGTCCATCAGGCCCGTCGCGATGTCCGCGTGGCCCATGCCCGCGTGGAGCAATGCCTCGAGCTGCTTGTGCATGACCGCCGTATAACCGCCCTGTCCCTCCTCGACCCGCGCACCGAGGGCGGCCTCGGCTTGTCGCAGTGCAGCCTGATCGCCGAGTCGAGCCGCACTCAATCCTGTCGCCAGGAGTTCAGCAGGAGTCGACTCGTCCGTGACCGGACGGACCTTCCACTCCTCGGTGTCGACGATGTAGCGGGCCCTCAGCAGGGAGTTCGTGCTCACCGCACGGGCCACTCCGGCCTGGCCGCGGGCGCCGCCCTCCATGAAGCCGCCACTCTCTGCCATCTCCTCGATCCGCTCGATCCAGACCTGCGCCTTCTCGTAGTCACCCCGTTGCAGGTCACCGTACTGCCCCCAGTCGAGGGCATGGATGGCGTCACCCATACTCTGCCCGGGCTGCCAAAGCGCCCGCGCGGCGTCGTACGCCGATTGGTTGTGATTCGAGACGTAGTCCCACATCCCGTGCTGGATGAAGATGTGCGTCGGCATGTGCCGGGCATGGGACACCGCAGGCGCGATGTCGGCGAAGCGATGCGCGGCTTCGAGGGCGAGAGGTGCATGCAGGGGGTCGTCGAAGGCGTGGATCGTGTAGTGAACAGCGCCTGGGTGATCCGGATTGTCCTTACTCAGCTTCAGCGCAATGGTCCCGGCTCGGATGTTGAGCCGTCCGCTCAGGTCCCGGGTCGCGGCAACCGCGCTCAGCATCGAGAGCGCGTAGAAGGCCGCGATCTCCGAGTCCTCGGGGTACCGCTCGTGGAGGCGCTCCATGGCTTCCATGTAGCCCACACGCCGATCCACGTGGTCGCGGTCACCCCAGAGGATTTCTACTGCCTCGAGCAAGCCCTTCTCCCGATCGGTGGGCGCCTTCGCCATCCGCTCCGCGCGGGTGGGCGCCAACTTCTTCAAGACGCGGCTCGGCTCGCTGGCGTCCATCTGGGACACGAGTGGGTGATTGTACGCCAGCGATTCGCCCCAGTAGGCGAGGGCGAAATCCGGGTCGGCATCCTGAGCGGCCTGGAACTCTTCTTTGGCCTGCTCCCATCCGAAGCTGTGGAGGATCGCCACGCCGCGCAGGAAATGCTGCTGCGCCTCACCCGTTGCGGAAGTGGGAAAATCAATGGAGCCAACATTGTCGAACTGGGCTGACGTCGGGGCCACGTAGCAGAGCGACAGGACCGACAGTGCGATGAGGGTGCGTGGACAATTCATGGATCTCTCCTATAGCTCCGCGACCGCGGTCGCGATGTTGTCGAGTGCCTGTCGGATGCGTGCTCGTTGCGTCCCCAGGTTCATGCGCATGTAACCGACGCCGCCAGTGCCGAAGCCGTCCCCGGGGCTCAGGAACACCCCGGCACGCTCGGCAAGCCAACGCTGGACCACCTTCCCCGGCGTCACGGTGCCGACCGACGACTTGCTCTCCTCCGCCGCGATACGTTCGGCATCGATGGCCTCCATGATCTCCCGGACATCCACCCAGGCCAGGTACGTCCCTTCGGCCTTCGTGTAGTGGAGGTGTGGAACGTGATCACGGACATAGGACTCGGCGAAGTCCTGGTTCGCGTCGATGTAGGGCAGGAGCTGCTCCAGCCATGGCTCGCCCTCGGTGAGTGCTGCGTGGTTGGCCACGAGCCCGAGGGTAGGCAGGTCGGCGCGGCTGTTCGCCTGCACCCGCTCCTGGTAGTCGGGGTTCGTCGAGTACCACCACGAGACCTTCATGGCGGCCAGATTGAACGTCTTGCTCTGAGCCTTGAACGTGAGGCTGTTGTCGACGATCTTCCTGTCCGGGAGTGCCGCGAAGGGGGTGTACTTCTGGCCCGCGTTCACGAAGTCGCAGTGGATCTCGTCGGCGAGGACGACCGTTCGGTGGCGAAGGCAGATCTCGCCCATGCGCAGCAGTTCTTCCTCCGTCCAGCAGTTGCCCGTCGGGTTCTGTGGATTACAGAGGATGAAGACGTTGGATCGGGCGGCCCGGCGCTCGAAGTCGTCCCAGTCGACCTCGTAGCGACCGCCGTCGACGCGCAACATTGGGCTGTCTTCAGGGATGGTGCGTGTGAAACGCAGGTCCGTGTAGAAGCCGTTGTAGACGGGGGTCGTCATGAGGACCCGCGAGCCCGGCGGCGAGAATGCCAGAAGCGCCGCGATGAGGGCCGGGTGCACGCCCGTCGTCCAGACGAGGTCCCCCGGGTCGATCTCGACTCCGTACCGGCGGAAGTTCCAGTCGGCCACGGCTTCCGCATACTTCGCGGGGCGCCTCAGGTATCCCCAGTTCTCGTGAGCGCACCGCTCGGCGAGGGCTCTGGTGATGCACGGGGCCGCCCTGAAGTCGGTGTCCGCGATTCCCATCCCGACCTCGATGGGGTGACCGGTGTCGGCCACGGCGCCGTCCCACTTCGTGCAGTTGGTACCGAATCGGTCGAAGGGCTCGTCGAAGTCGAACACCTGCCGGTCCGGGTCGAATCCGAAGACGGGGAGGACCGAGCCTCCCGCCGGCCTGACCCCGGCGGCTCCCAGGAGCGCGCTCGCTCCGGCACCTCGAAGGAACGTTCGACGATCGAGCTTTGGTCGGCGCGCCATGGACTCCTTCCTGGGCAGAGGTCGGATCTGATGGGGCAAAGTCCGACAGTGAAGGCGCAACCGCAAGCGAGGGCCCCGGTGCCGAGGGTTCAGGCGTCCCCAGCCACCGCCTCATCCTTCAGTAGAGGATGCTTGCCCGTCGGATCATCCTGCGGGCCGAACTCCGGCTCGAACTCATCGCGGTAGCGCTCGAACTTCGCCCTCCACACCGAGGCCACGAACTTGAGGGCTGCCGCCCCGTCGAGCACCAGTCCGAGGTTGTCGAGGCACATTTCCCAGCCTGCGGCGTTGCGGGCACCCCATGTGGGGTCGTCGAAGGTCTCGTAGAGACGCAACAGGCAGCCGTCTCCGTCCGGCTCGAGCTCGTACCGGAGCACGTGCGTGCCCCATCGAAACTCCAGGAGGCGACCTTCGTCGACGGTGAGGACCTCGCCCCGCTGTTCTTCTTCGGGCATGTCCTCGTCCTCACCGTGGAAGAAGTGGAAGCGAAGGGGCGCACGCGCGATCCAATCTCCTTCGATGTCGCAGGGAAACCACTGGACAAGGAGATCTCGCTGGGTGAGCACTCGCCAGACCTTCGCCGGTGGGTAAGAGAGCCGCCGTTCCACCGTCAGCGTGTACCGGGCACCGTCGTCGCGCAGCGTCGAGTCCATTTCAATCCTCCATAGAAGCAAGCACGTCTTCCATTCGGTCGAGGCGTCCCTCCCAGGCCTTACGGAAGGGCTGGAGCCATTCGTCCAACTCCTTCAGCTTCTCCGGGTGCAGACGGTAGATACGCCGCTGGGCATCCTTTCGGGCGGACACCAATCCAGCTTCCCGGAGCACTCTGAGCTGCCGCGAGACCGCAGGCTGACTCACCTCCGATCGCTCCACGAGGGCCCCGACGGAGCACTCCTCCCGGTTCAGCGCCTCAAGAATCCGTCGGCGGGTCGGATCGGCCACGAGATCGAAAGAGTTCGTCATGACTTTATATAATGCATGACGTATATACGCGTCAACTCATATACAGTGACTGACAACAGGCCTCAGTCAGGGAGGTAGCCCTCGATGAGTCGGACCACCTCCTCGTGTCCGGCGAAGTCGGCCCACCCGAGGGGCGTGGAATCGTGATTTCCGTCGTGAACGGTGGGGTCGGCACCGGCCTCCAGGAGCGTCCGAGCCAACTGCAGATCCCCGTTCCACCCCGCGTGGTGGAGTGGCGTGCTGCCGTTCCCGGGGTCCGGCGTGCTGGGATCAGCCCCGGCCCGGGTCAAAGCCCCTGCGCCGGACGCACTACCGCACAGCCCCAGGAACACCTCATCCGTGGACAGGGTGTCGACGGCACCCTTCTCCGCGAGCAGTTCAGCCAGCGCCGCCTCATCTTCACCACGAGAGGCGTGAACGACTTTGATTCCCAATGGTGCCCGCTCCCAAAGGTACGCCTCCATGGCCCTCGCCTCCCGGCGCCGAGCGAGCTCCAGCGGAGTGTCCGCGCCGTCAAGGGCCCACACGTACTTGTCTCCACCCCCGAGATGGGGATGGGACCGACCGAACCGGACGCGGACGGAAATGGCGGCGGGATCTCTGGCCAGAATCGTGTCGGCGAGCCCCTGGTCGTCCAGCAGGACCGCCTGGAAGAGGTCCGGGGTCGCACCTCGCTCCAGGAGGAAACGCATGACGTCCTCGCGCCCTCCTGCCGCCCACATGGCAGGCGTGCTCGAGTGATCCACGCACCGTTTGTCGATCTCGGCTCCCCGGTCGAGGAGAAGGGCGGCGACCTCGGGGGAACGAGCCAGGTGAAGCGGCGTCGCACCGTCTGGACCGGGCGCGCTCACCCTTTCGGGGGCCGCATCGAGAATCTCTTCGATACGGTCGAGGCGACCCAGGCCGGCCGCCGAATGGAGGTCGACCGTCGCGCCACGGGAGACCAGGTACTCGGCAAAGGCGATACGCTGCGGCGTCGCCCCATCGAGGAGCGTGTGGAGGGCCGAGTAGGGTCCCGCCTCCCAGTCGGAGCGGGCATCCGGGTCGGCACCCACTTCCAGCAGGGCGTCTACCATGTCCCGATCCAACCGGCCGGCCGCTTCCGCCAGAGCCGGCTTCCCGAAGGAGAACCAGGGAGCGTCGATGACACCTGGCAAATCGGGATGCTCGGCGAACAGCGTCCGGAGCCGCGCAGCATCGCCGGCAGTCACCGCATCTTTGAAAGCCCTCGCTCGCGCGTCGTTGGAATCCATGGCCTCCCCTCGGGTGCGCCCACTCGGTGGACGTCGACAATGGGGGCGGCGAGGGCCTCTCGCCATTCCCGCAGGCGGACGGCGGCTCGCTCGAAACGACACCAGCCCGCCGACCCGCATTGCGGACCGACGGACTGGTGGTCCTGCACCGCCGCGGAACAGACCCGGGGAGGGTGTCCGCAGCGGGAGCTACGTGTGTCGGCGCTCTACGACCCCGTCGCGATGAGCATCGCGTCGAAGGTGGCGGTGAGGAGGAGAGTCTGCTCGGTGGGATTCCCCAACGCGTAGACGTTGCCGTGATCCGTGCGGACCAGGACGACCGTGTTCGGACCGAAGGGTGCGTCTACGGGCTCGAGGCTGAACGTGGCGCCCTCGACGTCCACGTCGGTGAGATCGGCCAGCGCTACACCGTCGAGATGAGCGATCTCGACCGCGATGTCTTCGTTCTGGCGGATCACGGCCTGCGGATCGGCCTGGCTGTCGAAGTCGACCCACACGTCCCACTCGTCGTCCGACGGACAGAGCCCGAAGGAGCACTCCACCATGGCGCCGGTGTCCAGGTCCGGCCGATCGCGACTCGCACGCACGGCGTAGGGTACCGGCTCCGGCGCGAGGCAGACCACCGCGAGTGCCACCGCCGCGGTCTCCTCGGAGACGACGTCAACGGAGACGCCCTCGACGGAGCAGTTGTCCGCGACGTCCCCGAGCTCTACCTCATAATTGGCTGGCTCGAGGTCGTCGATGGTGGCCTCGCCGTCGGCTGCGATGGTTCCCCGGCTCTCACCGTTGACCATGAGCTCGTAGCCGTCGTCTTTCATGAAGCCCGTCGTGACGATGCTGACGGCCAAGGATCCGGGAAGCGGAGGCCCGAGGACCTCGTTGCTGCTCTCTCCGCAGGCCGCCGTGAAGGCGACGAGCAAGGCCGTGAGGCCATGACGCCGCAGGCGTGACGATTCGATGATGTGGGCTGACATGATTGCTGGCTCCATCTGGCAGGGACGACTCGCATCGCCCTTGGCTGGTCTAGATGGCCCCCCCGGGCCGCATTGTCTCCACCTTGAGTGACAACAAGCGTGCCACCCCGAACGGGCCGGATTGGCGGGCTGTTTCGTCTCCAGGCACCTTCACGGGACGCAAACTTTGCCGACCGCGGAAACAGCTGTTCCGGGACGCTGGCAGCGGCCCCTCGTCAGGGACGCCACGCCGGGGACTCGTCGTCGCCCACGTGCGTCGTGAGACGGATGGTGTTCGTGCCCGCCGGCTCGATGAGATAGATGTCCCAATTGCCCTCCCGGTAGCTGTCGAACACCAGGAGACCGCCATCCGTGGCCCAGGCCGAGTCGAAGTCGTCGGCGTCCTCGGTAGTGATCCTGCGCCAGTCCGATCCGTCGGGATTCATGGTGTAGATGTCCATGTTTCCCCCCGCCCGGTCACTCACGAAGGAGATCAGGCCCGATCCCCCCAGAGTCCTAGCCGAGGTCGCCGGCGCCGAGTCGAACGCCGGGTCGTCGGTGAGGTTGTCCAGGTCGGATCCGTCGGCGTTCATGCTCCAGATGTCGCCGTTCCCCGAGCGCGTAGAGAAGAAGACGATCCTGGATCCATCGCTCAGCCAGGCCGGCTCCGCGTCCTCGGCGGGATCATCGGTGAGGGCGACCACACCCGATCCGTCGGGGTTCATCACATAGATCTCGGTGTCCCCGTCGCGGTCGCTGGAAAACGCGATGCGGCTTCCGTCGGGAGACCAGGCCGGGAAGCGATCGATGGCCGGATCGTTGGTAAGCCGGGTCACCTCGGAGCCGTCGGCGTGCATCACGTAGATCTCGGTGTTTCCGTCTCGGTTCGAGGCGAACACGATCTGCGATCCGTCCGGCGACCATGCGACGTCGCCATCGGCCGCGTCGTGATTCGTCAGGTTGATCCCGTCCGAAGCGTCGGCGGCCATGACGTAGATCTCGCGATTACCATCCCGCTGGCTCTCGAAGGCGATGATGTCCTGGCCGAAGTCGAATTCGGAGTCGGACCACGCTTCGTTCTCGAGGTCCACCGGACCGGCACAGGCGCCCACGGCCAGTACGGCCAGGCCGACGCCGATGTTCTGTTTCGTGCTTGTCTTGGTACCCATCTCGCCCCCCCGGCGAAGTACTAGGCTCTAGATCAAGAGCCCCCGGCTCGTTCATAGGTGGAAACGGATGGCTCTCCGTCGGGCCCGACGCCCACGAGGGTCCGGATGGACCCGGACACATCGGTGAAGAAGGCCTGCGAGGAACCATCCGGATCGATGCCCACCACGGCTCGGCTGACACCAAGCTCGTCTGCAAAGACCAGATTCGTCGTCCCATCGGACAGATAGCCGAGTACCGCGCGAGGCCGGGCCTCGCGGTCGTGGATGGTCACGCCCGGTGAACCATCGGCGAGGACCGTGAGCCGAATGCGCTCCCGACCGTCCTGGTCCGAGAGTGTCAGCTGAGCGCGCCCCTCGGTATCGGTGGCCATACGGCCGCGTGCCACCCCTTCGGCATCGCGAAGCACCAGTTCCTCGGCCGAGAGACTGCTCACCGCCCAGGCGCCGTCGTCAGGAACGACCCGCCAAAGCGCCACCCCCAGGGCGGCAACGGTAGCCACCAGGCCCAGGATCACGAGACGAACGGCCCATCCTGCCTGGCCATTTCGGCCCTCCACGGCCGTGAGCCGGCGATCGAGGCGTGCTTCGACCTCGCGGATCCGGTACTCGGCACCGGATCCCATATCGGCCGTCGCGCCAGGTAGTCCGGCGTCGCGCAGGGGCGTTTTCATCGGTCAGCACTCCTTCTTTGAGTCCTGGCTCGCCGCCAGGAAGTAGCTGCGGCACGCGGACTCGAGGAGCTCGCGGCTCAGCCGCCCCGTCTCTCCTCGATACCTGGCCAGGTGTGTCAGGTGGTCCAGAACGTCCCGTGGATGGCAGCGCCGCGGTGCGATGGTGTCGTCGGCGTAGACGTCGGCGTACAGGTAGTCGACGAGGGAGGGGTCGAAGGGGATGTCACGCTCCTCGCAACAAGCCCGGAAGATCCGCTCCATCTCGTCCCGCTCGGGGCTGGGAAGTTCGATCTTATAGTGGATCCGACGGAGGAAAGCCTCGTCGGCAAGGGAGCTGGGCTCCAGATTCGTCGAGAAGATGACGAAGCAGTCGAAGGGAACGACGATCTTCCGCCCGCTTCGGGGCGTCAGGTAGTCCCGCCCCTGCTCCAGCGGGACGATCCATCGGTTGAGAAGGTCCCGCACGGGCATGCTCTGACGACCCAGATCGTCCACCACCAACACGCCCCCCGCCGCCTTGAGCTGAGGCGGGGCCTGATACATCCGCCCCGACGGGTCCCACCGCAGACCGAGATGCTCGAGAAGGAGCTCTCCGCCGGTAAAGACCACCGGGCGCCGAGCTTCCACATAGCGACGGTCATGGCGAGGGATGGAGCGGACAATGGCCTGCCGTGTTTCGAGGGAGACCACCTCGCTCGTGCTTTCCGCCGGACCGGTGGCGTCGGGGTGGGTCGACTCGTTGGTGGTGGCCTCCGGGTAAGGCGATTCATGCGTGGCCGCCTCGGTGTCGAGAGCCTCGGTCGTTCCAAATCGATGCACCACCGGGTCATAGACCACCATGACGCTGTCGTCCACGAGTACCGCGTGGGGCACGTAGTATCGGTCGCCGAAGAGCCGGGCGATCCGCTCGGCCAGGAGCGTCTTACCGTCGCCCGGTCCTCCGTGGAGAAAGAGGGATCGCCCCGAGTTGATCGCCGGGCCGACCTGGTCCAGAACCGACTCGGGAAGCTCGACGTCGTGCAGGACGGCCCGAAGCTCTCCTTCCGAGATCCGAACCTGGTGGACGGCCTGTCGTTCGACCCAGAGGCAGAAGTCCTCGAAGGGCACCGGGGCGGGCCCCACGTACCGGCACGACTCCATCTCCTCCCGAGCCCTCAGACGACCGGCGCTCGTGAGCCTGAAGACATACTCGCCCCGACGCGGTCCCTGCGTGCTGTGGACCTCGACGAAGCGACGCTCCTGAACGCCCTCCAGGACGGCGTCCAGTAGCGACATGGGAAGCGCCAGGAGTTCGACGAGGTCGAGTCCCATGGTCGCGCCCCGCACGTGGAGGGCCTTGAGGACCAGCCCCGCCACGAACTCCTCGGAGAGACCGGCGTCCTGGAGGCTCCGGGGCGGAGGCGGAGCGTCGTGGCTCGCTCCCGACTCCCGACCTGGGCCTGGGCACTCGACGGCGGAAAGTGCACCGAGCGCGCGGTCCGGGGCGACTGCCTCTTCCCGCTCCAACGGGTGTGCAATACGCATGATTCAGCTCCAGGTGAGGCGAACGCCGGGCGTCGTCCCGGTTTCGGCCAGCCGGCCGGCCGGCAGTTCGAGGGTGTGCACGGCACTTCTGCCGCCGATTCCAATGCGGAATGGATGGAGTTCGCCGATACTCCGGACCACGCGTCCCTCGGCGTCGAGAAACGCGACGTCGATGGCGTATCCCATCCCGACGGTGTGCACGGACGAGCAGTCCAGGAGAAGGAGGCCCTCCCCAGGATCCAGTCGAGGTCGGCCGAGCAAGCCCCGGGACCGGCGCCACCACGAGTCGGCGACACCCACCTTCGATCCGAGCTGGACGCCCGAGTCCTCACGGACCACGCGCACGGACTCCATTACATGTCCCCCAGGGCCTGGATGACCTGAATGACCGCCGGGCCCAGGATGGCGACGAAGAGCGCCGGGAAGACGAAGAGGACCAGCGGAAAGACCAGCTTGATGGTCGTCTTGGCGGCGGCCTCTTCTGCGCGCTGCCTCCGCTTCTGTCGGAGGGTATTGGCCTGGACGCGCAATGCTCGCCCCACCGACGTGCCGAACCGTTCGGTCTGAACGAGGGTGGAAACCAGGGCCTCCACGTCCTCCAGGTCGGTGCGCACCGCCAGGTTGCGAAGGGCTTCGGACCGCGGTGTCCCGGCACGGATCTCCAGGTTCACCATGGTGAGTTCTTCTGCGAGGGACTCACTGATGTTCTGGACCTCGTCAGCGACGCGTAGAAGACCCTGGTTGAGGCCCATTCCCGCCTCGACGCACGCCACCAGGAGATCGAGCGCGTCGGCCAGAGCCTCGCGGATCTCGTTGCGGCGAAGCTTCCTGCGCCGGTGGACGTGCCAGCTCGGGAGCAGCCAGCCGACGATGCCGAGCCAGAGACTCAGGACGAGCATTCCGAGAAGGCGTGCTTCCAGCAGCACGGAGCCGATGATGCCCGAGCCGACGAATCCAGCAGAGACGACGACCCTCGTGCCGAAGAAGATCCGGAGGGCGTCGCCATTCCAGTAGCCGGCCTGCACGAGCTTGCGTCCCCAACCTTCGACGTCGATCCCTCCGCTTTCCATCCGCTCGCCAAGCATGCGCACGACGTCGCCGACCTTTTGCCGGCTGGACTGGCGGCGTCGACGGGCCACCGAGCCGAAGGGGCTGGGGCGGACCTCCCGGATCTCGGCCAACTCCTTCGCGACGGCTCGCTGCGGGGCCGTCGAGATCTCGTAGAGCGCCACGAGCAGGAGCGTCACACACAGACCCGCGAGGATGCCTACCAGATAGATCATCTCGTCAGCTCCTCAATACCGGACGTCGACGATGCGACGAATCCAGAGGAAGCCGATGCCCTGTAGTACGGCGGCGCACACCAGCAGAGCCTGCCCGATTTGATCGATGAAGAGGGTCCGCATATAGGGCGGATTGATGAGCGAAATGGCGAGCCCGACGATGATGGGCAGAGCCGCCAGCGTGTATCCACTCATTCGACCCTGGGCCGTGTAGACCCTCACCTGTCGCTTCAGGGAAAAGCGCTCCCGCATGGTCTCGGCAATCTGTTCGAGAATCTCCGAGAGGTTTCCGCCTACCTCGCGCTGCACGAGGATGGCGGTGATGAGGATCCGGACATCCACGACCTCGACACGGTCGCCAAGACCCATGAGGGCTTCTTCGAATGGGAGGCCGAACTTCTGCTCCTCGAAGGTGATCCGGAACTCCGACGCCAGGGGCTCGGTTGCCTCCTCGGAGGCCATCCTGAGCCCTTCCGAGAGCGGGTGGCCCGCGCGAACCGCTCGGGCCATGAGATCGATGGCTTCCGGGAGCAGGCTTTCGAGTCGCAGAATCCTCCGAGCCTTCTTCCATTTGACGTAGCTCCAGGGGCCGCACGCTCCGAGACCGAAGCCGATGAGCGTGACCACCGGATTCGATACGGTGAAGAACGCCAGAAGCGCGAAGACCGATCCGACGACCGTGGTTCGAAGGAAGAAGCCCCCAACGGTCCACCTCAGGCCCGACTGACCGAGCACGTGATGCAAGTCCCACAGCTTCGG
This sequence comes from Gemmatimonadota bacterium, assembly GCA_013002885.1. Classification (GTDB taxonomy): domain Bacteria; phylum Gemmatimonadota; class Gemmatimonadetes; order Longimicrobiales; family Gaopeijiaceae; genus UBA2589. The sequence continues at coordinate 11,940 of JABDLS010000010.1, read as the reverse complement.
CAGCCTCTCGGCCACCGCGGCGAGGATGGGGTCGTCCATGCTTTCGACACTACGCACCACGGACGCTTCGGGCGTCGTGGGGTCGCCCCCGCCGACCTCGTGTCCGCGGAGGGAGTCGAGGGCTTGCCTTCGTACGCGCCAGTCGCGGTATGCCATGGCCGCGTGGAAGACCACCACGACGGCCATCACTGCACTCAGGGCAGCTGCGACGGCGACCATCCAGGAATCGGGGCTAGGCATCGTGGGCTCCTGGTCAGGCCGGCCGTTTCTCGCGAAGTCGCGAGCCCATGTCGCTGAATGCGTCCGACCCCATCTCGAAGCCGTGCGCCTGGAGTCGCTCCATGCACTTCGGGCGAATGCCTGTCGGTCGAAGACGCCCTATCACCGTGCCATTCTCCTCGACGCCCGTCTGCTCGAAGGTGAAGATGTCCTGCATGGTGATGACGTCGCCCTCCATGCCTACCACCTCGGTGATCTGCCGGACTCGACGGCTCCCGTCGGAGAAGCGGCTGACCTGGACGATGACGTCGATGGCGCTGGCGATCTGGGTGCGCACGGCCTTGTCGGGCAGCTTGAGGTCGGCCATGGCCACCATCGTCTCCAGACGGCTCAGCGCGTCCCGGGGCGTGTTGGCGTGCAGGGTCGTCATGGACCCGTCGTGGCCGGTGTTCATGGACTGGAGCATGTCGATGGCTTCGGCGCTCCGGACCTCACCGACGATGATCCTGTCCGGACGCATCCGGAGGGCGTTGATCACCAGCATTCGCTGGGGAATGGCCCCGTTGCCCTCGACGTTGGCCGGTCGGGTCTCAAGACGTACGACGTGAGGCTGGCGCAGCCGGAGCTCAGCCGAGTCCTCTACCGTCACGATGCGCTCGTTGGCCGGGATGAAGCCGGACAGCACGTTGAGCAGCGTCGTCTTACCGGCGCCCGTACCACCGGATATGAGCACGTTGAGCCGCGAACTCACGACCCCTTCCAGAAGGCGCAGCATTGGATCGCTCAACGAACCAGACCGCACCAGCTCTTCGCCGGAGATGCCGTCTTCGGCGAACTTCCGGATGGAGAGGTGAGGGCCGTCGATGGCCAGAGGCGGAATGATGGCGTTGACGCGGGACCCGTCGGAAAGCCGCGCGTCCACCATAGGCGACGAGTCGTCGATCCGGCGCCCCACCGACGAGACGATCCTATCGATGACCTGGAGGAGATGGCGGTCGTCGTGGAACCGGACGTCGGTAGGCTCGAGTCGGCCGTTTCGCTCCACGTAGATGTTGTCGTACGTGTTCACCAGGATGTCGTCGATGGTGGGATCGTCCATGAGCGGCTGCAGCGGGCCCAGACCGAAGATCTCGTCCAGCACCTGACTTATGAGCGCGTCTCGCTCCTCGAGGTTCAGCGGGATGGACTCGGCAGCCAGGAGCTCGCGAACAAGGCTGCGGATGGTCTCCATGACGTCGTCACGGTCGAGCCGATCCAGGTTCGAGAGGTTGAGCCGCTCCAGCAGTTGGCGGTGGATGTGGCTCTTCACCCGGAGGAGGTCGGTCCGGCTCGCCCCGTTGGCATGCATCCCGATGCTACCATCGGCGCCCGGGCCCTGAGCACCGCCAATGCCCCAGCGGGTGTTCTCGTGATAGCTGTTTTCCCGCGTGCGGTCATCCATGGCTTGACGCCTCCACAGGCGCGCTCTTCACCGGCGCGCGGTTCTTCTTGGACTTAGACCCCAGCCGTCCCACGAGGCGACCGATCAGCGAGGCCTTCGCCTTGTTGGCTCCAGCCGAACCTCCGACGATGTCACGGGCCAGATCCTTCAACTGGTTGGCGAACTGGGAGTTGCCGTTGAGGACGAGGGGGCGACCGGTGCTGATGGACTCGATGACCGTCCCGTAGTCGTTGGTGAGCGTCCAATCGACTTCGATCCCGAGGGTCTCCTCCAGATCGGCGAGGCTCACAAGGCTCTTGGGGTTGAAGCGGTTCACCACCAACCGTAGACGACTGGGATCCCCCGCTGTGACCCGGTCGAGCGTCGGAAGGCATCGCTTCAAGTTCCGCAGCGACGGCACGTCCATGTTGGTGACCAGAAAGATCGGGTCGGCTGTCTGGAGGGCGGCCAACGAGGCAGGCGCCAGGGACTTCGAGGTGTCCACCAGGACGTAGTCGTAGTGATCCCGCAGGAAGCCCAGGATCTGGGCGATGTGCTCCCCGGAGACCTCCTCTCCGATCTCTGGCTCGAACGGAGCCGAGAGTACGTGGACCCCCGACTCGTGGCTCTCGATGTACGAGGCCAGGAGGTCGGCATCCATTCGGTGGAAGTTCCGGATGAGGTCGATGAAGTGGAATCGCGGCCTGACTCCCAGCATCGACGCGATCTCGCCGAGCTCCAGATCCAGATCGACGAGCAGCGTCTTCTTGCCCGTCAATCGGTGGAGCTCGATGCCCACGTTCGTCACCACGGATGTCGAACCCGATCCGCCCTTCGGCGAGAAGAAGGCCAGAAGCTTGCCCTTCGAGCCGTTGCCGAGAGCACCACTCCACCCGCGCTTGTGCATGACCCGACCGAGGGCCTCGCGGATGCTTTCCCCCTCCACCGGGCGAGGGATGTACTCCACCAATCCGGCTCGCATCGCGTCGAGGAGGCGGGTGGCGTCGAGTTCCGGCCCGACCCCCACCAGCGCCGACTGGGGGCTTCCCGCGGCGATGGCCCCCGCGGAGCGGATGGCGCGCTCGGGATCGTCACTCATATCGACGATTACGATCTGGGCCTGCGTCGAGCGCAGGCGTTCCAGGTGTTCCGGGGCCAGGAACTGGATGGAGGCAGCGATGTCAACCTCGACGGTCACCGGTAGCCCCGAGTCACGAAGGGTCTCGAACACAGTGTGTCGAAGACGGTCGTCGGAGGTGATCAAGGCAGCGCGGAGTCGATTCCGTCCGCCTCCGCGTCCCTGGCTCGATCCTCTACCCGTCCCCGGTCCCGCAGTGGGTCCGACACCGTTGGGGGCGATTCCGACGTTGGTATCCATGGTGCTCACTTGATGAGTTGCAGGACGCGCACGAGGGACCCGGTGGTCTGGCCGCCAGGGCCCGCTCCGGCGCCGGGGACGTAGTAGAGGAATCGCCCGGTGACCGGGTCACGACGGTCCTCCTGCTCCTCGATGAAGACCCGGGCGAAGTTGTTGAAGCGCAGGTACTGACGCCCTGGCTTCTTGATTTCACCTGGATCGAAGAGAGCGACGGTGACGAGGCGTGGGCTTTCCATGCCGTAGGCGCTGACGATGGTGTTGGCGTGGTCGTCCCAGTACGCATCAGGGTCCTGGGCGATGAGCTGCTGCACGCCCTGATATGTCGGCCCGACCATGTTGCCGGGCTCGACCAGGTACTCGGTGTCGAGGTCGATGATGGAGTTGTTGCAGCTGCAGATGTTGCGGCGGTAGTTGGCGGCCCCGCGGCCCCGACCGGAGTCCTGGGTCACCTCGACATCGTCACCGCCACCTCCACCGCCGCCGCCGTTTCCGTTTCCGTTGCCACCGCCGTTTCCATTGCCGTTTCCGTTGCCGTTCGGGTTCACGCCCAGGTCGCCGCGTTTGTCTGACCACTTGAGCCAGCCCCGCCCCCCTCCATCGTCCTCGGGAAGCTCGTCGGGCGCACCACCGCCACCCCCACCGTTTCCAGGCGGAGGCCGGAGGTTGGACCCACACTCGGGCTGGGTGTCGTCCTCGGGAAGGACCCAGGGAAGGAAGAAGGACGGCACGTAGGCGTCGTGCGGGTCGGTCACCTTGATGGTGATCCTACGACCGTAATCGCGGTCGTATCGTCTCCCCTCGGCGTCGATGCCGCCGTCACGCCATTCGCTGCCGTATCCCGTCTCGTCGCGGTCACCACCGCCACCGCTGTATCCGGCGTACCGGTCACCCGAGTTGGGATCGTACCTCCACTGCTCCCCCTCATCCCAAAGGCGGTTGCCGTTGAGGTCGTCGCTGGACTCCTCCCACAGGTCGGGGACGGCGAACGGCTTCACGCACTGGGCAGCACCCGACTCCCCGGCCCACGCCGTCGCCTCGGCGCCGACGTCGACCGATTCGATGCCGACGAGTCGCGCGAACCACGTTGGTACGCCACCCCGACGGATGGCGGCCCGGACCGTAGATGCATCGAGATCCACCCAGACTGTCACCTCGTCGGAGCTGATGGTCTCGTTGCGGATCTCGTTGCTGACCGCGAAGTCGGTGGCTCGCTGAATGGCGACGGAGCGCGCCTGGGCCTCCTGGTACTCGAGGAAGGCGCTGGCCCCGGCGAGCGCAGCCGCATCAGCGGAACGCTGAGCTTCGGAGCGCGCATTGAAGAGAGCTCCCAGGTCGATACCCAGGGCGAGCACCGCCACGAGGGCGGTCATGGAGACGGCCACCATCACCACCACCGAGCCGCGCTCGTCGGCAGCCCATAGTCGCCGGGCGAGAGACCGTGCCCCGGGCTCTTTCGGTGTGTAGTGACGATTCATGGTATCCCCCTGCTTCAGCGGTTACGTGTCAGCGGCCCGACGGAACGCCGATGCTGTCAGCCGGCTGCGCCCGCCTCATGTCGCTGTCCCATCCCCACGTCTCCGGCTCGTCGGTGGGGATCTCGATGGGACCGTCCGAGGGCACGACGATTCGCGGCGTCACGATGACCAGTAGTTCCGTGAGTTGTTGGCGCTCGTCCTTCGAGCGGAAGAGGGCCCCCAGAATCGGAATGTCCCCAAGGACCGGGAGCTTCCGGATGGACTCCTGGATCGACCGGTCGAGGAGTCCCGCAATGGCCAGGTGCTGCCCCTCTCGGAGCTCCACTGAAGTCTCCGCTCGGCGAGACAGGATCGTCGGCATCTGGAAGCCGGAGATCGTCAGGCCCCCGGCGAAGTCCAGCGACGAGACCTCGGGCTCGAGATCCAGGCGGATGTTGCCGATGTTCGTCACGAATGGCGTGAAGTTCAGGCGGACACCGAACTCCCTCCACTCGATGCTCACCGCGTTGCTGGTACCAGCGCCTTGAACCGTGGGGAATGGGAACTCGCCACCCGCGAGGAACGACGCGCTCTGTCCATCGAGGGCCAGAAGTGTGGGCTCGGCGAGGCTCTTGAAGTCGCCCGTCTCCTCGAGAGCCTTAATGACGGCCCGGAGGTGGGAGTCGCTGTTGATGAGTGACAGCTCCACCAGGCCGTCCGAATCGGATCGACCACGCCAATCACCGCTCGTCGTAGTCTGATGCGGGTTCAGGATGTCGATGACCTGATTGCCGAGGCTCTGGAGCGCGCTACGGCTCACCTCGGCGAAGCGGACCTGCAGCAGGATCTGGCTGGGCGCAGGTGTCTGAAGGTTGTCGATGAGGAGCGCACCGCTGCTCTCCGCCAGCTCCAGGGCGCGACCGGCCACAAAGGCCGAGCTCACGCGACCAGACAGGATGAGCGTATTGCCCCGGGCCATCACCTCGATGTTCTCGTCGGGAAACAGGGTGGTGAGGTGGCGATCCAGAGCCTGGGCATCAGCGGTGACCTCCACCCCGTAGATCCTCCGCACACCCGCGGTGTCCCACACCACGAAGGTCGTGCTCCCGAGGTTGCGCCCGTTTATGAGCACCTCGTTCGGCGAAACGACCACTGCCTCGGCAACCTCGGGATCGGCCATGGAGACCCGGTCGAAATCGACCGTGCTCACGAGGACCGCAGAGGTACCGCGAGCCAGACTCACGGCACCCTCGGGCTCGGTGATGAATGTCTGGGCCGACGCCGGCGAAGCCGCCAGCAGCAGGGCCCCGAGTACGAAAAGTCGAACCCTCATTGTCCCCCTCCCCGTCCGAACTTGAGTAGCGTTCGTCGACCGCCTTCGTAGCTTTCGATGACCCGCTCCGGGTCCGCCGGCACGGGGGTCGCATTGGATGTCGCGGCTGCCCGCGACGCGCTCGAACTGCCACCCGCCAGGAGCGACGTGATGCGTCGTCCGGCGGTCTGGACCTCCTCGGAGTCGAGCGTATTTCTAAGGGCGAGTTGGATGCGGCCTTCGGTGGCCGCGAGTGTGAGTTCCTCCGACTGCTCGGGCGTCACCAGAAGGGTGACCACGGTCACGTATTGGGGCTCGCCGTCGATGTCCTGTTGATATCGCTGGTCGGCCGCGATGGCGCGGATGTTCTGGAGAATGATCCGAGTCGTCGTCCTCGTCCGGTCCGTGCCGGGCATCACCGTCACCAGGACGTCCACTCGCGTCCCAGGCAGAACGAAGCCGGCGACGCCGACGACCTCGTCGACCTCCACGGACACGGCCCGCATGCCTTCGGGGATCGTGATGGAGAGCCCACCGCCTGCTTCCTTATGAGCGAGCTTGGAGTCCAGCAGGGCCTCGTTCCGTTTGATGTCGGTGATGAGGCCACGCCCAACGACCTCGCCCGCCTGTGAGGCGAAGCCTTCAGGGACAGCGGCCCCCGGCCAGTCGACGGTCTCGACGTCCTCGCGGCGGAGGATCGATCCCGCGGGCAGGTCACGCGCCGCCACGACGATGGTCTGTGAAGGAACCGCGGCCACCAGGGTGGTGGGCTCTTCGCTCACGTAGACGAGTGCGACGTAACCGGCCAGAAGCCCGGAGACGGTCGCGCCGACCAACATGAGCCAGTAGCGAGAGTTGTTCATAGCAATAGCCCGGTCACTCGTTTCGCATGACGAAGGAGGTGGTCAGCACCAGGCTCCGGTCCTCGGAGGCCCAGCCGATGAGTGGTGCGATGAAGGCGAAGCTGAACTCGTACTCGATGTCGATCCGGGCCGGCGTACCTGTGCCCGCCTTCCAGCCGGAGACATCGACGGTGGCCCTGTCCGGGTCCATGGAGGCACGGACCAGGGCGTCATCGATTCGTCGTCGCATCTCGTCATAGCTGTAGCTGCTGTTGGCGACGACGGCCCCGCGAAGTGATTCCCGAGCGACGTCTGTCAGGACCTGCTGTGCGTTCCACGCCCGGGAGAACTCGACGAGCCCGAGCATGAGGAGCAGAAGCATGGGAATGACCAGAGCGAATTCGACGAGGGCCTGCCCGTCCTCGGAACGGACGAGGAGGTCGACTCGCCTCCGCACTGTCGCGCCCTTCATAGCGTCAGCCCCCAGCTCACCCACGCCGTAGCGGCGCCGGCAGCGACGGCAACGCCGTAGGGGATGGTGACGCTACCCGGCATGGCGAGGGTCCGTCGTTCCCCGATCCGCCCGAAGGTGACGCAGTACAGAGCGAGCTCGCGGAACCGAAGGAGGGTGGGAATCAGCGTCCCGTTCTTCGCAGTGGAGGCGAGAGCGAGGAGCCCACCGAACGCACCGACGAGCGGCAAGCAGCGGAGAAATGCGTCGAGTCCCATGAACGCCCCGACCGTGGCGAGCAGCTTGCCGTCGCCTGCTCCCATAGCGCCCACGGCGAACAGCAAGATGCCCAGGGAGAAGCCGATGGCTCCGCCCAGGACTCCGACGCCGAGGGCCTCGGGTCCGACGAGGCCCCGGAGCAACAGGGCAACGACCAGCCCTCCCGCAGTGATCCAGTTCGGGATTCTCTGCTCGCTCACGTCGAACCAGACGGAGAGGGCGAGGACCGCGAGGAGGATCGCGGAGAGCGGTCCTGCGGAGTCAACGAAGTACGAGGTCATCGTACGCGCCAGTCGAGAGTGGCCGCGAGACGCGGAACACTGATCCCCGCAGCCCACCTGGGGCGCCGAGCGGCGAACGGATCGCCACTCGACACCCCAGGGGGCTCGTTTGCGGGAGCCAGGTTCAGCTACCCGGGGAGTACCCTTCGTTGGGGGCTCCCTCGAGGACCTGCGCGATACGATCGAAGATCGCGCCGATGGCGTCCCGGAAGATGACCAGGACCGCAATCAGTCCGATGGAGATGAGCGCCAGAATAAGCGCGTACTCGGTCAGCCCCTGGCCGGATTCCTCGTGCCAGAAGCGAGTCAACAGTGCCTGCATGGTTTCCCCCCGGCCCGTTCAGGGCCACGTACGTGAATGTGTACGGCCGCGGGCTCATCACCCGAGACGGGAAGGCATTGCCTATCGATGCTCTGGTTCGGCGGAGCCCCCCCGGTCTCCTTGCGATGGTTGCTCACCGCTGCCGTGTCGCCGGGGAGAGGTCGCAACGGGTGTGCCGCGCAGGGGCCAGGTGGGGGGAGCCCTGACAGGACAGGTTCAGACGGCCGATCGCGGTTTCGTGCAGATCGAACCGATCGACACACTTGTTTCCGCTCGTGACCAGAAAATGCAGCCCCCCGGGATCGGCAACCGGGAGAGCCAATATTCCTACCCTCCTCGGGCCGCCCTCACGGCAGCGGCCGCGTCCAGCAGCCCCGACCCCGTTCGAAGGTCCCGGGCCTCCGGGGGGAGATCTCGGGCGGTCTCTTCGAGGATCGCCTTCACGCGCCAGGCGGGCGTCTCAGGGGCGACAGAGAGGACCAGGGCCGCCACACCTGCGGCGTGCGGGCCGCTGAACGAGTTTCCCTGGGGACCGCCCGGATCCAGATACCCGGGCCCTTCCGGTCGAAGCAGCGGATAGTCAGGGCCCGGAAAGGCGGCCACGTCGGGCTTGATCAGGGCGGGATGATCCTCGTACAGCGCTACCGAAGACCAGCTCACCGGGCCGAGGCTGGAGTAGGGCATCAGCTCCAAGGAGCGAGCCACACCTCCGACGGAGATCACCGAGGGGATCCCCTCGGGAATCCTCTGCTGAATGCCCTCCGGCGCCGACTGCTGGAAGTTACCCGCGCCGGACACGAGCACGAGTCCCCCGGCGACCGCATGATCAGCCATGAGCCGCCACAACCCGCGGACGTTGCCGAGTCCTGGCAGGCTGAAGCTCATCGTTGCAACGTCTGCACCCTCCTCCAGCGCGTACTCGAGGGCACGACCCATGGCGTACGTTCGTCCTCCCACGATGGAGACCATGAGACGCGCCCGTGGTGCCACGCCGGTAACGGTTCCACCCGTCCCATCGCCAAGGACGATGCCCGACGTCCAAGTACCGTGGCCAGCCCCACGCCCCAGGCTCGGGTCCCATGTCACCTCGGCCCGTCCTCGGGCGAAGTCGAAGCCGTGGTAGTCGTCCACCAGACCGTTGTCGTCGTCATCCTGGCCGTTGTTCGGCACCTCGTGGGGGTTTGTCCACACGCGCTGAGCCAGATCTGGATGCTCGTAGTTGGTCCCGTTGTCGATCATCGCGACGACGACACCCTCGCCGGTGGCGCCCTCGGCCCACGCCGCAGGCGCGCCGATCTCCTCTAGATTCCACGGGACGCGCTTCCCGGAGGGCGTAAAAGGGGAGCTCGGACGAGGTGAGACCACCGACCCCACGGCTCCCGGTCGCAGGTACGAGACCGGCGCTGCGGGCATGCCGTAGATGTATCGGACCACGTCGAGTGCCGCGGCCGAACGGATCTCTTCCGGGGTCAGGCTCACGAAGACGGCGTTTGCGATCCAGAGGGAACGGGCGCCCGCCGGATCGTCCAGAGCCCCGAGCAGAAGTTGCTGCTCGGATCGTGCGGCCGACTTCAGTGCCCCGACCACCTCGGACCTCAACTCCGAGCGGGCGCGTCCCGAGTTTCGAGACGCGAAGTCGTCCAGGGCGCGGGGGCCCAGGAGGAGTTGGGTCTGCAGAAGGATGGCCACCGGAATCGGAGACGCACCTTCGAATCGTGCCCTCAGGGCCCCGTCGATGGTCGTCTCCTGTAAGGAGTCGGAAGCCACGGCCTTCGGCGGACCCCACCCGGACAGGAGGACGGACGAAGCCGCGGCGACAAGAAAGAGGGCCTTCCTCATGGTCGAGCCCGCCTCCACGCCCCTTGGCACCATCCTCTACCCCACATCACAGACCTCCTGTACGGTTCGTTGTGGCCAGGGCGCCTCGCCGTTGCTCCAGGACTCCGACAGCCGGAACCGGTATCGAAGTGGAAGGTAGCCCTCCGCGACCCAAGACATCGACGACGAGGATACCGACCATGAAACGTAGCGCCAGCGCCCGATGGACCGGCAGCATCAAGGATGGCGGAGGCACGCTCACCACAGACAGCGGCGTCCTCGACGCGACCCAGTACTCGTTCAGCACGCGCTTCGAGGCCGGCGTCGGGTCGAACCCGGAAGAACTCATCGCGGCGGCCCACGCCGGCTGTTTCTCCATGGCGCTTTCCGGCTTCCTCGGCTCGGCGGGACACGTCCCCAAGACCATCGAAACCAAGGCCACCGTCACCATCGAGAAAGCCGAGTTGGGCTTCTCCATCGGCGGTGTGCACCTCGACGTCACCGTCGATGTTCAGGGCATGGACGAGTCCACCTTTCGGGAGACCGCGGCAGAAGCAAAAGACGGGTGCCCCGTGTCGAGAGCGCTCAGCGTACCCATCACGATGGATGCGCGGCTGGCGGTTTGACCTCGCCGCTCCTGCCCCGTGGCTCCGACGCCCTCATGGCGGTGTTCGGGCGGATCGACATCTACGTCTTCGATCAGATCCACCGGGGGCGAATCACCCCGGACATGCGGGTCCTCGACGCTGGGTGTGGCCAGGGGCGGAACAGCGAGTATCTCATGCGGTGCGGGGCCGACGTCTGGTGTGTGGACGCCGATCCGCTCCAGATCGAGCGGGTCCGCGAGCTCGCCCAGGAGGTGGCGCCGGACCTGCCCTCATCCAACTTCGGCGTGGTCCGTCTCACCGAGCTACCTCATCCGGACGGACACTTCGATGCCGTCATCTGCAGTGCCGTTCTGCACTTCTCCGAGTCCTCGGCGGAGTTCGAGAGCGGTGTGGAGCAGATGTGGCGGGTGTTACGGCCGGGCGGAATTCTCTTCACCCGACTGGCGTCGACCATCGGCATCGAGGACCGCGTCGTCCGCCTGAGAGACCGGTGGTACAGCCTCCCGGACGGCAGCGACCGATTCCTGGTGGACGAGAACTACCTCGCAGACATCAATGCCCGACTCGGCGGACTTCAGATGGATCCCCTGAAGACGACCGTCGTCCAGAACATGCGGGCGATGACGACCTGGGTGCTGCGAAAGGAGACCTCGACAACACCCGAGTGACCCGCGACCGCAGGACCCACATCTCCTGAAGGGAATCAAAGGCCCCCCGGCACCAATGGGCGCCGGGGGGCACGGGACTCCTCACTCGTAGCAGCCCTCTGAGGGCCCTCAGCCGAGCAGAGTGACCTCTCCGCTTTCGAGGCTGTAGACGGCCGGACGCACCTCCACCGTTCCCGCCTCGATGGCCTCCCGGATGACAGGGCTGGACGTGGTCAGGATCTTCGTCTGGTGGCGAGCGTTCGCTTCCACCGCGGTCTGGATGTCAGCGCCCGCCGGCACGGCCGGTGTAATGTGCTGAAACAGCGCAGAGATCTGTCCGGGCACGGCCTTACCCTCGACCGCTGCTGTGACGGCCCCGCACGAGGTGTGGCCGAGCACCAGGATGACCTTGGACCCGAGTACGCCCACGGCGTATTCGAGGCTCGCGATCTCCTCGGGGGATGCCACGTTGCCCGCGACGCGCACGGTGAACAGATCGCCGAGGCCCTCGTCGAACAGGATCTCCGGCGGCACGCGTGAGTCGGCACAGCCGAGGATCGCAGCGTAGGGTGCCTGGCCCCCTGCCAACTCACGGACTCGGCCGCCATCCCGGCGGGGGGCTTCCATCGACCCTCGCGTGAACCGTCCGTTGCCCGCCATGAGGCGTTCGAGGGCTTCGTCCGGCGTCCCGGGCGTCCTCACGGCCGGCGTTGAGGCAGCCAAAGGTGCCGCCCCTACCGCAAGGCCCGCCCCCGACAGCGCACCGACGCGCAGGGCATCACGCCCCCGATTGCGGATGTGGACCCCGAGAAGGCCCTCGACTATTCCGAGGTGACCCGCGACACCACGACCTTCACATCCTGATCGTGATACAAGGCGCCATCATCCCCGCGCGCCCGGAGGATGTAT
>JABDLS010000125.1 GCA_013002885.1 Gemmatimonadota bacterium | reverse complement strand
ATCGTTGAACCACTTCACGGTTCCCTTGGTACGCATCGAGCGCTCCTCGGATTGTGCAGTCGGAGACACTATGACGCGTACTGACCGACATGCTGCTGCGCGATGAACTTCGCGCGGATTGTGGCCCGCTTGGCCACCAAGCAAAAAGGGCGCGAATCTCCTAGAACGAGATCCCCGCCCTGACAGTTCTGTGTGATGATGCTGTTGTCCACGACACAACGGTCGCGGTATAGGCCATGGCTGTAAAGGGCCTGAAGCCCGGTAGACTCATCCGACCAGGTTCCGCAAATCCACCCGTCCGGCGACGATTCGCCCGCACTCGACCATGCCTCCCCGAAAAAGCGTCCGGCGAGACGCTTCGTTGTCGGCATCACAACGGGCAGCGGGGATCAAGCCGGCGTCCTTGCTCGCCTTCCTCAACTCCCGCACGAGGTCGCTGCCGTAGCCACGCCGCCGCTCTTCCGGGGCCACCTCCATGAAGAGGTCACAATAGGGTGGGTTGTAGTGCTGGAGGAACCCACCGGCAGCGACGATGGCCCCGTCGTCCCGGCGCGCGAGTACCCAGTCGCCCGGCGGGCCATCGTCTCCTGGTTGCCGACTTCTGAAGTGGACGTGAGGAGACGACAGGGTGCTCAGGGGGTCTTCGGCTCGGGGTGGCTCGGCGAAGAGGATGTTCTCGACTCGGACGTCCGTGGAAAAACGGCGCAGTACCGAATGGAGAAGGGGGAGATTCGTTTGCGCCTCGATTTCAACGGCACCCGATGCCTCGAGAAGGGCACGGGAGCAATCGTGGCGGTGGGATCGGGCTTCCGGGACGAGGTAGAACTCCATCACGCGACCAGGGAAATGCTCGGTCCAGACCCCAGCGTATCCAACCACTTCTCCGTCGAGCTCGAGAGCGAAAGGCTCGGCCAGTCCTCTTGGAAGGATCGAGTCGCGAACGATCTGAAAGTCCGCCTCCGCGCGATGCCGAGAGCGGAGGTGGTCGATGTCCGCAAAAGCCACACTGCGGGCCCGGGCCATCACGCTGCGGTGGCCCCTCGAATCACTCCGGGGGCGGCGGCAACGCGGTCCACGCGGCCACGGTTTCCCCGATCTCCTCCATCTGACGAGCACGCGTCGCCGCCCAACCCGGAAGTTGAATCAGATTCACTCCGGCCATCCCACCCCCCACGATCGCCAGCATCACCATCCCCATCGCGTCGACCTCACGCCCCGTCATGAGGCTGAATACCACGAGAACGAGCGCGAGGGCGACCAACGCAAGGCCTCCGCCCACAAGTGGCCGAACGCTGCCTTTGTGGGTGTGGAGGCGAAGCTGGTACCCGGACTCGGTGGGCTCGACACTGACGCGCAGGTTCCCGTTGGACCACTGCCGTAGCCGACCCATGACTTCGACCTGTCCGGGAGCCTTGAAGGTATCCCGCAACCGGGCGACCAGTCGCTCCCACTCCTCGTCGACAAGAGGTCGTGAAAGGGAAACTGTGTGGTCCACTCCCACAGGGACGCCCAGCGCGCGCACCTTCCCGGAGCTCGCGGGAGCCACGTCGACGGACGCGGCAGCCCGCGCTACCACCTCCTTGGAGAGTCCGACCTCCTCGCCGATCTCCTGAAGCTCTCGGAGGGTGAGGCCACCAGGACTCAACGCAGGTTGCCGAGGCGATCCTTCTCGCGATTCGGCGGCGCGCCGAAAGATCTCCTCGACCTCGGTGTCGTCGTAGCGGCGGTCGTCGTTCATCGTCCTCTCTGTACGGGGCTGCCCGGAAGATAGTGCAGGCGGCCCTGCGCACTTCTAGGGTCCGCTGTCTCGACGTGTCGCCGTGAAGGAGCCCTGCATCATTCCGCCAGCGATGTCGATGGAGCCTCGGATGACTCCATCGTCGCCCAACGTTCCTCGGTACTCGACGGGAATGGCTTGTCCCTGGAGGTCGGCGGAGAAACGAATGACGATGGTCGAGCCGTCCACGGTGCCGCGGATCGGATTCTGACCGAGGGCCTCCGATGAATACCGACCGGTCAGCGTCGTCCCGTCCTGCTCCAGGACCCAACTCGGCGTGGTCACCCCCTGGTCCGTCTCGACCTCCAGTGTCCACGCGCCGGCCACGTCGGCGTCCTGACCCGCGATGCCCGACGGAAGCACGGCGATCATCACGAGGACAAGAATCGCCAACGCCCCACCTCGGACTGTGACTGAATCGATCATTCCTCCGCCTCCTTCGTTATTTCATTCTCGCCAGCAGGGCGCATCCCCGAAGATCTTGGGGTGTGGGGCGGGCCGGGGACAAGCCCGGCTATCGTACCTCAACGAAGGAGAGTGCCACGGGACCACTCCCGAGGTTTCGAATTCGAAGGGAGGTACCAGGGGCCAGGACGGAGAACGCGCCAGCCCCGACCAGGTGGGCGGCTACATCGGGAGCTGGCTGCTCCGATTCGACAGAGAGCTCGCCCGCCGACGCCAGCACCATCACCACCGGCGCGTCCGTTGGCGGCCATTCAACGGCCTGCCCGGCATCCATCTCCACCCGGACCTGGCTGAAGTAGCGGCTCGAGTCGTGTGCGGCTTCGAAGGGACCCAGAGGACCCGTGCGCCCGGATTCGTCGCCGAAGCCGAGGCTGACGACACCAATGAGCCGGAAAGGACCTGGCCCGATGGCCGTGACGCGATGCTCCAATGGCACATCGGCGTACCCCTCGTTCCAACTCACCCTCCCCGGCGCCCGCCGAGGCGGTGCGCGCGTGCCGACCACCCGACCCCATGGCCCGCCCAGCCTCTGCTGATTCACGACGGTGGCATCGATCTCCACGTAGGCGATCGGGCGGTCGTGCCGGTGGAACAGAGTCGTGTCCCCCGGCTGGAACCCGATGTCCAATACCTGAAGCGCGGCGCTCTCATGGACAAGGCGGTGCCGAGGCTCCTCGTGGACGGGAACGACGGTCTGAGCGGCGAGGTCGGAAGCCGCGATGCCAGCGAGGAGGCCGCTCGCCAGCACGCATCCGACGAGGACGCCCCGCGCGCCATCGGCCCGGAGACCAGTAGAGGAGTAGACCCGGCGGGGACTCGGACGGCGCTGCATGGTGACTCCGATCGGAGAGACGACGTTCTTCCAACAACGCCCAGTCTAGCGCGAGGCCCCGTCGCTTGCAGGGAAAGCGCCTCGTCAGGCCGCTGCCCCCTCGCCCCCTTTGGCCACTACCGGATCCGTCGTCGTCGACGCGCCTCGCGGCTTGGCCTCGGTCGACGCCGCTCGCTCGCCCATGACGATGGTGCCGTTCACCTGCCCACCCTCCTTCAGGGCCAGTACCGTCGCCCGCACATCACCTTCCACTACCGCGGTCTCCTCGAGGGTCAGTCGCTTCCGGGCGACGATACCCTTTTCCACCCGGCCGCGGACCTTCGCCTCGTCGGCATCGACGCCTCCCAGCACCGTTCCGTTGGGGCCTACTTCGACCTTCGGCGCGTGGACCCGACCATCGACTTCCCCGGCAATCACGAAGGTCTCTCCACCGTCTCCCCCGGTTGCGGTGAGGTCGCCTTTCACCGACCCCGACCGGGCAAGCTCGAGGCCAGCCGCTCGCACGTCCCCGACGATCGTGCCTTCAATCCGGATCAGGCCCTCCACGATGCAGTCGCCGGAAATGGTCATCTCCCGGGAAATCACTGAAGTGCCCGGCGATCCGGTCGCCCCTGGACGCGCCGGTGTCCGACCCGACTGTTCGTGATCCTTCGTTTTCTTGCCGAGCACCAGTCCCCCTGATTGAGCGTGCCATGATACGCTAGCTCCAACTCGCAGCATGAATCGTACCGCTTCTTCGGGGCAGCGGGCCCCGCCGGAACCTCTCTTTTCAGATACGTCTTGATACAGCAGAGGCGTGTCGGGACAGCAGATGGAACCGGTGGTCAGCTGAGTGCCGTAGGGCTACTATCCAGATAGTCAACCTCTCAACCTTTTAACTGGAGGCATCTGTATGATTTCCTATCTTCGTTCGATTTTGCCGCTCTGCGGCGTAGCACTCTTTACTCTCCTGATCTACGCATGCGGGGGTGACGATCCGGACAACGGGATGGAGCCTGTCACGACCGGGACCGTGAGCGCCACGGTGACCACCGAGGGCTCGGCCGCGGCTGGAATTCTCGTGCAGCTCTTCGCTCCCGGTGCCAGCTCTGCGACGACGGCGGTCGCCACGTCCTCGAACGGCGTTGCGAACTTCGCCAACGTCGAGCAGGGCAGTTGGGAGGTGGAGGTGGAGATCCCCCAGGGCTTCGACCTCGACGCGGGGGAAACGGCCAGGAAAAGCGTCACCGTCGTCGCCAACCAGACGGCTACCACCTCATTCGCCCTTGTGGACGTCTTCCAGGGCGAAACCGTCGAGGCCAACGGTAACCTCGAGTTCAGTCCGTCCACCCTTACCATCGACGCCGGCACGCAGGTACGGTGGGTCAACGTCAGCACCGTGCTTCATACGGTGACACCCGATGGACACTCCGAGTGGACAACGGCAACCATCGCCGACAACGGCGACACCTTCATCCACACCTTCGATACACCGGGAACCTACCAGTACTTCTGTCAGCCCCACGTCGGACAGGGGATGACAGGGACCATCACGGTGAACTGACGGTAGCATCGTCAGACGCGGGCCGGTGGGTTGTCCCTCCGGCCCGCGACTCCCTCGTCCTCCCAACGGGTCAGACCATGCGTGCGCACTTCACCGTCCCCCTCTCCGCCGGCGTAGCGCTGATGCTCGCCTCGGCGGTTGGAGCCCAGCAGGCGCCGCCTCCTCTCGAGACGGTGCGAAACTTCCAGATGGTCTCCGACGACCTGGCCTCTTCGGGCCAGATCGGCTACGAGCAGATCCCCCTCCTCCGCGAGCAGGGTTACGAGGTGGTCGTGAACCTCGCCATCGCCGATGAAGAGCGTAACGGACAGGAGGGCTTTCTCGTCGCCCGGGAAGGCCTCACGTACATCCACATTCCGGTGGATTGGAACGAGCCGACTCTACGGGATGTCGGGCTCTTCTTCGATGTCATGGAAGCCAACGAGGGCCGAAAGGTCTACGTCCACTGCTTCGCCAACATGCGCGCGTCGGCCTTTGTCTACATGTACCGCACCCTGGTCGAGGGCATTCCCGAGGCCGAGGCCCGGGCCACCATGAGCGAAGTGTGGGACCCGTGGGAGTTGGATCAGTGGGGCGGTCTCATCGAGCGCGCCCAGGCCGAGTTCCGCGAAGGTCGCTGACCCGGAGCGTCGAGAAGGCCGTTGAAGCCTTCTAGCTCCCCGGTATCATGATGTGAGCGCCCGACGTACCCGCACCCATCAGCCAGGCCGAGTCCTGACGGCCGTTCACCGGGAGTCCGAGGGACTCGGCGGTAGCATTGGGCACAGCGATCGTCGTATGCGTCCCGGCGCCTTCGCGGTCCTGCCCACGCATGGCGATCCATAGGCTCCCGAACTCAGGCAGGACCCGACTTCCGTTCGCCTCCGCCGCCTCGATGAGAGCGTTTTCAGCCTCGCGATCGGCGCTCTGGGCACGGAACTGGCGGTTCTGGGCGACCCTGGGGAGGTTGCCCATGCTGGTGCACTGCACGTCGAAGGGGGCTCGACGGGCTTCGCTCGAGCGGTCGTAGCAGACCATGCCGTTGCTCCCCTCCTTGAGGGTCGCGTACGAGTGGTCCTCGTTCCACTGGATGACCGTGGCGTCGTCCCGCGCCCTGGCCGGAGCCGCGGCCAGCGCTTTGTCGATGGCCGCCGTGTCCTGGGCCTGAACAGGTGAGGGCGCGGACGTGAATCCGACGGGAACGAGCAGAAGGCTGCCGAGGATCACGGTAGGGACGCGGCGCATGGGCTCCTCCTTCATTATGGTGGTGGAGTCGTCAACATCCGCTGGAAACCACAGGTCAGCAAGTAGTCTCCCACCCCAGACACCGATGCAAGAGCTGCCAATCGAGCCGGAATCCGTTGTCCCGGCCATCGTCGCCCTCGTCGTCGCTTTCGCGCTCTCCCTCCCTATCGCCTGGAACCGCGAGCAAGGCCGTCGGCGAATGGGACTCCGCACGTTCCCGCTGGTGGCCATGGCCAGCTGTGCCTACGTCCTCATCGGGCTCGCGATCACCGGCGAAAGTTCGGACAGTCTCGCCCGCATCGTCCAGGGCCTCATTACGGGAATCGGATTCATCGGCGGAGGTGCCATCCTCAAGTCCTCCGAAGAAGTGAAAGGTGCATCCACCGCGGCAGCCATCTGGGCGACGGGTGCCCTGGGCGCCGCGGTGGCTCTCGACCGTTACGAGTTGGCCATCGCAATCGCGGTCATGACCTTCCTGGTCTTCCTCGTCCTCACCCCCGTGCGGGAGAAGATGGACAACGGAGCTTAGAGCGTCGGACCCCTACCGCATTCCCGGCGGCGCGATCCGACGCATGGTCGCCTGCTCGAAGGCGTACGCGAGCGCAAGCAGCTCGGGCTCGCTGCACGCCGAGCCCGTGAAGCTGACTCCGAAGGGCCGGGGTTGGAGGTCGAATCCCTCGGGCATCGGTGGGTCGGGTTCCGAGTCCACCAGGGCGAAGGGCACGATGACCGTCGGATAGCCCGGGCGGGCGGCAATGCCGGCGCCGCCGGATCCTGGGAAGAGCAGCGCATCCAGGTCGTGCTCGGCCAGAGCTGCATCAATGCCCATCTCTCCGTTGAGACGAAGGTCACGGGCCCGGTCGTCTTCATATTCCTCTCGATCCGCCTCCAGATCGATGGCGTCGGATTGATCCAACCGGAGTTGGCCGTATTTGATGGCCCCCGCCGACTGGTGGGCGAGGTTCCAATCGCGAAGCTCCGTGAGCGTCGCCACGGGGGCCGACTCCCCGAGCGTTTCCAGCCATGAGTTGAAGTCCCTCTTCATTCCGTAGAAGAGGACCGAGCTGCCCGGCGCGGTGAGTAGGTTGTCATCCGAGTCTTCGGTGACCACGCTCGGGATGTCGGCGGGGTCGACGATCACGGCGCCCCGCTCCCGGAGGATCTCGACCGCCTCCATCATGGCTTCCCGGGCCTCGCCCCTCAGCCCGCCACGCCAGCCATCCGACCCCGTGGCCCGAACCGAGTCGTAATAGAGCGCCCGGGGGATGCCGATCCTCGCACCCTGCAGAGCGTCCGCATCCAGGTACTGGGTATAGTCACCCCCGGGCGGGGGCTCACACGCCTGCGTGGCGGGATCGTTGGGATCGGGAGCCTCTCCCTCCAGGGCGCCGAGCATGATGGCCGCGTCCGTGACGGTTCGCGTCATGGGCCCTGCGGTGTCCTGGTCGCCGGTGATAGGGATCACGCCCCAGCGGCTGATCCGCCCTACCGTCGGCTTCACCCCAGCGAGCATGTTTGCGTTGGCCGGCGACAAGATCGAACCCGAGGTCTCGGTGCCGACATTGCCCGCCCAGAAACTCATCGCCGTACCGATCCCCGAGCTCGAACCACCCACCCCCAGGACCGGCCGGCCGTCGTCCCGGCCTTCCCGCGGATCCCGCCGGGGATCGTACGGATTCATGCCATAGCCACCGATGGCGCTGTAGTTGCCGGGCATTCCCTGGGCCGTGAAGTTCGCGAGTTCGGTCATGACCGTCTTGGCCAGGATGATCGCCCCGGCATCCCGGAGGTTCTCGGTCAGCGTCGCCTCATACGGTGGCACGAAGTCCTCGAAGGCGAGGGCCCCGCCGGTGGTAGGCATGTCCGTGGTATGGACATTGTCCTTCAGCGCGACGGGGATGCCGTGGAGGGGACCACGCACATTCCCCTCGGCTCGCTCGCGATCGAGTCGGTCCGCCTCCTCCAGCGCGTGCCCATTCACCGCGATGGTGGCGTTGACCTCCTCTTCGTACATGCCGATGCGAACGAGGTGAGCTTCGACCAGATCACGACTGGTGACCCGGCCCTCTGCCATGGCCTGCTGCATCTCGAGGATCGTGGCCTCGACGACATCGAAGGGTTCACGAGGGGCGTCGCCCCCGCACGCGGCCACGGCGAGGGCGAAGATCGGCAGGAGGCAAGCCGTTGAAATGCGCCGCAATGGCCAGCGGAGCGGGTGTTGGACTCCAGCGGTCGGGATCATCGATTTCGCTCCGGGTTCAGGCATCGCCCATTCGGGAGAGGCCGCCACGATACGACTCGCCGAGCGCTCGCTCAATCCTCCGCCCTAGCGCTGACGGCGCGTGAAGCTACGAAACGACACGATCCGGCCGCCAGCAAATGCCGACGACCGGATCGCAGGGTGCAGGCGGCGGAAGGGCTCGACCCGCCCCAAGCCGCTGGAGCTGCCGTCCCTAGTTGCCCCCGAACGAGAGCGTCACCATGCCGAGTGTCGCGTCACCGGCATCGCCGGTACGCAGAGCGATACCCCCACTCAGGTTGACGGGGCCCAGGACGAGGCTGGCGCCACCTCCCACCTGGACACCCTCGGAGACCTTCGCCAGATGTGCACGCAACGGGAGAAAGGACAGCGCGGTGAGCTCTGCACCGGCTCCGAGATGGAAGTCGGGACCGACGGACAATCCGCCGGAAGCACGCTTGCGAAGATCCGCCGTCACCCGAACGAGCGGAGTCGCCTGCAGCTGCACCCCGGCGGCGAACACCGGCTTGAGCGTAAGCTCTTCGGCAGCCGTCAGGAGAACCTGAGGGGCGCCATCGGCGGGGAACTCGTCGAAGTTGGACTCCCCATCGTCCCCGTCGAAGACGGCCTGACCCGGCGTGTACGAGAAACCGGCCAGGTCCCAATCGAAGGTACTGATGAGGTTCTGGATCGTGGCGCCTACGGTCAGCTTTGGCCCGACCCAGATGGCGCCGACGTCGAGCCCGAGACCCGAACCGTTGTTGAAGGCGCCGTCACGTTCGTTTCCGAACTCGTCCTCGAAGTCGGTGAACAGCACCGGGAATTCGATCTGGGCGAGGAGGGGATCCGACTGCAGGACGGATCCGGCGTCGCGGCCCACGACGAGACCGGTGCCGACCGTGTACTTGCCGGTCACACCGAGGTGAAGCTGGGGAGACACCTGGAATCCGTAGCCGACAGCTGCCGTGGACAGGAAGAAGGCGTCGAGTGAAGCGCCGTCGAGATCGTAGTCGCCCGCCGAACCCGTACGGCCTGCGTTCCCGTACAGCAGAAGCTCTACTGCGTCGGGGCCGAGGTTGACCTCACCTCCCGCCTGAGCGGACAGCTGGAAGCCGAGGGATCCCACGCTGAAGGCGACCGGTGTAAGACCGGCGCCGATGGTTCCGGCCTGGGTGCCCGACTCGGCGACTCGCTGCAGCCATTCCGACTTGATTCCGTCGGGCACGAGCTGCCCCTCGTAGTCGACGAGGTCCTGTAACGAAATGGGTCCAAGCCCCGTCTCGACGGCGGCGGCGCCCACGGCTAGGGAGAAGCCGGGCCCGTCGTCCATGGAGAGTCCCGCCGGGTTGTTGGCGAGAGCTGCGAATCCGCGAGCCGAAGCCGTGGTGTTGAAGCCCAAGCCCAGCGCGGTGGCACTGGCCTGAGGAAGCTGGGCCGCCGCCGGCACTGCCAGCAGTGCGAGTGCGGCAAGGACGAATGTAGACGTTCGCATGATGGTCATGGTCTCAGCCCCCGATCCTGATGACGAGATCGAGAGCCGCCTCGAGGATCAGCTCTTGACCCGGATTCACGACGATGTTCCCGGCACCCGTATCCACCACGGCGCCTCCCGTCAGAACGACATTCGGTTCACCCAGGAAGCTCCGGATCTCATCGCCGGTGAAGGTGATGGTCACGCTCGACTCGAGGTCCGGTCCGATGGAGGCTGATTTCTGGATCGTGGCGATGGTCGGGCCCGAGATCTGAAGATCGAAGTCGGCGGCTACAGCGAAGGGATTCACGATGTCGAGAACGAACGATCCCGAAATCACGCGATCGATGAGGTCCTGGTCCACATCCTCCAGATCCAGATCGACGGCGTCGAGGTCCACGTTCTGGCCCGAGACGTTGATCCCCACGCTCGAGACCCGCACATCGACGGGTATCGCGTCCACGCTCACTTCATCGCTGGCGTCGATGGTCACCGGGTCCCCGGTGGGGGAGTCCAGCTGGATGGTTGTCTCGATGCCGCCTTCGATGGACGCGGCCCCCAAGACCACCGACGTCGTGAGGGTGGACCCAGCGGCAAAGGCCTGGTCTTCTCCATCGATGAAGAGTGTGCCCAGGACATCGCCGTCAGCCTCGTCCGTGAACGTGATCTCCATGGAGCCGAACACACCGCTCGCGGGGCGGATGGGGTCGAAGTTGAAGCCGTTGACGATCTCGAGCTGAACCGATCCGCCGACTACGTCCACCGCGGTGACCTCCGGCGGAAAGCCGAGTGTCGACGAAAAGCCGCCGATGAACGCAGGCTTGGGAATCGTGAAGCCATCGGACGCCGCGCAGGCGGCGCAGAGGACTCCCAGCGACTCCGCGAAAGTGATGGGGTCGAAGTCCACGATGAACGCGGTACCGTCGGACGCCAGGGTCACGTCACCAGGCAGAAGCTCGTCCACGCCGAACCTCGTCTCTTCCGCCGGCACGATCCAGCGGTTCTCGAATTCGGGCAACTCGGTGGGGATATCGCAGGCCGCCAGCATCGCGACGAGAGCCAGGGCGGCAAATTCTGCCCGTGACCAGAAGCGTGTGACAGGACCGAACCGGGACCTTCGAGAGGATCTCATGATGGCCGAATCTTCAGATATCGTGGGGGAACCGTGGCTCTTCGACGGATTGTCGGCGGCCCGATGCCTCTGCTTGAGGCCGTAGTTAGTGCAGGAAGGTGCAAGTTCCAAGCCTTTTCACACTTCAACGTCTCTAAAGAAGGCACTCTTCGGGACCGATACTCTGACACGTAGGGCAAAGAAGCCCCGTACGCGCCTGCCTTCCCCCCCTCGCGCGGAGTATCACGTTGCCTGTTATCGACGTCTCCCTCGCTCAACCTGGAATGGTCCTGGCGGCCAACGTGCTCGACAAGCGCGGCCGGGTCCTCATCCCCGCCGGAAAGGAACTCATCGAGAAGTACGTCGCGGCACTCCCCGCCTGGGGGGTCACCCGCATCGAGGTCGAGGGCGATGAAATCGAGGGAGTCGACGCCGACGTGGAACCTTGGGCCCTGGACAAGGCGACGGAAGAGCTCGACACCCTCTTCCAGAAGTCGAACCGAGGCCATCCTGCCATCGATGCCCTCTTCGATGCATGCGTCGCGCGGCGGGCCACACAGATTCAAGCGGCGGCCGGAGACCACCCATGACCGCCACGAACCAGCGCCTTCGCCCCCAGGACCTGCTGGCCGACTCTCCTGAGCTCGGGTCACCGCCTCTGGTGTATCGACGCCTGGTCGAAGTCATCAACCATCCGAGGGGCGGGGCGGGCGACGTCGCCAACGTCATCCGGGAGGACACCGCCCTCACGGCGCGTCTCCTCAAGCTGGTGAACAGCGCCTTCTTCGCATTTCCCAAGAAGATCGAGACGGTCTCGCAGGCCGTCAGCGTCGTCGGGACCTCCCAGGTCCGAGACCTGGCGCTCGCAACCTCCGTGACGGACCTCTTCAAAGGAATTCCGGCGGAGCTTCTCGACGTCGAGGACTTCTGGAAGCACAGTCTCGGTGTAGGGGTCACCGCTCGTGTCCTCGCCGGCCTCCGAAACGAGGCCAACGTGGAACGATTCTTCGTCACCGGTATCCTTCACGACGTCGGGCGCCTGGTTCTACTCATGCGGGCCCCAGAAGCAACGGCCGACGTGATCGCCAAAGCCCGCACCGGCCGCGCCCTCCTCTTCGAGACCGAGCGCGAGGTGTTGGGCTTCGATCACGCGCTCATGGGTGGCGTCCTCATGGATCACTGGAAGATGCCAGAGGCGCTTCGAGAGGCGGTTCGCCTTCATCATGACCCACGGCGGGCTGAACGCTATCCGATGGAGGCGGCGACGGTGCATGTAGCCGACCTCATGGCTACGGCTCTCCAGCTCGGGAGCAGCGGCGAACGCCTCGTGCCCCCCCTTTCGGCAGGCGCTTGGGCCAAGCTGGGCATCGACCCCGGTGTCATAGGGTTCGCCGTCGAGGACATCGACCGACAGTACTCGGCCGCGGTGCACCTCCTGGGCCTGAGCCCGGAGGACTGACCATGGACTTCGCCCCCGGCCATCGGCCCAAGGATGTCGAGATGCCGGCCAACGAGGCGTCGGGCGCCACCGTCAACCGCATCGACGGCGTACTCCCGACCGAAGACACCGAGCGAAGGCAGCTCTGGCTTCGTGAGGCCCTGGACGCGGTAGCCCACCTGGGAGCGACCTTCCAGACTGAGCAAGCGTCGGGCGCCACGCCCGAGACCGTGTTTCGTGCTGCCCGTCAGGCCCTCCTCCGAGTGGCCGACTTCGGGTGTATGGCCATCGTCTTCGCCGACGAAGAAGGACTCGGCTTCGAGGTAGGCCTCCTCGAGCCCGAGACGGAGCGTGAGGCCGTTCAAGCGGAGTTGGATTGGCAGATCCAGGAGGGAACCTTCGGCTGGGCTCTATACCAGGACCGGCCGATCATCGTCCCTGGCAAGCACATGGGAAAATCGCTCCTGATGCACGTCCTGGCGACGCCCTCGAAGATCTCCGGCATGTTCTTCGCCGCCCTGGATGAGGAGCATCCCTTCATTCCCGAGATGGGCCAGATGGTCCTCTCGATCCTCATGCAGAGCTGCGCCGGCGTGCTCGAAAGCGGCGCCCTCTACCGGGAGCTCGCGGACCACAACTATCGCCTGGAGCAGACTGTCCGCGAGCGAACGGAGGAGCTTCGGAAGTCCGAAGCGGAAGCCCTGGCGGCAGCCAAGGCGAAAGCCGAGTTCCTGGCCAACATGAGCCATGAGATCCGGACCCCCATCAACGGCGTCCTCGGAATGACCGGGCTTCTCCTCGAGACCTCTTTGACCGCGGAGCAGAGGGAGTTCGCCGAAGCGACGGAGCGGTCGGCCGAGACCCTCCTCATGCTGGTGAACGATATCCTCGATGTCTCCAAGATCGAGGCTGGGTCACTGACTCTGGAGGAAGTGCCGTTGGACCTGCACCTCGTCGTCGACGACGTCGGGGAGCTCCTTGCGCCACAGGCGATCGCCAAGGGCATCGAGCTCGGCGTCCACTACTCCCCCGACGTCGGGCGCTACTTCATCGGCGATCCGGGCCGGATTCGTCAGATCGTCACCAATCTGGCGGGCAACGCGGTGAAGTTCACGTCCGAGGGACACGTCCTCATCTCCGTCGACGCGACGCCGGAAGGGCAGATTCGGCTCTCGGTGGAGGATACGGGCACGGGTATCCCCGCCCACGCCGTCGAGCGGATCTTCGACAAGTTCGAGCAGGCCGACCTGTCGACGACGCGCAAGCACGGCGGCACCGGGCTGGGTCTCGCCATCTGTCGTGAGCTGACCACCCTCATGGGCGGCGACATCGGGGTAGAGAGCGAGGTGGGTGCGGGCTCCACCTTCTGGACCACCCTGGACCTCGAGCCCGATCCGGACGGCCCCACCGACCAACTGCAGGACGCCGCGGCGGGGCACCGCTTCCTCGTAGTGTCGCCGTCGTCGTTCGTCGCGGGGCTGGCCGTCGACCAGCTCGAGCTCCTCGGAGCCAAGACTGACGTCCAGTCGACGCACGAAGACGGCGAACGGGCCGCGGTCCTGGCAGCCCAAGACGGGAAGCCCTACCGCGCCGTCCTCGCCGACGCCGCCCTTGGCATCGAGGCGTGCGGTCGACTGGCACGATCGGTACGAGCCACCGCCGGAACCGCGACGTCCGTGATCCGTCTCACCCCCGGGCACCTTCCCGACCGGAACGACGAGAACGGCTTCGACTTTGACATGCCCAAGCCCCTCCTGGAAAGGCGATGGACAGAGGCCCTTCGTCGACTCGGAATCCATGGCTCCACCGAGGCCGCCGAAGAGGAGGCTTCGGCTCAGGCCGCCATGCTCGCCTCCGGCCGGGTACTGCTGGTGGAGGACAACCGCGTGAATCGTATGATCGCCACGAGCCTCCTCGAGAAGATGGGCGTGAGTGCTGAGGTCGCCGAGAACGGAAAAGAGGCGGTGGAAGCCGTGACGGCAGAGAAATGGGACCTGATCCTCATGGACTGCCAGATGCCGGTCATGGACGGGTACGACGCCACGCGCGCGATCCGCGATCTGGAGCGGAAACGCGGTGGCCACATCCCTATCGTGGCTCTGACGGCGAGCGCTCGCGAAAGCGACAAGAGGAAGTGTCTCGAGTCGGGAATGGACGGCCTCCTCTCGAAGCCCCTGACCATCGACGAGCTGCGGAGTGCCGTGGTGGAGTGGCTTCAGCCCACCGGCACGGAGTCGGTGACTTCAGAGGTCGCCACCGACTCGGCCTGAAGTCTGAGGGCGATGTC
>JABDLS010000116.1 GCA_013002885.1 Gemmatimonadota bacterium | reverse complement strand
TCTGATGGCCGCTCGCCGTCCGGAGTCGGAGAAGCTGCTGTGGCTCCCTTGGCGCCCTCGGTTGGAAACGCTCTGTTCGACGCGACTGGACGGCGGATTCGACAACTCCCCTTCAGGGTCTAGCTAGTCGCGGGCCCCCGCTCCCGCTTCCGCGAACTTCGCTCCTTCCGGGATCTCGTCCGGCGGCAGTCCCGAGGCCGCTTCCAAGCGTCCGCTGAAGTTGAAGAACGACGTGAGGGCCGTGATCTGCCAGATGGCGTCCTCGTCCCATCCCACCGCTCTCAGTTTGTCGATGTCGCCTCCGCCCACCATGGCCGGTGCGTCAGTGAGCAGGCTGGCATAGCTCAGGAGGGCCCGGGTCTTGGGCGGCAGGTCGTACTCCGGCCAGCGTGTTGCGAACTCTTCGTCGAGATGCTCATCTCCCGTGAGGCGGCGAACTGCCGCCGAATGGAGGCCCAGTCAGGGAGCTCCGCCGACCTTCCCATTGACGACCGTTGCCAGCATCTCTCGTTCGAGGCGCCCGAGGGGCGAGGACTTTCGCAGGTGAAGGTGACGATACAGGGCACCCGCCGGAGCCGCGGTGGCCATGTCGACGGCGAGGACCTGGAAGACCCCCGGCACGACACCTCCGTATTGGCCGCGAGCCCATCGGAGGAAGAGCTTTCTCAGCCCTCTCGCTTTCTCGGGGACGATGGTGCGGATACCGCTCATGGATTCCTCGCCGGAGTGGGGCGGACAGCGCGTGGTCACAACAATTTCACTGGACGTATTGTCATGCGAATAAGTCGATGGTGGCGACCTGAGCGCCGCTTGTCAATTTCGACGTACAGAGTGCATAGTGAAATATGACTGATCCCGACACTCGCCCGTATCGGAAACAGAAGCGCGCGGAGGCCGAAGAGAAGACGCGCCGGCGCATCGTCGATGCGGCGGTGCAGCTTCACGGCACGGTCGGTCCTGCGAGCACCACCATCACCGAGGTGGCGAGAGTCGCCAGGGTGAGTCGGATGACGGTGTACAGCCACTTCGCGACCGATGTGGAGATGTACAAGGCATGCTCATCTCACTGGGCCGAGCAGAATCCCTTCCCTGATCCCTCGGCGTGGACCGAAGACGATCCGGCGACTCGTCTCGAGTCGGCGCTTACCGAGCTGTACTCCTGGTACGGCGGCAAGCGCGCGATGCTCGGCAATGTCATGCGCGACGCCCCGGTCGTGCCTGCTCTTTCGGAGGTCATGGATAGCCTTTGGGTGAGCTGGATCGACGCGGTGGTCGGTGCGCTCTCGGCGGGATGGTTGACAGGGGACCCGGAGGCGCGCGGCGCCGCGCTTCGCCTCGCGGTGGACTTCCACAGTTGGCGTCTTCTCGACGCATCGGGCCTCGACGCGAAGCGCGGGGCAGCCGTGATGACCCGGATGGTGTGCGGCTTGGCCTGAACGCGGCGTCATGGCGTCTCCAGCACGACCTCGAAGTGACGCACATCGGGATCGTATCGAGGCGCGAGCACCGAGCGGCACCTGGCGATGCGCCCTACTTTGCCGGCACCTCTCCCTCGCGACCAAGCCGAAACCATGCGCGCTCTCTTCGCGCCGCTCGCCGCGGCGGCCCTGACCCTCGTGGCCGCCCCTGCGTCCGCCCAGCTTGCCCCGCCCAACGACGCGGGCGTCACCTGGGGCCACATCCACCTCACCGTCGAAGACGTGGGTCTCCACGAACGGATCTGGACCGAGCACTTCGGCGGCAACGCCGTGCAGAAGGGTCCCCTTCACACGGTACGCCTGCCGAGTACGGTCATGATCTTCACCGAGCGAGAGCCAACGGGGCCGTCTCGCGGATCGGGCGTGGACCACTTCGGCTTCTCTGTGCCGGACCTCGCGGCGTTTCTGGAGCGGTGGCAGGCCGACGGGTTTGAAGTGGAAGCCGAGTTCGAGGGCTACGGCGGACGGCCGCAGGCCTACATCACCGTCCCCGATGGCATCCGCGTCGAGCTTCAGGAGATTCCCGACCTCGACGTCCCGGCTGAGCCGTACCACGTGCACATCTACACCAGGGGCGATGTGGAGGAGCTGCGCGACTGGTACGTGGATCTCTTTTCCATGACGCCGCGGGTCCGCGGCTCCATTCCCGTTACGGCCGACGTGCCGGGTATGAACGTGAGCTTCGGCGCCGCGGAGGGAGAGGTGTCCGGCACGAGGGGCCGCGCAGTGGACCACATCGGCTTCGAGGTCGATGATCTGAAAGCCTTCACCGATCGTCTCACCGCGTTGGGAATCGAGTTCGACGTCGCGTATCGGGAGATCGACAGCATCGAGTTGGCCATCGCCTTCTTCACCGATCCCTCGGGAGTGTACATCGAGCTCACCGAGGGACTCGACCGGTACTGACATCCCGGACGCCCTGAGGCTTATGCCATGACCATTGGATTCACTGGACCTGTCACACCCCTCATGCTCGGCGCTCTCGCCCTTTGCGCGTGCACTCCGCCCGAGCCCGCCGACCTGGTGCTCACCGGTGGCACCATCGCCGTCGTCGACGATGCCTTCACCCTCCACTCGACCCTGGTGGTGCGCGACGGCCGCGTACTCGCCGTCGGAGGACCCGAACTCGCGTCGGAGTACGCCGCCACACGGACCGTCGACCTCGACGGCCGCCTCGTCGTGCCCGGCTTCAACGACACGCACACCCATATCCGCGGGAGCGCCCGACGCCACATCGATCTGGGGGGAGTCGAGTCCATCGTAGAGATCCAGGCGCTGGTGCGAGCCAAAGCCGAGGAGCTGGGGGAGGGCGAATGGGTCACCGGCTACGGCTGGAGCGAAGACGAGCTGGCCGAGGGGCGTCGCCCTCTGCGGCCCGACCTGGACGAGGTGGCGCCGAGCAATCCGGTGCTCCTTACCCGCGCCGGTGGCCATAGCGGCGTCGCCAATTCCTTGGCCCTGGAGCTGGCGGGCATCGACCGGAGCACGCCTCAGCCCGAGGGCGGCGTGATCGAGTACGACGAGGGCGGCGAGCTCAACGGCGTCATCCGCGAGCGCCAGGGATTGGTGGGCCGTCTGGTCCCCGACGCGACCCCAGGGGAGTTGCGGGAGACCCTCATCCAGATGCTCCGCGACCAGCTCGCCCTGGGTATCACAAGCCTCATCCAAGCCGGCGAGACCCCTGAGGGCTTTGCCCGCTGGGAGGACATCTATGCCGAGCACGGCGACGAGCTGCCCCGCTCGACGGTTCAGATCCGCTGGGTGGGCCGCGACCGACTCGCCGCCTTCGGCCGCACCACGGGCGACGGGGACCACCGCCTTCGCGTCGGGGCCATCAAGGTGCTGGTGGACGGTGGCTTCACCGGACCGGCGGCCTACACCATCGAGCCGTACAAGGGGCGGGACGACTACCGGGGGCTGCTCAACGTGCCTGAGGCCGAGCTTCGAGCACTGGTGGACACGGCCAACGCCCTGGGGTGGCAGATGGGCTTTCACGCCATCGGCGACGCGGCCATCGTCCTCACCGTCGACGCCTTCATCGACGCCCTGGAGAACAACCCACGCGATAACCACCGACACTACCTGAATCACTTCACGGTGACGCCACCCACCGAGACGTTGGAGCGGATGGCCGAGCACGACATCGCCGTCGCCCAGCAGCCCAACTTCACTTACACCTTGGAGGGCCGGTACGTCGCCAACCTCGACGGCGACCGCCTCGCTCACAACAATCCGCTGAAGATCCCCATGCAGCACGGGATCTTCCTGGCCATTGGCAGCGACATCCTTCCCATCGACCCGCTCGTAGGCCTGTACGCCTCAGTGACCCGGAAGGGGATGTCGGGCGAAGTCTACGGTCCCGACGAGGCGCTGACCGTGGAAGAGGCCATCCGCGCCTACACCGCGAACGGCGCTTGGCTCACCTTCGAAGAAGAGGTGAAGGGCACCCTCGAGCCTGGAATGCTCGCCGACATGGTGGTGCTGTCCGACGACCTCCTGACCCTCGATCCCGAGGGGATTATGGACGTCGAGGTGGACATGACCATCGTCGACGGTCAGGTGCTTTACGAGCGAGAAGGGAGCTGACGGGTCTGCACCCCGGTCGGGTCTACCTCGACCTCAGCCCTCCCAACGCTCGAAGAGCAGATTGCGGACACGCCCGTTGGATACCCGCATGCCGGTCACTGCCGCGCCTCGGTTCCGCTCGAAGCGCGCCGTACCGAAGAAGTTGTCGGCCTCGAAGGTGTCGGGCTCGGTGGGCTCGAGCTCGAAGTCGGGGTGGCGTCGGTGCTTGGCGATGAGTGCCCCGTCTTCGACGACCAGCGTGTAGAGCGTCTCGAGCTCAGGACTGAAGTAGCGCCCCTCGAACTGACGTAGCTGGGCGGGGGAAGGCGTCCAGCCAGACTGGTCGGCCACCGTCGACTCATCGTCACTCTCGTCGACGTCGTCGGGCATATCGTTGCGGTCGGGCACGGCCTCCATCTCGTCGCCGAAGAAGAGGTCGGCCACCTTGCCGGGGATGCTCGAATCGAAGTCCGAGCGGTTGCTCTGGCGGATGACGCCACCGTCGATGTCCGGGAAGTAGATGACGGAGGCTCGATACCCAGCGCTGGAACCGGTGTGGGAGATGGCTTCCAGTCCGCGGTACTCGCTCACGTTGATGCCGAAGGCGTAGGGCAGGGTGTCGCCGCTGGCCAGGACGCCGTGCTGCTTCATCTGCTCGATGACTCCCATCCCGCCCACCTCGCCCGTGCGGTAGTTGGTGACCCAGCGGGCGAGGTCCCCTACGGTGCTGTAGACGCCGCCCGCTCCCTGGATGCCACTGTTGTCGAAGACGCGCTGAAAGCCGCCCTCCTCCCTCGGTGCGTAGGACTCGGCTGCCGCCGGAATCACCTGGCCCCGGCGCGCCATGATGGTCGTGCTCGTCATCCCCAGAGGACGGAAGACGTTGGCCTCCATGAAGTCGGCGAAGGGCATCCCGGAGACACGGGAGACGATGTCGGCGAGCAGCATGTAGCCGGTGTTGTTGTAGAGGTACTCGGTGCCTGGCTCGAAATTGAGATCCTGCATGTTCGTGATGAGGCGGAGCGCGTCTTCCTGGGCGATGCCGTCGCCACCCTGGTATCCGGCGAGGGATGCCGAGTTGTAGATCTCGCGCAGCCCGCTCATGTGGTGGACCAGGTGCCGCACCGTGATCGTGGAGCCGAAGTCGGGGACCTCGGGCAGGTAGGTACGGATGTCGGCGTCGATGTCCAATTCCCCCCGCTGGGCGAGGAGAACGACGGCGAAGGTGGTCATCTGCTTCGATACCGAGCCCACGTCGAGGACGGACTCGGGAGTCAGCCGGGTGCCGTGCTCCAGGCTCGCCATCCCGTATGCCTTGGCGAAGGCGAGGCCCCCTCCATGCACGACGCCGATGACCGCGCCGGGGGCGTCGGAACGGTTGTACTCCGCCATGAGGTCGTCGACCCGTGACTCGAGGCTCGCCATGTCGGCGCCATGCTCGTGGGCCTGGGCCCGGACCGGGGACGCGCCGGCGAGGCTGAAGAGGACGAAGGGTACGGCGGCTCGGGCCAGCGAGACGATGCGTGTCGTGGCCGTGGTTCGGGGCGTCTCAGCGGTGCCGGGCGTCATCATCTGCTCCTGGAGGCCGTCGTTCGAAGTCGGGGGAAGATGCATGACGTCGTGGTGTCGCGCGACAGGGAGGCCATCGAGGAACGAGATGGCGGACTGCTCTGGGTTCAGCGCATGCGCCCGAGTCTCTCGAGCAACCGCGCCCACTCCTCCTCAAAGGGTGAGTTCTCACCGGTGAGCTCGCCGATCCGGTCGATTTCGAGGCGGGTGGAGAGTGTCTCGTCTCCGACCGTCATGCGAAGCGTATACGCGCCCGGCTCGGCGAGGGGAGCCTGTCGTCCACCGCCACCTCCGCGGAACATGCGTGAGAGCTGGCTCATACCGGCCCCGGGCACCAGCAGCTCGG
This sequence comes from Gemmatimonadota bacterium, assembly GCA_013002885.1. Taxonomy (GTDB): domain Bacteria; phylum Gemmatimonadota; class Gemmatimonadetes; order Longimicrobiales; family Gaopeijiaceae; genus UBA2589. The sequence goes on along the minus strand of JABDLS010000116.1, from coordinate 889 downwards.
CAAGCTCTCGCATCTGGCCGAAGTTGAAGCCGCCGCCGCCTCCCGGAGGGGATTCGCCGGGGCGCTCTCGGAAGGACTCCGGGTCCCCCGAAGGCGCCCCGCCACCGCCGAACATGGCGGCGAGTTGCGACATGTCGGCCTCGCCCGTGAACATGCCGATCATCCGGTCGAGAAACTGCTCGTTCCAGTCGGCGTCCACGAGGGAATCCCGGACGGCCACGGCCCGCTCTGCGATCTCGGCGCGCTGCCGGGCCTGATAGGGCCCGGGGCCCGCAGCCTCGGGGGCCTCGCCGCGCATGTCCCAGGTGAGGCGGTTCAACCCTTCATCGGCGGGGCCCTGGATCGTCGCGAACGTCTCGCCGTCGGATCCAATGACGGTGATCTCGACCTGAGGTCCACGCTCACGGCCTGCGCCGCCTGGACTACCGCCCTCCTCGCCGGCCTCCGCCTCGCCGGCCTCCGCCTCGTCGGCGACGGCCTCACTCAGGCTCTCGACCTGTTCAGCAGTGAGGTAGTACGAGACGGTGGCGACCGAGCCTGGCGAGGGCCGACCCCAGTGCTGCTGCCCGTAGGACTCACCACCGTGGGCCGGGTACCCGAACTGAAACGCGGGCCCGGGCTCGAACAGGGCGCCTTCGGCGACGACGGCGTCGCTCATTCCCTGCAGTGGGGCGATGTCGACGACCCAGATCGAGCGGCCGTGGGTACCGGCGACGAGCTCCTTGTCCCGCGGGTGCACCTCGAGGTCGTGCACGGGCACCGTGGGCAGGCCGTTCATGAAGCGCTGCCAGCTGCGGCCCCGATCGGTGGAAGCGTAGGCGCCGACGTCTGTGCCCACGAAGAGGAGGTCCTCGTTGACCGGATCCTCTTCGATGACGTGGACGAAGTC
>JABDLS010000098.1 GCA_013002885.1 Gemmatimonadota bacterium | reverse complement strand
GCTCCTGAGTCGTCGGGTCCGGTACGATGTGCGTGAGACTACTACTCACGAAGCTGCTGCAGGAGCCATGAACGACGTGTGAAGGCGGCATGAAGGAATCTTCATCGGTTCGTCATGGCGCGTTCATGAACTCCCCGGCATTGTGCTTGGCCAACAACGGCTCGGATGTCTCCGTTGGCTCCAACACGTCTCAGAGATGGATAGCCTTATGCGCCTGCTCAGCGAAACGTCGTGCGTCGTCTTTTGCCTGGCTCTGCTCCTGACCGGTGCACCGAGCGAAGGCCAGGCCCAGACCGCCGAAACCGAGATCCGTTCCGCGATCCATGCCTTCCACGCCGCCCTCGCCGCAGGCGACTCCACAACCGCCCTCGCTCTTCTAGCCGACGACGTCGTGATCCTCGAAAGCGGCAACGTCGAAGACAAGGCGCACTATCGGAGCGGCCACCTCGCCGGTGACATGCGCTTCGCCCAGGCCGTTCCTGCGGACCGTGGTGAGATCACCGTGCGGAGTGTCGGCGACGTGGCGTGGGCGTGGTCGACGAGCACACGAGAGGGTCGCATGGGTGAACGTCAAGTCAGCTCGCGTGGCGCCGAGCTCATGGTGCTCCGGCGACTCGATGGGGCATGGCGGATCACTGCCATCCACTGGTCCTCGCGGAGCAGATGAGAGAGGCCGCGGTCGGGAGGCAATCACCCCCCGACCGCGGCTCTTTCCAGTCAGCGACTCTTTCCAGTCAGTTGTAGCTGGCCGACCGCGTCGAGTTCACCACGCGCCCACCATCCGAGCACAGCCCACTACCGCTGTTTCCGCTCCCTGCCAGTACGTACTCGACTCCCGTCTCGTTTGCCGGGGTCGCCCACGCGGCATCCCAGCCGGTGAGTCCTGTGAAGTCCGGCATCGCCAGGGTAACCGCTCCCGACATGACGCCCGCCGTCGCGAAGACCGTCATCGACGTCGTGGCGCCGTAGTAGTCGAAGAAGACCAGAGAGTTGAAGTCAGCTGGCAGCGTGAATGCCGCCTGGAGTCGGAGGTAGCTTGCGCCGCCGGTGATGTCCGTCAGCGTGGGTACAGGGATTTCCGGCGGAAGGTCGACGGTGCGGTCCGCCAGAGTCGAGAAGGACTCCTGCACCTGTCGAGTAGCGTCGCCCAGGCCGGTGGTAACGGCTGCGACGTGGTATTCGTCCGATGCCTGCTCGGAGGCGGGCGCGCTCGAGAGCGTGAACGTGGAGCCAGAGAGGAGGTCTTGACTCAGAGGTGCGATGCCACAGGACAAGCCGCTGGAGACCGTGGCGTAGCTTGCACCGAAGGTGCCCGCCTCACCACCGACCAGGCCTCCGACGGTGATGGTCGCGCTTTGCGGATCGAAGCCTTCGGCGGTGAAATCGACCGTCCCCAGACTTCCGTTGTCCGCGATGTCCTGGTCCCGACGGATGAGCATCCGGTCCGACCCGACGCCAGAGTTCATCGAGTATCCGACGAGGTCGACAGAACCGTCGACCACGCCCGCGATGGTGAACGCCCCGTCGAAGACCACCACGCCGAAGCCTCCGCCCAGGGACAGGTTCGTCAGGCCCACTACGTTCGCGGCCATGCCGTTGACTGTCTTACCAGTGGGTCCGCTGTCGTCGCACACGTCGCCGGCGGCGGCCAGGACTGCCTCGGACGTGGTGAAGTAGTCCACGGAGACGTCGCTCTCGGAGCCGGAAACGTATGCGCCGGCGAACCCGAGGACGTTCTGCGTCACCGTGAAGGTGTAGACGTCGTTGACGCCGGTGATGGGCGTCCAGTTCCCGGCCATGCCGTCCTGGATCGCTACCCAGACTGGACGGTCATCCACCGAGCACACCGAGTAATCCACCGTGATCTGAGTGCCTGCCGGCGCGGCAGTGACGGTGAGGTCGAAGGTAGCCGTGGCATCGGGGAAGCCCGTCGAGGTTCCTCGTACGGTCAGTGTGTACGTCCCCGTGCCCACCGACCCATCGACGGCGATGCCGATGGTCGAGGAGGTCCCCGTCGTAGAGGCGGGGTTCGGTGTCGGGGTCACGCCCGAAGGCGCACCTTCGACAGCGATGGCGACGGACTCGGCGAAGCCGCCCGAGCGCGCGATGGTGACGTCCGTCGTGCCGGACATCCCCTGTTGGATGCTGACGTTCGAGATGCTCCCCAGTGAGAAGCCAGCGGCTTCCGTGACGGTGAGCGAGTACGTCACCGAATCCGAGACGCCCGATCCCGAGGCGGTGATGGTCCCACTGTACGTCCCAGCGTCCACCCCCGCGCCGACGGTCACGGTGATGGGGGCCGTGGCCGTTGTTCCGCTCAAGGTCACGGTGCCCACGGAGATGGTGACGCCCGAGGGGAGGCCGGTGACGGTAAAGGTCACATTCCCCGTGAATCCGCCTCCGATGGTCGCAGTACCGTTCACCACCAGCGAGCCTCCCTGCTCGACCGTGCCACTGCTCGGGTCGATGGAGATCGCGATGGTTGCCGGGTCCGGATCAGGATCCGGATCTGTGGGTGTGCTGCTCCCACAGTTGCTTGTGGTCACGATGAGGGCCAAGGAAAAGGCGACCTTGGCCAGGGATCGAACAGCGTGGGATGCGAGCACGGTTCCAACTCCTCCGGTGGGGATTCGAGTTCGTCGGGAGGGACGGGCAACATACGGTCGATGAGGCGGCGTGCAACCGTAAGTCTTTGCGAATCAGTATGTTGAGCCTTGAAGGACCGTCTGAGGTCCTCAGATCACCGGCCGTGGATCATTCCAGGCGCTGCGGCCGAAAGGAAGACCGCTGCCGCGAGACCTCCGACGGCCGCCGTGACGATCAACGAGGCCGTCATGCCGAGGGCATCGGCGACAAGGCCGCCACCGAGGGCTCCAGCCGCGTACCCCGAGTCTCTCCAGAAACGATAGACCCCCAACGCCGAGGCTCGCCAAGCGGGCTCGGCCACGTCGGACACGAAGGCCAGGAGGGTCGGATACACCATGCCGGTGCCGAGCCCGGCTACGACGGCGGCGAGAACGAACCAGCCGAATCCGCCCCCCAGGGCCATCATCCCAACGCCAGCGCCCTGTGCAACGAGCCCCCCGGCAATCAGACCCGCTCGACCGACGCGGTCGGAAAGCGGACCGAAGTAGAGCTGGCTCACCGCCCAGAAGAGGGGATAGGTCCCCACGACGAGGCCGACCCTGTCGAGCGACATGCCCTGATCCACGAGGATCATCGGCAATAGGCCCCACAGCACGCCGTCCTTGAAGTTCGTGGCCAGACCGGCGGCGCTGGCGACGGCGAGTTGCGCGTTCGACCACGTACCTCGGGCGAGTACCGTGAGGATACCCACCGAGCTCCTGGTGGCGGGCCGCTCCGCTTCGGTTTCTTCCCGCGTCTCGCGAGCGAGCAACGAGAGGAGTAGCCCAGCGACGGCGAGAGCCACGCCGAGGTAGAAGGGCGCGGGTCGTAGTCCGAGGGTCGAGGCGATCAGGCCCGTCGCGCCTGCAGTTGCAGCGAGCCCTGCATATCCCGCGAACTCATTCCATCCGATGACTCGCCCGAAGGTAGCCGGGGAGGCGAGGTCCACCTTCATCACGACGGTCATCGACCAGGTCAGCGCCTGATTGGCGCCGAGCAGAATGTTGGCCAACAGGATCCAGTTCCAGCTCGGCGCCCACATCAAGACCAATGGCACCGGGATCCCGACCAGCCAACC
>JABDLS010000060.1 GCA_013002885.1 Gemmatimonadota bacterium | reverse complement strand
AGAAGCTCGTCGATGGCGAGGTCGGCAAGCTCACTGGCCTCCTCGTCGCCCTCCACCCTCCTGCGCAGTACCTCGAGGCAGTTCCGGACGCTCGCCACCGGATTCCGGACCTCGTGGGCGAGCTGGGCCAGAAGTCGCGAAGCAGCAGAGAGTCGGTCCCGCTGAACGAGCTCGGCCTGGAGCATGGAGAGTCGCTCCTGACGGTCCTCCAGGGCTTGGTTGGCTTCGGCAAGCTCTTTGATTCGGACGGCCAGCGCATCGCGCATCACCTCGAAGGCCTCGGCGACCTTGTCGACCTCGTCGACCGCGCTTCGACCCACCGGTGCATCAAAGTCACCCTGGCTGATTCGTGAAGCGGCACCGGCCAGCGAGCCGACGGGCTCGGCAAGCCGCGTTGCGAACCACACCCCCACGGCGAGGGCCACGACCAGGGCCAGCCCGAAGACCCCCGCGCCCACTGCTCGAAGGGTCGGGACCACCGCCAGCTCTTCACTCAAGGCGCGAACGAACGAGACCCGCGCGCCTCCCGGGACATGAGCGTTGGCCACCAGGTATCGATCTCCGTCGAGCTCGAACTCCCTCACGTCGTCGGTGACAGGCTGCTGAGCCAGGAGGCCGAAAAGGCCCATGGCGGGCTCGGCACGGCCGGTGTAGGCGGCCAGCTCCTCGTCGGGCGCCATCAGCAGAACGTCCGAGCGGGTCAGTACCGACAGCCGTGCGGCCTCGTCCTCCGTCATCGGAACCCACACGCCGACGGCTCCCATCCAGCCGCCGTCCGCGACGACGGGTGCCAACGAGATGGTTCCCAGGCCGTGCTCCTCCGACTCCATGGCGAGGACCGGCATGGCACCGGCCCGGGTGGAATCCACCACGGTGGCCTCGACGTCGGGCCCCATCCACGGAACGCCGTCGGGCCCGATGACCACCGCCGATTCTCCTGGAAACGCAGTCGCGATCTCCTCGGCCCGAAGCAGCACCGACACCGTGTCCGACCGGGTCATGGCCGCTACGAGATCCGGGTCGATGGCCATCTCCCGACTGTGCATCATGCGAGCACTCGCCTGGTTCTGCCACCGATCCGCGAGGACGAGTGGCGCCGTTCGCAGATCGTCCCGGACCCCCTCCTCCAGTGCGGCGGTCAGCCGACGGTCCAGAAGGATCCCCGTCGGGACCAGCCCGAGAAGCAGAACCAACAGCACGAGCCCCATGAGGGCGCTCTTCAGTGAGACCTTCATCCTGTCTCCGTGGGGCGGGCGAGGAAGTGTCTTCCCATAGTGCACGGAGTGGGCCGCCTGGGGAAATGATGCCGGTTCCCTAGCCGCGGATCGCACATCCCGTTGTCGTACACGGGCTTGCGCTCAACATCGCCCTCCTCGCGGCTGTCAGTCCGGCAGGACCAGCGCGGTGGTCGGATGTTTCATCGACCGGCCGAAGTGTTTCAAAGACGTTCCATGAAACGACAGAGGCCGTCGCGCCAGGAGTCAGAACGCGTTCAGGCCGGTCAACGTCTGTCCGAGAATCAGCCCATGGATGTCGTGGGTCCCCTCGTAGGTGTAGACCGACTCCAGGTTCGCCATATGGCGCATGGAGTGGTACTCGACGAGGATGCCGTTGCCGCCGAGGAGTCGGCGGGCTTCCCGGGCGATGTCGGTGGCCATGTCGCAGTTGGCGCGCTTGGCCAGCGAGACCTGCTGCGGAGTCATCGTCCCGTCGTCCTTCATGCGGCCGAGGTGATACGAGATGAGCTGGCCCTGTGTGATCTTGGTGAGCATGTCCGCCAGGCGGACCTGCTGGATCTGCTTGCCGCCGATGGGCTCGTCGAACATGACGCGCTCCTTGGAATAGGAGAGCGCCTCGTGGAAGCACGCCATGGCGGCACCGACGGCGCCCCATGAGATGCCGTAGCGAGCCTGCGTGAGGCACATGAGCGGGTGCTTGAGACCCCGGTCGCTTCCTGGCATCAGCGCGCTGTCCGGCAGGTCCACGTCTTCGAGGACCAGCTCCGACGTGTCGGAGGCGAGCAGGGAGAGCTTGCCCTTCTGGTCCTTCGCGCTGAAGCCCGGCGCGTCGGTGGGCACCACGAAGCCCCGAATACCCCTCACGTCACCGAGTTCGGCCGTCTGCGCCCAGATTACGGCCACGTCGGCCATGGATCCGTTGGTGATCCACATTTTGGCACCGTTGAGGCGCCATCCGTCGGACGTCTTCTCCGCCCGGGTGATCATTCCCGCGGGGTTGGAGCCGTAGTCCGGCTCGGTGAGGCCGAAGCAGCCGATGGCTTCGCCCGTCGCGAGCTTGGGCAACCACTCCCGGCGATGCTCCTCGCTGCCGAAGGCGAAGATCGGGTACATGACCAGGGCACCCTGGACCGAGACGAAGGAGCGGATGCCCGAATCGCCTCGCTCGAGCTCCTGCATGATGAGGCCGTACGAGACGTTGTTGAGTCCGGCGCATCCGTACTCTTCGGGCAGGTTGGCCCCCAGCACTCCCAACTCCCCCAGCTCGGGGATGAGTTCTGTGGGAAACTGCCTTTCGATGTAGGCATCGCCGATGATGGGCATGAGGCGGTCCTCCACCCACGAGCGGATGGTGTCGCGGACCATGCGCTCTTCCTCGGAAAAGAGCGCGTCGAGATTGTAGAAATCGATGCCTTCGAAGCGGGCCATCGGAACAGGAGCCTTGCAGAGGGGAGCGGCGTATGCGGGTCCCGGCGGCGGGACCTGCAAATCTAAACCGGGGCTACCCCTCCAAGGAGAGGTCGTGCCCGGTCATGGGCCTTCCTGGTCGGACTCCATCGCCCCCGGCTCCCCGGCGACAGGCGGGACCGCTTCCACCGCTCTGGCGTTGCGGAAGCGCATAGCCCCGTACACGAATTCCCGGGCGACCTTCGATCCGATCCAGACCGCGGCGACCATCGTGGCGATCCAACCCCCTATCACGAGGTCACTGGGTTGGATGACGAACCATACGTACGCCGCGAGGACCGCGCCGAACGCGAATCCTCCCGCCCAGCCCCACCACGTCGCCCGGTTCCTCGCCCTCGCCCGACACGACTCGCACCAGAGCAGGCGGTCGAGGAGCATCTGGTCGTAGACGTCGAGACACCGGACGCACGTCACCTCGTCCGGATACCGATCCCTCCACGACACCCTCCGCTCCTCCGCCATCGCTAAGCGTCGCCTACGCGAGCGCCCTCACCAGGGCAGCCGTGTACTCCTTGGTGTTGGCTTTGCCGCCCATGTCGACGGTACGCGCCGTCCCTTCCTGGACGACGGTGTCCACGGCATCGCGGATGCGCTGCGCCGTCTCGGCCTGGTCCACGTGCTCCAGGAGAAGGCAGGCCGACAGGAGGAGGCTGGTGGGGTTTGCGATGCCCTTGCCGGCGATGTCCGGAGCCGAGCCGTGGACGGCCTCGAACATGGCGGCGTCGGTCCCGATGTTTCCGGCAGGCGCGAAGCCCAGCCCGCCGACGAGCCCCGCCATGAGATCCGAAAGGATGTCGCCGAACATGTTCTCCATGACGAGGACGTCGAAGCGATACGGATCGAGGACGAGTTGCATGGCCGTGGCGTCGATGATCCGGTCTTCCCACTCGATGTCCGGGTACTCTTTCGCCACCTCGTGGCCAACGTCGAGGAAGAGGCCCTGGGTGTACTTGAGGATGTTCGCCTTGTGGGCCAACGTGACCTTCTTGCGACCGTTCTTCTGGGCGTACTCGAAGGCGTAGCGAACGACCCGCTCGGCCCCGAAACGTGTGATGATCATGACCGACTCGGCGGCGGCGCGAGGGTCACCGTGCATGCCGATGTAGTGCTCGACACCGACGTAGAGGCCTTCGGTGTTCTCGCGGATGAGCACGAGGTCGATGTCCTCGTAGCGCCCGCCAGGGACGATGGTGCGCACCGGCCGGACATTGGCGTAGAGGTCGAAGGCCTTTCTCAACTCCACATTGATGGAGCGGAAGCCCGATCCCGAAGGGGTGGTAAGAGGGCCTTTGAGGAGCAGGCGGTGCTTCTCCGCCGAATCCAGCGTGGCCTGAGGCAGCGGATTGCGGACCTCTTTGAGTGCGATGAGGCCGGCGAGCTGCATGTCGTACTCGAGGTCCGCGCCGGCGGCCTTCAGGACTTCGAGGGTCGCTTCAGTGACTTCCGGGCCGATGCCGTCCCCTGGAATCACGGTGATGGTCTGTGCCATGTAATCGCGGTCCTTCGGTCAGCGACGTGTGAATCGCGGGTTGTATTCGAACTCAGTGTGGGACTCGCCCCAATCCACCAGATCTTCGAGAAGGGTCATCTGCTGCGTGCCGTCACGCCTGGCCTTGCCCGCGATGTTCAACGAGCGGCGCCATAGAATGTCCGGCATGTCTTCCCGGGCCAGGAGTGCGGTGGCCACCTGAGCCGTCCCCACCCGAGTGGTGACGCGCACGCCAGCCAGCCCCGGGAAGTCCTCGAGGAGCTGTCGGGTCTCGTCCGTGAAGAGGAAGATATAGGGTCCGACCCTCGCCCAAAGGCGGCCGCCGTCCCGCAGCTGTCGAGCCGACTGCTCCACCGTGAGGACCGCGACGTTCCCGACGAGTTCGGCCTCGAGCCCCTGAGCGTACTCGTAGTAGGTCTCAACCTCCTCGGCGGTAGGCATGATCAGCTCCGGCCGGTCCACGCAGCCGGTGGCCGCCATCACTACCATCGTCGCCGACCACAGCACCCCACTCCTCATTTCAGCCACCCGCGTACCAGAGGATCGTTCGTGACAGCCTCTCCGCCGCCGATGCTAGCGCCAGCGGGTCCGTCCGCGGAAGGTCGCCGCCCTCTTCGACCCCGAACCACAGCACTCGCCCGGTCCGAGCATCGAGGATGGTCGCCATGAAGCGGACCCGGGGCGTCGAACCCGGAATCTGCGGATTGGCCTCGAAGGACACCGCCACGGGCAGCACGACGACGTCGGCACCGACGAGCGCTGCCATCCGCCGGATCTGACCGTACAACGGATCGCCGATCCGCTCCACTGCCGCCTGCCGGAAGGCCGCCACGGGTAGACCCCGAGTGTCCGCGTCGATTCCCGGCGAGCGGCGCAAAACCTCCTGGACGTCTTCCTCCAGGATCCACTCCACCTCGTCGGTGCGGCTGGTCAGCGCGAAGGCGAGCTCTGCGCTGGGGTCGCCGGGAATGCCGAGATTCTGCTGCACCGGCAGAAGCATGACGCTGCGGCCACGGAGATCAGGCGGAAAGCCACGGCTCTCGCCAGGCTGCGGCGCCGGAGCGGGCCCACCCCCACACGCTGCCAACATCGCGCATGCCTGGACAGCCCACGCGAACCTCGACCATGACGCGAGGCCCTTCACGAGGCGTCTTCGCCCTCGGTCGGATCGAGTTCCAGCGCCGCGGAATTGATGCAGTACCGAAGTCCAGTGGGCTGAGGGCCGTCGGGAAACACGTGACCGAGATGCCCGTCGCAGCTGGCGCACAGAACCTCGGTCCTCTTCATGAAGAGCTTCCGATCCTCTTCCTCGCGCACGTTCGCCTCGTCCACTACGTCATAGAAGGAAGGCCAGCCGGTCCCCGAATCGTACTTCGCGGCCGAAGAGAAGAGCGGCGTACCGCATCCACGGCACGTGTACGTGCCTGGCGTCTTCTCGTCGTGGTACCGACCGGTAAAGGCCCGCTCCGTCCCCTTCTTCCGGAGTACGCGGTACTCCTGGTCGGAGAGGATCGAACGCCATTCCTGCTCCGACTTCTCGACTTTCTCGGTCATGCTCCCCCTCACTTTCTGGCACCCCCCGGGCTCCTCGCGGCTGCGCCGCGTTGCTCGGAGGATGGACTTCGGACGATCCGTCGGACGATCCAACCCCGAGGCGGTCCCCGGGATCCCGACTGCGTGGACGACTTGCCCAAGGGAGATCCATGTAATACTACTTACCTTACACCTCTACACTGAGGAGTCCCCATGCCGCGATCTCTCGGAATCTCGTCTCTTCGCATCCTCGGTGCCATCCGCGACGGTGTTGCCTACGGACTCGACATCGTGCATGAGACGGGGATGCCATCGGGAACCGTCTACCCGACGCTGGGACGGCTCAAGAAGCGGGGCCTGGTGAAGGCCCAGTGGGAAGACCAGCGGGTCGCCGACCGTGAGGGCCGACCCCGTCGACGCTACTACTCGCTGAGCTCCGATGGGGCCGAGGCGCTGGCCCGTGGCTCGGAACGGGTCGCGGAGCTCGCTGCCGAGCTCTCGGCAGGGTCGGCGGGCTGACATGGCCAAGCGGCGCCCGCCTTTCGACCTCTTCCTGCGCGTCCTCTCGGCGCTCGTCCCGCGGCTCGAACGGCCCGAGTGGCTCGACGAGTGGAGGGGCGAGCTGGAGGCCCTCGAACGAGAGAGAGCGGCGGGAGCGTCCGGCCTGCCGGGAACAGCCGAATTCGTGGTGGGGGCGATCCCCCACGCCGTATGGATGAGGGTGGAGGGGTGGTCGATGGATGGCTTGATGCAGGACGCTCGGTACTCGCTTCGGATGCTGCGCAGGGCCCCTGGCTTCGCCATCGTCGCTGCCCTCACGCTCGCCCTGGGCATCGGGGCCAACGCGTCCATCTTCTCCCTCATCAACGGCCTGGTGTTGCGTTCACCGCCGGCGATTCAGGAAGTCGATCGCCTCGTCCAGATCGGACGCTCCTTCGAAGAAGATCCCAAGTGGGACTCCTGGTCGTGGCCGGCCATGCGCGTCATCGCCGAGGAGGGTCGCGTATTCTCGGACGTCGCCGGATCCTCGGGAGAGGCCTTCGTTCTCGGTCGGGGAGAAACGGCGGAGCGCGTCTTTGGCCGACTGGTCACCGGGAACTACTTCGGCCTCCTGGGCGTGAACCCCCACATCGGCCGCCTCATCCAACCCAGCGACGACGTCGAGCCCGGAGGGCATCGGGTCCTGGTGCTGAGTCATGACCTGTGGGTCCGTCGCTACGGATCCGACCCCGACATCGTCAACCGCTCGGTAGACGTGGGTGGGACGGCGTGGGAGATCATCGGGGTCACCCCACCGGGCTTCGTCGGCATCGAGAACGTCGGCTTCCACCCCGAGGTCTACGCCCCGTCGGTCATGAACGCATACATCGAAGAGGTCCGCCTCACCGAGTCCTGGGGGTGGAGCTGGCTCGATGTCGTCGGTCGGCTCGAAGGCGAGGTGACCTTCGCCGAGGCCAGGGCGTCGATGGATGTGGTCGCCTCTCGACTCCGTTCCATCGACACCGTCCACGACGGCATCGTGGTCGAACTCGCCGAGGGTATCGGGCTGGACCCCGTCGATCGTTCAGAGGCTGCTCGACTGTCGGTCATCCTCGCCGTCATCGTCGTGCTGGTCTTCCTGCTTACGTGCACCAACGTCGCCAACCTCTTCCTCTCCCGGGCGTCAGGGCGTACCACGGAGGTCGGTGTGCGCAGGGCTCTGGGCGCCGGAAATGGCCGACTCGTACGTCAGTTCCTCACCGAGGGCTCCCTTCTGGCGGTCCTCGCCATCGTTCTGGCCTTGCCGCTGGTTTTCGCCGCCGGTGAGCTGCTCCCCAGGGTCATGCCCTATCAGGTCTCCGTCTCGCTGGCTCCCGACGCCCGTGTGTTCACTTTCCTCCTGGTCATCGGCATCGTCGCCGGACTGACCCTGAGCGTGGCACCGGCGTGGGCCACTTTGCGGTCCGACACGGCGCAGACCCTTCGCGAGGGGTCGAGCACCGTGCGGCGGGGCAAGAGCCGGCTCCAGAACGCCCTCGTCGTGTCGCAGTTGGCTCTTTCTCTGGCCCTCGTCACCGGGGCCGCGCTTCTGGGGCGCAGCGTCCTCAATGCCTACAGCGCCGATCCGGGTTTCGAGGCCCGAGGTCTGTCCGCCGGCTTCGTCGGCCTGTACGCCACCGGCCGGTACGATCGGGAGAGCGGCCAGGCCTTCTATCGCTCCATGTACGATGCCGCCCGGTCTCTCCCAGGCGTCGAGCACGTGACGCTCGCGAGCCAGCTCCCCCTCGTGGGGGGTCAGAGTCGGGCTTCCGTGCGCCCCGTTGGACGAGAAGACGTCTCTTTCGAGGCCGAGTACAACGTCGTCGGCCCCGGCTACTTCGAGACGTTGGGCATTCCCGTTCTGAGAGGTCGCGCCCTCCGGGGCTTCGACGACGAGCCGGAGCAGGTGGTCGTCATCAACGAAGCCCTGGCCACTCTCTTCTGGCCGGGTGAGGACCCCATCGGTCAGGAGCTTGCGGGAGAACCGGCATGGCGGGTCGTCGGCGTCGTCGCCGACGTCCAATCCCGATCGCTCCGCCGGCCGGGCAATCCGGCCGTCTACTACCCCATCGCCCACCAGTACCTGCCGTGGTCCATGGCCCTCGTCGTGGGCTCGGGTTCGGGGGAGGCACGAGCACCGGAGGCCGTCAGGTCGGTGATCGCTTCGCTGGATCCCGACCTGCCCCCAGCCCAGGTCGTCGACGTGCAAGCAACCGTCGTCGACACCATGAGCGAGACGCGCACCATCGGGTACCTCGTCTCGACCTTCGCCGGCCTGGCTCTCTTCCTCGCCGTCGTAGGGCTCTACGGCCTTGTCTCCTACGGGGCTTCTCAGCGGGTACGCGAGTTCGGCATTCGCATCGCCCTGGGGGCGGAACCGTCCAGCCTCACGCGGCTGATCCTGGGTCGGGGTGTGGCCATCAGTGTCCTGGGCATCGCCGTGGGAGGCGTCGTGACGTACGGCCTCGGGCGCGCCCTCGGCTCGCTGCTCTTCCGCGTGTCCTCGATGGACATCCCGACCTTCGTTGCCGCCTCGGTCGTCCTCCTCCTTTCGGCCGCACTCGCTGCCTGGATTCCGGCCCGTAGAGCCAGCCGGGTGGACGCCGCGATCTCCCTCCGGGACTGAGGGCCTTCTTTCAGGCCCATTGACATACGGGGCGGAGTGCCGCCCTTTGGCCGGTCCTCGCCCCGCCGGAGGTCTGCGGGACGACCCGACCACGCCCGGAGCCCCCATGAGCGACTCCCTGGTACGCCACGAGAAATGGGACGACATCGAGCGCGAAGTCGTCACCGACGACATCGCCCGCCAACTGTTCACCGGCGAGCGCATGATGCTCGCCCACGTCCACCTCGAGAAGGGCGCCATCGTACCCAAGCACTCCCATGAGAACGAGCAGCTCACATGGGTCGTGAGCGGCGCGCTCCATTTCTGGATCGGCGACGAAGGCGAGCCAGGGTATGAAGAGCGGGTGGTGAAGACCGGCGAGGTCATGTACATCCCGTCGAACGTGCCTCACAAGGCGGAAGCCCTCGAGGACACCTTCGACGTCGACGTCTTCAGCCCGCCCCGTCAGGACTGGCTCGACGGCACCGACTCGTATTTCCACGAACGCTGAGGGCAGGGAGCCAGAATGGACCTGGGACTGAAAGGCCGAGTCGCGGTCGTCGCCGGCTCGAGCCAAGGCCTTGGGCGCGCCATTGCCGACGCACTGGCGGCGGAGGGTGTCGACCTGGTCGTCAACTCCCGCTCCGCGGACAAGCTCGCCGCGGTGAGGGACGAGATCGTGAAGGCGACCGGAGCGAACGTCGAGGCGGTCGCCGTCGACCTCACCCCGGCGCAAGGCGCTGCCACCCTCATCGAGAAGGCCGAAGCGGCCTTCGGCAAGGTAGACATACTCGTCACCAACACCGGCGGCCCGCCGGCGGGCATGTTCGAGGACCACTCGGCCGAGGTGTGGAGCGAGGCCATCGCCCAGAACTTCGAGAGCGTGGTGAACCTCGTGCGCGCGGCGCTCCCCGGAATGAAGAAGCGCCGATGGGGCCGCATTGTGAACGTGACTTCGATCTCGGTGAAACAGCCGGTGGATGGACTCATCCTCTCCAACTCCATCCGCGCCGGTGTGACCGGCTTCGCCAAGACCATCTCCAACGAGGTGGCGCCGTTCAACGTGACGGTGAACAGCGTGCTCCCAGGGTATACACGCACGGAGCGCCTCATACATTTGGCGGAGGCGGTCTCGAAGCGTGACGGGAAGACCATCGACGAGGTCTACGATGGCTGGGCGTCCGAGATCCCCCTGGGGCGGCTCGCCGAGCCGTCCGAGCTCGGAGTCGTCGCGACGTTCCTCTGTTCCGAGCAGGCATCCTACGTAACCGGACAATCGGTCGCCGTCGACGGCGGCTGGATCAAAGGACTTCTCTAATGGGCGCAGTCGGTTTTCAGGAGGCGGAGTGGATCTGGAAGGACGGCGAGTACGTCCCCTGGCACGACTGCCAGGTCCACCTCCTCGCCACCGCCGTGCAGTTCGGGACCTCGGTCTTCGAGGGAATCCGGGCCTACCCCACTGAAAGGGGTCCGGCCGTCTTCCGACTTCGGGAGCACATCCAACGACTCATGGGCTCGGCGACCATCTACCGGATGCTCCCCGAGTACGACGCCGATACCCTCGTCGATGTCTGCCTCCAGGTCATACGCAAGAACGATCTGGAGAACTGCTACATCCGTCCCATGGTCCTGCGGGGCTACGGTACGCCGGGGCTCAATCCGACTCTGAGCCCCATCGAGACGTATGTCGCGGCGTGGGGCTGGGGTACCTACCTGGGCAAGGAAGCCCTGGAGGCGGGCGTCGATGTATGCGTTTCGTCTTGGAGCCGGATGGCGCCGAATACCTTCCCCGCACGGGCCAAGGCGGGCGGCCACTACGTGAACGCGCAGCTCATGAAGATGGAGGCCGTCCAAAACGGCTACGTCGATGCCATCGCCCTCGGACCGAGTGGGCTGGTGAGCGAGGGTAGTGGCATGAATCTCTTTCTGGTCGATGGCGGGACGATCATCACCCCCGTCCTCGACGGTACGTCGCTAGCAGGGATCACGCGGAGCGCCGTCATCCAGATGGCCCGGGATCTCGGCTACGAGGTGGAGGCCCGACCCGTACCTCGCGAGGAGCTCTACACCGTCGACGAGATGTTCTTCACCGGGACCGCCGCCGAGGTGACTCCCGTGCGGAGTGTGGACAGAATCGAGATCGGTGCCGGGAAGGCCGGTCCGATCACCCTGGACATCCAGAAGCGCTTCCTCGAGACGGTGCGCGGCGAAAACGATGATCCCCACACGTACCTGACCTACGTCAACGAGTAGTTCGGCCCACTACCGCTCCCCCCAGACCTCCGTCTCGGGGAAGGTCAGCGAGAAGCCGTACCACCGGGTGAAGACCTGAAGCGGGCGAGCCCCTTCGACCGTGTTCCCCGACGGGTCATGGAGGACACCGTTCTCGACGTAGCTGGCGTCCGAAAGCCGCAAGACGTCGCCATCCCACGCGGGGTCGCCTCCGCTGACGATGAATGCCGAGAGCACGAACGTCTTCGGGTCGATGAAGACGAGGACGTTCTCCCCGTTGAACGTGTCGACAAGGGCGCGTCCCTCCTCCCGCACGCGATCCATGGGGTAGTAGGTGGCGTTCTCATCGGTCCAGAGGCCGAGGCCCAGATCCATGGTCGGTCGACGGTCGTCTTCCTCGGCAACGGTGCCCTGGAAGAAGGCGTTGAGGCGGCCTCGAATCCCTGCCAGGAGTCCGACGACCTTCATGTCGCTGTCCCTACGGATGGCCTGATCCGACAGGGTGACACGGGCGTCGGGCGCCACCTTCAGGGCCTGCTCGGCCGTGGTCATGACCAGCGGCTGCACATCGAGGGACGAGCCGACCATGGGACCGTAGACGGCATCGCCTGTCATGTGGTCCCAGAAGGTCCCGGACTCCTCGTCACGCATGAGGAAAAGGCCATCGAAGAGGCCCTGCTCCGCGAACCAGTGCACCTCGCCATCCACACGTGGAGTCATCCTGACCCCTGAGTTGCAGACCACTCAGAAGGTGACCATCCACGGCTCACCGGCCATCTCTCCCTGGGCGACGTGGTGATACGACATCTGGCTCGAGACCAACACCAGGGTCTCGCCGCCGGCCTCGAAGACCAGCACCGGCGTGTCCTCTGCGACCTCGTCTCCGACGACGTCCTCCAGGGGCTGCCATTCCGGGTTCCGTAGCGGCGTGAAGTTGGGCTGGGCGAAGAAGAGAGCCCGCTCCGGGTCGAAGTCCTCGGCCATGGGCTGATTCGGAGGCGGCGGCACGGCGACAAAGCGTTGGGCCTGGGCTTCGGCCGCCATCAGCAGCGCGGCCGACAAGGCCACGGTCACGGGTCTGGCATTCACGGGTCACTCCTTTCTGATCGGGGACTCGTGGGCATAATACGGCGAAGCGACTGAAGGATCCTGTACGGGGGGACGCACCCGTGCGATGGTACGATCGTGGAGTCTGAATCACGGAGGAGGTGCGGTATGCGCTGGGTCGTCGTAGGAATCGTTCTCGCTGCGCTCGGTGGCGTCGGCCTCTGGCTCGGCGGGATCCCGTACACGGAGCGCGAGACCATGGAGCTCGGTCCCATCCAGGCGTCAGCGGACATCGAGAGGCAGTTCGAGATCCCTCCGCTGGCCGCCGGGGGGCTCCTGGCACTGGGTGTCGGCCTCGCCGTCTACGGAGCAACACGGAAGGACGGATGACCATGGCGAACACGATGGCAATTGGACCGGCCCTGAAGGTGGCCACCTTCGGCGCTCTCTTGACCCTCGTCGCGCTCTCGGCCGGGTGCGCCGACGAGGCCAGCGATCGATCGGCCCCAGGCTCATTGGCCGCCGATTCGAGAGCGGCTGCGCGGTCTCGCGCCGGACAAGGCGACCTCCCCTTCCCCGACGACCCGGACCTGTGGCCGTCCATACGCGAGGAGCGTATACGCGCCCTTCTAGGTCCGGCGATGCAGCGGGCGGGCATCGATGCCTGGGTCGTCCTGGCTCGGGAGAACGCCAATGACCCCATCGCTTCTCACATCGGCGCGGAGAATGCGGGTGGCTTGGCTGGATTCCTCTTCTTCCTCGACGACGAAGGAAGCCTCGAGTCCCTCGCCGTCTCACCGGAGACGGAATCGACGGCCTTGGCCGAAGTGACGCCCTTGGACTCGGTGCGAGCCATCCCCCGGGGGATGAGCACCTACGCCGCGGTGGCGGACGAGCTTCGGGCTCGCGACCCCGCCCGCATCGCGGTGAACAGCAGCGGCAGAAATATCGCCGACGGGCTTTCGTGGACCCAGAGGAACGCACTGGAGGAAGCCCTCGGTCCCACCCTCGTGTCCCGCCTCGTCTCATCAGAAGACGTCGTCATCGAGTGGCTCTCGGTGAAGCTCCCCCGCGAGGTCGAGATCATGCGGCGGGCCGCCCAACTCACCGAGGAACTGGAACTCGAGGCGTATGCCATGATCGAGCCCGGGGTGACCACCGACGCCGACGTGGCGCGATTCCTCAAGCGAAGGATGGACGACCTCGGCGTCATCGACGGCTGGGCGCCGGACCAGAACCCCAACGTCAACTCGGGGCCGGATCGTGGTCACTCCCACTCCACGGAAAAGGTCATCCAGCACGGCGACGTCATCCAGACGGACTTCGGCATCAAGGTCCACGGCATCTGGGTCACCGATATCCAGCGCTTCGCCTACGTGCTGCAGCCTGGTGAGACGGAGGCGCCCCCGGAGATGCAAGCGCGGTGGGAGCGCGCCAAGGAGGGGAGTCGAGCGGCCTTCGAAGCCATGCGACCCGGCGTCTCCGGCTGGGACGTGGACCGCGCCCAGCGGGAAGTGCTGGAGCGCCACGGCTCCATTCCCATCATCTGGAGCACAGGCCATCCGGTAGGTTACTGGGCCCACGACGTCGGCCCGCGGCTGGGGGGTGCGGCGGGGGGCGCGCAACCTCGCGGTGACGCCGCGCGCGAGCTTCGACCCGGGCAGACCTTCGCCTTCGATGGTTTCTTCGGGTGGCACCGGGACGACGGCACCACGAAGACCATTTCGGTGGAGGAGATGGTCGTCATCACCGACGACGGCGCGGAGTGGCTGGTGCCGCCGCAGGAGGAGTGGATCCTCATCCCCAGCGGCGGGTGACCGCGACGGAGGGTGGTTCGGACAGCGGCATCGACTTCACCATCTGGGTGGACGCCGACGCGGCTCCCCGGGACGTGAAGGAGATCGTCTACCGGGCCGCCAAGCGGTTGGAGATCCCCGCCGTGTTGGTCGCCAACCATCGACTCTCCACACCGGCGAACAACCCGTGGGTGAGGACCGTGTTGGTGCGCCACGGGCCCGACGTCGCCGATCACTACATCGCCGAGCGCGCCTCACCCGGTGATCTGGCTATCACCGCCGACATCCCCCTCGCCGCCGTGCTGGTGGATGACGGCCTTCACGTTCTGGATCCTAGAGGCGAGCAGTACACCGAGGAGAACGTGCGTGAGCGGCTGTCCATCCGTGACTTCATGGATTCGCTCCGGACCACGGGCGTTGAGACCGGTGGTCCAAGCGCTTACAGCGACGCCGACAAACGGTCGTTCGCCAACGCCCTGGATCGGACGCTCACTTCGAAGCTGAAGGGCTGACGCGTCAGAGGCGCAGGGGCCCCCGCCGAAGGAGAGGCGAGCCCTCGAGTGGTGAGGTCCGCATTGCGCGCTACAGATCAGACTCCGCCGTCCGCCAAGGCCTCGCGCACCGTTTCGGCTTTGGCGAGGATCTCCGAGCGGTCTTCTTCTTCTCTTCGCTCCCAGTTCCTGAGCATGAGCGCCATGCGGTGGTTCGACGACCAGCGTTCGGCGTGGTGGTCGATGAAGGCCCAGTAGAGGCTATTGAGAGGGCATGCGTCGGCCCCCACCGACTGCTTCGGATCGTAGCGACATTCACCGCAATAATCGCTCATCTTGTTCACGTAATTGGCGCTGGCCGCGTAGGGCTTCGACGTGAACGATCCCAGGTCGGCGAACTGGCTCATCCCCATCACGTTTGGCGTCACCACCCAGTCGAGGGCGTCTACGTAGCATCCGAGGAACCACTCGTTGAGCTCGCGCGGGTCCACCCGGGCGATGAGAGCGAAGTTGCCCAGGATCATCAGGCGCTGGATGTGATGGGTGTGACCGGTCCGCTGCAGCTGGCCGACCGATCGTTGAATGCAGCGCATGTCAGTCTTGCCGCCCCAGTAGGCGCCGGGCAGGGACAGGTCGTGGCCCAGGCCGTTCGCTTCCCTGATCTCGGGCATCTTCATGCGGTATATGTGCCGCATGAACTCCCGCCATCCGAGGATCTGTCGGATGAAGCCCTCGATGGACTGGATGGGGACGTCGTCACCCTCACGCCACCGCTCCAGCGCTCGCTCGCACACGTCCTCTGCGGTCAGGAGACCGAGGTTGAGTGGAACGCTGAGGAGACTGTGGTAGAGGATCGGCTCTTCGTCGACAATGGCGTCTTCATAGGGCCCGAAGCCGGCAAGTCGGTTCTCGACGAAGTCGTTCAGGGCCTCCAGGGCATCGTCCCGAGTCACCGGCCACGCGAAGTCTTCGAGATCTCCGAAGTGGTCGGGGAATCTCTCTTCGACCTCTTCCATGACGGACTGGGTGAGCTCATCGGGCTCGAATCGCGGCGGGTCCGGGAAGTCGTGACCGTCGTCCGGCGTCTCGCGGTTCTTCTTGTCGTAGTTCCATTCGCCGCCGGCGGGCTCATCCCCTTCCATGAGCCAACCACGGCGTTTCCTTTCCTCGCGGTAGAAGTACTCGAGGCGTAGTGACTTCCGGTCCTCCGCCCAGGAGTCGAAGTCCTCGTCCGCGGTGAGCCAGAGCCCGTTGTCCACAACCTCGAGCGACCCGCCGGCCGCGTCGGCCGCTTCGCGAAGTCGCTCCTCGTACCCCCAGTCGGTGGGTCGCATGACCTCGAGCGTCGCGCCGTCGTAGTCCGAGAGATACTCCACGACCCCGTCCTCGAAGTCCTCGCATTGCCGGTAGTCGACTTCGAATCCGTCGGCCTCGAGCTCCCGGGCGAAGTGGCGCATGGCAGAGAAGACGAGCACGAGCTTCTGTTTGTGGTGGGGCAGTGCACCGGCCAGAGCGGCCGACTCGATCATGAGGACCCGGCTCGACTCGGGTACGGCGGAGACAAGTGGCTCTACCGAGCGGTTCAGTTGGTCGCCGAGGACCAGAATGTGACGGAGAGCTTCTTTCACGGTCGGACCTCTTCACTCACGGTGGGACCTGGAGGCGAGTTCGCCCGGCGAACGCGAAAGGGGCCCTTCGCGGTCGAGGGATCGACGCGGCGACCTCCCTGGACGATCTCGACGTGGCCGGCGGCTTCGAGGCGTCGGGCAGCAGCTCGAGCACGCTCCACGATCGACTCCCAGTCGGCTGGCCTGACTCGACGCGCGGCCTCCGAGGGGCACACGGCGGCTGACCCCCCTCTGGCGGACAGCAGGCGAAGCGTCTCGTCCTCGAGGTCGGCGTCGATCCGACCCGTGCGCCGGCTCCTGCAGCGCGCGCTGCAGTACTTCACCTCGTCCCAGACCCGCGCCCATCGCCTCCGGTAGACCATCGTTCGCCCGCACGACGCGCACGACTTCGGACCAGGCAGGCCTCGCGAACCCCTCACCGCAGAAGCGCGACAGCCAGCGGCACCCGGGCCAGCCACCCCACGGTGCGGATCCAGTTGGTTCTCACGAGGCGCCGCTGCACTCCGTCGTCGAAGCCGGCGAGAAGGCGCCGGTGAGCCGGCGCCTGCAGAGCGAACGTGGACAGCCAGATGAGTGCCAGAAGCCCGAGGCCAGCCCAGGCGATGAACGCCTGCTCCGACCCCAACGTTACGACGACGATCCATACTGCGGTGACCAACTCGACGAGCATGGGCGGCACCACCACCCATCCGGTCCGTTCCGCGTGCTCGCGCTCGTACGCCACGAAGTCGCGTGGGCTGACGAGCGAGAACAACGGATAGTGAACTACCTGCACGAAGACGATGAGCCCCGCCATGAAGGTCGTGGCCAGCAGGTGGATCAACTCGAGAGTGGGCACGGATCTAAGCCGAGTGGCCGATGACCACGAGAGCGGAAAGGGTCAGCATCACAGCGGCCGGGACAGACTTGGACCACGGATCTCCAACGCGAACGTGAGCGACCACGGCCGAGAGCATGAGGAGGCCCATTACGGCCGCAGCACCCATGGCGAGGGGAGCAAACAGCAGGCCCACCAGAAGGAGAACGGCCAACGTCACCTTCGTCGAGCCGACGGCCAGGCGGACCCAATCGGGTAGGCCGTAGCGCTCGAACTCCTCTTCCATGTTCGAGGCGCCGTCCGGGCGATATGGGCTCGGCTGGTCACGCCGGATGATCCAGACGTTGAAGATGCCGAGGGCGATGATGATCTGGGCAATGATGGCGAGTGTGGTCACGGATCGCTCTGATTTTGGATTATTTATTGAACAAATCATAAACACAAAGCTGGACAACATGCAATACTAGCCTTACACTGCCGTAAGTTCTTACACAAACAGTGAACAAACCATGATCATCTCCTCCCCGCTCCCCTCGTCCACGGACGCCATCGTCATCGGCGCTGGCCTCTCGGGACTGGCTGCCGCTCGGCAGCTCGTGGAGCAAGGTATCGACGCCCATGTGGTGGACGCCTCGGACGCCGTAGGAGGTCGTGTCCGGACGGACGAGGTCGACGGCTTCCGCCTCGACCGGGGCTTCCAGGTTCTCCTCACGGCTTATGAGGAACTCCAGGCGCAGGTCGACCTGGCGCGGCTCGACCTTGCCACCTTCAAGGCGGGCTCCATGATCTGGACGGGCAAACGTCTGGAGACGCTGGGGGACCCGTATCGGAATCCATCCTCCGTGATTTCTACTCTCGGTGCCCAGGTCGGTACCATGACCGACAAGATGAAGGTGGCATCACTACGCCGCCGTCTCCTCGGACGGTCGCCGTCGGAGTGCTTCGACGGCCCCGACCGATCCACCTTGGAGGAGTTGGAGTCGCTGGGCTTCTCCCGCGGTTTCATCGACTCCTTCTTCAGACCCTTCCTCGGCGGAGTCTTCCTGGAGCGGGAGCTCGCCACGTCGGCCCGTCTCTTCAACTACTACTTCCGTTGCTTCGCCGCCGGGGACGCCGCCGTCCCTTCAGCGGGCATGCAGCGACTTCCGGAGCTTCTGGCCGAGCCCCTGAGAGGCCGCGTCACGCTGAATGCACCCGTTCGGGCGATCTCCACGAGCGGCGTCACCATGGACGACGGCACCCACATATCCGCCGACCAGGTGATTGTCGCCGCGGACGGGCACGGAGCATCCATGCTCCTGGATGAGCCGAGCCCCGACTTCAAGGCTACGGTGACGTCTTACTTTGCCTGCGGCCAGCCACCTACGTCGGCAGGAATGCTCATCCTGGACGGCGAGGGCGTGGGACCCGTCAACCACGTCGCCGTCATGAGTTCGATCTCACCCGGGTACGCGCCCGAAGGAATGCACCTCGTCTCCGTATCCGGCGTCGACGATGCCGCCGACGATCCCGTCGCCTTCGAGGTGGAGGCACCCCGGCAGCTCCGTCGGTGGTTCGGCGAGAGCGTCGATCTCTGGTCGCACCTCCGCACCTACACCATCCCTCATGCTCTCCCCCGGCACCCGGCGGGCGCGATCCCTGGCAGGGGCACCCGCCGGCGACCCGACGGGGTCGTCGTAGCCGGTGACCACACGGAGTTCGGATCCATTCAAGGGGCGTTACTCTCCGGCCGGCGAGCCGCCCAAATGGTCCTGGATGCCATCAGACCCACATCCACCCCCGCCATGCACATGCCATGAGCCATTCGACTTCCCGGTACCTCGTATTCGGCGCCTACGGCGGAGTGGGATCCACATTGGCGCGAAGCCTCAGCCAGGGTGGTGCCCGCCTCGCGCTTTCCGGCCGTGACGCCGACCGCCTCGACGCCCTCGCAAGCGAGCTCGACGCCGACGCCTTCCCCGCCGATGCCACGGCGTTCGACGAAGTGGCCTCCGTTGTCGAGCACGCCTCGGAGGCCCTCGGCGGCCTCGATGGCGTCGTCAGCTGCGTCGGGAGTGTGCTTCTCAAGCCGTCGCACCTCACGAGTCCCGAAGAGTGGGCCGAGACCCTTCACATCAACCTCACCAGCTCTTTCGCCGTCCTCCGGTCGGCCTCGAGAGCTCTTCGGGCGGAGGGTGGCTCCATTGTCTTCGTATCCACGGCCGCGGCCTCTATCGGCCTCCCCAACCACGAAGCGATCGCCGCCGCCAAGGGCGGAATCGACGCAATGGTCCGGTCTGCAGCGGCCACCTACGGTGCCGCCGGGGTCCGGGTCAACGCCGTCTCCCCGGGGCTCGTCGAGACACCTCTCACCGCCCGCATCACCGGGAACGAGAAGGCGAGGGCGTCATCCCAGGCGATGCACGCCCTCGGCCGAATCGGCAAGCCCGACGACGTGGCCAACGCCATCGCTTGGCTCCTCTCCGACGAGGCGAGCTGGGTGACCGGACAGGTCCTCGGCGTCGACGGCGGCCTCGGGCAGGTGCGTTCGGCGTGAGGCGTCGGGGCCACCGAGACATCGGGATCATTGGTGCCGGGCTGTCTGGACTGACAGCGGCCCGGCACCTCATCGACGCCGGCCATACGGTGACGCTCTTCGACAAGGGTCGGCGTCCGGGGGGGCGAGCCAACACCCGGGAGCATGGAAGCCGTCGATTCGATCACGGGGCCCAATACTTCACCATTCATGGCGATGCCGGCCGAGCGTGGCTGGCCGAGTTGCGTGCTGCCGGCGTTGTAAGCGAGTGGCACGGCCGCCTCGTCTACATCGACGCCGACGGGGAATCCGCCGCGTCGGTCGCCGAGCGGTACGTAGCCGTCCCCGGGATGGTCGATCTGGCGCTCCACCTCGCGGAAGGGCTCGACGTCCGCACGGGAGTCCGCATTGCAGCCGCCCGCCGGCACGAGGACCGTTGGATCCTCACCGACTCGAACCGGGCCGGACACGGTCCGTTCGACCGGATCGTTGTCGCCGTCCCAGCTCCTCAGGCGGGCCCCCTCCTCGAGGCGGCTCCTGACCTTCAGGCTCGTGCCCAGGCCGTAGACATGGCGCCGTGCTGGGCCACGATGCTCGCCTTTTCCAGCCGACTCGACGTCCGATTCGACGGGGCGTTCGTCCGCGACGGCCCCCTCACGTGGATCGCGCGCAACTCCAGCAAGCCTGGGCGCCCCGATGAGGAGGCGTGGGTCCTCCACTTCGGCCCCGAGTGGACCCGTGCCCACTGGAACGACGATGGCGACGGCATCGCCATGAGCGCGTTGGCAGCCCTACGCGACCTCGTCGGACCTGTGCCCGACCCGGAGTTCTACCGGGCCCACCGATGGGGGTACGCCTTGGCATCCGGGGCCGCCCGGGACATCCTCTACGATCCCGAACTCGGCATCGGCGCGTGTGGCGACTGGAGCGCAGGAGGCCGAGTCGAGGGTGCCATGACGAGCGGACTCGAAATCGCGAGGCGACTGACCGATGACACCTTCGAGCGACCCCTCACATACATCGGTGCTGAACCGCCTGCGTGACGGCAATCGCCGTTTCGCGGAAGGGACCGCGAATCGGTTCGCAGCCGAAGAGGCCGAACATCGACGACGTCTGGCCGACGGTCAGGCCCCCGACACCGTCGTGCTGACGTGCGCCGACTCGAGGGTGCCCCCGACGCTGATCTTCGACCAGGGCCTCGGCGATCTTTTCGTCATCCGGGTCGCCGGCAACGTCGTGTCGCCCGAGCAGCTAGGTAGCGTCGAGTTCGCCGTGGACCAACTGAGGAGCCGGCTGGTGGTCGTCCTCGGGCATACGGGCTGCGGCGCCGTGACGGCCGCCGTGGACCTGTTGAGCCAGCCGGACGCGCCGATCTCCGACAACCTCCGTTCCATCACCGATCGCATTGGACCCGCCGCGGCTCGAGCCATTGCTCAGATCGTTGGTGACGCTGTCTCGGTTTCCGCCCCTCTCGACGACGACGTCCGGTCGCGGGTCATCGAAGAGGCCATCCGCCTGAACGTGCGCCAGGCGGCAATGGACCTTCGGCGGGGTTCGGCCCTCATCGACAGACTCCACGAGACCGGAGAGCTCGCCATCGTCGAAGCGGAGTACTGCCTCCACTCAGGAACGGTGGAATTCCTGGATTGAGGAGTCCCGTGCCCTACCAGTCGGGGCTCTCGTCCTCATCGAGCCGGCGCATGGCCTCGTCGAGGCGAGCCTGCTCTTCGTTTGAAAGCCGTGTCACCGGTGCCAGCGCCTGACGAGTGCTGTTGCCCCGTGCGACCATTCCCACGAGTGCCGCAGCCGCGAGGATCGCCATCATGGGGAGAAAGTAGCCCAGGAGGTTGAAGCCCTCGGCCGGAGGCATCATGAGAACCTCGGTGCCGAAGTCGGCCACGAACGACGCCTTGATCGCTTCCACGGATTCACCGGCCTCCAAAGACTGGCGGATCCTCTCCGACCAGCCCGGCGAGACGCCGCACTGCATCTGGAACTGACAGGAGTGGACGTCCAGCCCGCAGCTGCAATTGCACTTCAGGGCCGACTCCAGAATCATCAGTTTCTCGCCCAACTCTCCTTCGTGATAGTGCCCACCCACAGGTGCCGTGGGATCGTACCCGGCATGGCTAGGGCCCGTGGATTGGGCCTGCACGGGTAGGGCAAGCGCGACGACGAGCGTCGCGGCGAAGAGGAGTGCGTGAGCGATTGAGCGTTGCATGGGTCTTGTCCTGGCTACTACGGCTTCCTGCCGGCTACGGGGCCAGGCCGTCGATCACGGCTTCGGCCACCCGAGAATACGGTATCGCAGCGCCGACGTTCCTGAATCCGGGCCTCTACGGATGGCGCGTCCGGACGCCCCTGCCGCCTCAGGGGCATACCACCGCCTCAGCGCCGCCCAGCCCTGGCACCCGAATCCGGACTCCGCGGGTCGGGCGCACCGACGATCTCACCTGTACGTGGATCCACCCCGATGGAGTTGGCCGAGCCCTGTTGGCCACCCATCTGGACGGTATGCCCCATCTCCTCCAGGCGCTGAATGGCCGCCGGCGACGTACCGTCCGCTTCGATGCGGATGCGGTCGGGGAGCCACTGGTGGTGGATCCGTCGGGCCGCCACCGCTTCGTCAATGGACATGCCGAAGTCGACGATGTTGAGAATGAGCTGCAGCGTGGTGTTGATGATGGTCCGCCCCCCTGGCGAACCGACGACGGCCACGAGTTCTCCGTCGCGCGCTACGATGCTCGGGGACATGGACGACAGCATCCGCTGCTCGGGTCGGGCCAGGTTCGGCTTCGTCCCGATTAGTCCACTCTCGGAGGTAATGCCCGGGCCGGCGTTGAAATCGCCCATCTCGTTGTTCAGGAGGAAACCGGCCCCGGGTACGACGATGCCTGAGCCGTAGCCGGACTCGAGGGTGTACGTCACAGAGACCGCCATACCGTCGGCGTCCACTACCGAGTAGTGCGTCGTCTGCATGCTTTCCGGCGGTAGCATCACGTCTGACGGGTGGGACACCGAAGCCCGCTCGGGGTGGATGTTCCGCCGGAGCCACGCGGCGTGCTCCTTGCCGGTGAGGCGCTGAACAGGGACATCGGCAAAGTCCGAGTCGGCGAGGTAGGCCGCGCGCTCCCGGAACGCACGTCGCATGGCCTCCGCCAGATGGTGAATGTACTCGGCGCTGTTGTGACCCATGGACGCCAGGTCGTACGCCTCGAGGATGTTGAGCATGGTGACGATGGCCACTCCCCCGGAGCTCGGCGGTGGCATGGAGATGACATCGTACCCGCGATACGTCCCCGTCACCGGCGTCCGCTCTCTCGCCCGGTAGCGTGCCAGGTCCTCCTCGGTGATCATCCCCCCGCCCCGCCTCATCTCGCTGGCGATCAGCCGAGCCGTCTCGCCCGAGTAGAAGCCATCGGCTCCCTGATCCCGGATGCGCGCCAGGGAGCGGGCCAGGTCGGGGAGACTCATGGTCTCGCCGGCGACATAGGGCGTGCCCTCACGAGAATACGCCTGTACCGACGCCTCGTGCGGCGTCCTTCCCACGAAGCGGGCGATGGAGCCGGCAAGGGCGTCGCTCAGCACGAAACCCTCCTCGGCCAGCGCCACCGAGGCGTCCACCAGGCTCGCCCACTGGGCCTCACCGTACAGGGTGTGCGCCTTCTCGAATCCGGCGACGGTCCCCGGCACGCCCACGGCCAGATGGCTCCGGTGATGCATCTCCGACGAATACTCACCGTTCTCGTCCAGCCACATCTCCGGGTGGGCCGCGAGGGGTGCCTTCTCCCGGAAGTCGATGGCCGTGGACTGACCGTTGGGGAACCGGATGACCATGAATCCACCCCCGCCGATATTACCGGCCGTGGGATGAGTCACAGCCAGGGCAAAACCCGTGGCGATGGCCGCGTCGACGGCGTTGCCCCCAGCGGCGAGGACGTCGGCGCCCACCTGCGAGGCGATCCACTGCTGGGAGGCCACGACGCCCGCGTCGGTCCGGACGACGCCGCGATCCTGTGCCACCACCGAAGGAGCGGCCGTGGCGGCCAAGAGGAAGACGACGGGAAGGGCGACGCGGGTGCGTCGGTTGAATCCGCTACGGAGCATCTGGGACCTCGAAGCCATCGGTGGAGCGAAACGAGCGGGAAACATTCGGCTTTCGGGCACTCTGCGCCAGCGGCTTCGACCCCGGGCGGTCGGCATCGCGAGCGATTGCCCCAACCGACGGGTGGCATTACTTCATTGCTCCCGCAGGATCCGATGAACGAGGGGCGGAACAACGGGAACCGCCGACGAAAACGATGAACGGAGACCAGAGCCCTACATGACGATCAAGAGACGTGACTTCCTCAAGAAGGCGGGTACCGGTGCGGCGGGTGTAGCCGCACTCGGAGCGTGCGGCGGCGGTGAGACGGCAGTTGAGGGTGCCGGTGTAGGCGGGATCGATGGTCCCCGCGTGAGTTGGCGTCTCGCAACCAGCTTTCCTCCGTCCCTCGACCTCCTTCATGGAGCCGGTGTTCGGGTGGGCCAGCGCGTCGAGGAGCTCACCGGCGGCAACTTCACCATCCGGGTATACGCAGCCGGAGAGATCGTCCCGCCGCTCCAGGTCATGGACGCAGTCATGCAGGGCACCGTCCAGTGCGGTGTGTCGCCCGGCTACTACTACATCGGGAAGAATCCGGCCCTCGCCTTCGATACGGCGATCCCGTTCGGACTGAGCACGCGCCAACAGTACTCGTGGATGATGCACGGGGGCGGGCTCGAACTCATGAACGCCATCTACTCCGACTTCGGCATCATCTCCTTCCCGTGCAACTCCACGGGCGGGCAGATGGGCGGGTGGTTCCGGGAGCCCGTGAACAGCCTTTCCGAACTTCGCGGCCTGCGTTTTCGGATCCCCGGCATTGGCGGAGAGATCATGTCGCGCCTCGGCGTCACCGTCCAGAACCTCGGCGCGCCAGAGATCTACCCCGCCCTCGAACGCGGCGCCATCGACGCCACCGAATGGGTTGGCCCATACGACGACGAGAAGCTCGGCTTCTACCAGGTGGCCAAGAACTACTACTACCCGGGGTGGTGGGAGCCCGGCGTGACCATGGGGCTTCTCATCAGCCTCGACGCCTACAACGAACTACCGCCGTCGTACCAGGAGGTCCTCAAGTCGGTGTGTGGCGAGACTTTCGCCGACCGTCTGGCGGCCTACGACTACCACAACCCCCTCGCTCTTCAGCGCCTGATCAACGACCAGGGCGTGACGCTCCACGGATACTCCGACGACATCATGGAGGCAGCGTGGAGGGAGTCGAACGCCTACCTGGAAGAGCAGTCCGCCGCAGATGAGGGCTTCCGTACCGTGTACGAGTCGTATCGGGACTTCCGGGATCGTGCCTGGTTCTACGAGCGGAACAACGAGCTCCTCTACCGGACGTCGGCGTTCAACCGGGTGTAGATACTCAGCGCTTTCGCAGCAGCGTCAGCCCGTCTCCGATGGGGACCAGGCTCAGGTCGACACGGTCGTCGTCGATGACCCGGGCGTTGAAGCCGCGGATGGCCATGGTGTCGTCGTCGTGGACCGCGTCGTCGGCGACCTTCCCGTGCCACAGCGTGTTGTCCACGGCGATGAGACCCCCTCGGCGGACGAGGCGGAGCGACATCTGGTAATAGTCGTCGAGGCCGCGCTTGTCGGCATCGATGAAGATGAAGTCGAAGGTCTCCTCCAGGCCCTCGTGGATGAGGTCGGAGAGGGTCTCGATGGCCGGGCCCGACCGAAACTCGATCCTTTCACGCACGCCGGCCTCGGCCCAGTAGCGCATCCCGAACGACGGCCACTCCTCGTCGATATCGCAGGCAATGAGCTTTCCGTCGTCAGGAAGCGCCTGTGCGACGCACAGGGCGCTGTACCCTGTGAAGGTCCCGATCTCCAGGGCTTGCCTGGCACCGATGAGCTTCACCACGAGGGTCATGAACTGACCCTGCTCGGGGCTGATCTGCATCTGGGCCTTCTCGAGACGTGCGGTTTCCTCCCTGAGACGCCGCAGGACATCGCTCTCCCGGAGGGACACCTCGAGGAAATAGTCGTACAGGTCGTCGGTAAGGACAGTCGTGCGTCGGCTCATGAAAGCTCCGGGGCCCGCAGTGAGCTCCCCGAGGGTTCAGGGAAGCTCAGTTTCCAATATCCGCCAACAATACCACGCGACGGCGCTCCGCCAAGGCCGGTACGGCTCCCCCATGGGTCGAAGCTCCTTCGCCGTGGGCGCAGGATCGAACTCGTGGGCCCATGCGAAGCCCTGGCGAACACCCAGGTCCCCAACAGGCCAGACGTCGGGGCGTCGCAGCCGGAACATGAGGTACATCTGAGCCGTCCACTCGCCGATGCCCCGGACCCGGGTCAGGCGCTCTACGACCTCGTCGTCCGGGAGGTCTGCAAGATCGCTCACGGGGACATCGCCCGATTCGATCTTCTCCGCCAGGTCGCGGATGGCAGCCAGCTTGTTTCGTGAGAGGCCCGCACCACGGAGCGTCTCCTCGGGGGTGCGCAGCACCCGCTCCGGCTCGACACAGCCATCCAGAGCCTCCACCACACGCCCGTGTATCGTCGCGGCCGCGGCTCCCGCGAGCTGCTGGTAGCAAATGGCCCGGGTCAGGTAGCAGAACGGCTCGTCGTCCGACGACGGGACCTCCACCGGCCCCACCTCCCGGACCCACCGCCCGAACACCGGGTCCCGGACCAGGACCTCCGTCGCCTCCTCCCAGACCGGCACGTAGACGATATCGCTCACAGCATTCCTACTTCGGCACGGCGATCCAGATGAGGCTCGACAGCACCACGAGCTGGATGACGATGAACGGGATGACGCCTCGATACATCGCCGTCGTCGGAATCTCCGACGGAGTGACACCCCTCAGGTAGAAGAGACTGAACCCGAAGGGCGGCGTCAGGAACGATGTCTGGAGGTTCACCGCCAAGACGATACCGAGCCATGTCAGATCGACGCCCAGCAGCACCGCCGCCGGCACGATGAGGGGCACGATGATGAAGGCGATCTCGAAGAAGTCGATGAAGAACCCGAGAACGAAGACTACCAGGTTGACCACCAGGAGGAAGCCCAGCGCCCCACCGGGAATGCCAGTGAGCATGGTCTCGATCCAGATGTCTCCGTCGAAGCCTCGGAAGACGAGGGCGAAAGCCGTCGACCCGATGAGGAGGAAGACCACCATGATGGTCAGCCGGCTCGTCTCCTCCATGGCGTCCTGGAGTGGCTTCAAGCCCAATGAACGGTTCATGGCCGCCAATGCCATGGCACCCATGGACCCGAGGGCGCCCGCCTCCGTCGGCGTCGCGACCCCGGCAAAGATGCTGCCCAGGACGACCACGATGAGTGTCAGCGGCGGCAGGAGGGACAGGACGACCCGCTTGGCCAGCTCCATGCCCGAAACCCTCATCTCTACAGGGAGGGCAGGCGCGACCTCGGGCTTCATGAAGGCGATGAAGCCGACCCACAAAGCATATCCGCCGGTTAGCACCAACCCGGGCACCAAGGCTGCACGGAAGAGGTCACCGACGCTCACACCCATCTGATCGCCGAGGACGATCAAGACGATGGACGGCGGAATGATCTGACCCAAGGTGCCCGATGCCGAGATGACGCCCAGGCTGATCTCGGGCTTGTAGCCGTTGCGGAGCATGACAGGGAGCGAGATGAGCCCCATGGCCGTCACGCTGGCGCCGACCACGCCGGTGGCCGCGGCGAGGAGCGCGCCGACGAAGACAACGCCGATGGCGAGTCCCCCGCGAAATCGCCCGAACAGCATGCCGATGGTCTCCAAGAGCTGCTCGGCGAGCTTGGACTTCTCCAGGATGGTCCCCATGAAGATGAAGAACGGCACCGCGAGCAGGGTGAAGTTCGACATCGTCCCGAAGGTCCGCTCCGGGAGGGCGAAAAGAAGTGGCAGATCGAAGACGCCGCTGGCAGCCCCGATGAGGGCGAAGATCAACGCCGTCCCACCCAGGGCGAACGCCACCGGATAGCCGGTGAAGATCATGGCCAGGACGGAGACGAACATGAGGGGGCCCCACGCGTTCATACGTGCACCTCCCCGTCGCCCTCGTCGAGGATCACCCTCTCACGATTCCCCAGGATCACGTCCACCTGCTTCACGATCTGGCTGAAGGCCTGGAGCACCAGGAGCACAAACGAAACCAGGATGAGGATCTTGATGGGATAGCGCGGCAGCCCGCCTGGATCCGGTGAAGCTTCGCGCACCTGCCACGACGCCCGAACCGCCGGATACGAGACCCAGAGCATCATGAGGGAAAACGGGATCAGGAAGAGGACGGAGCCCGCCAGGTCGATCCAGGCCTGGGTCTTGGCGCTGTATCGCTCGTACATGACGTCGACGCGGACATGAACGTTGTGATTCAATCCATAGGCCGCCCCCAGAAGAAAGATGATGCTGAAGAAGTACCACTGGATCTCGGTGGCGGGCGTCAGATTCAGGGTCCACTGCTGTGAGCGCGCGAAGTAGCGGACCACGGCGCTGATGGCACCCACCAGAACCATGAAGAGTGCGAGCCATCGGATCATCACGCCGATACGGTCGTTCAGCGCGTCGATCATCTGGGAGAGTCTTCTGAGAACGTTCATCCGCGGATGATGTGGGGGCAGGAGTTCCGGGGCAACGTGAAAGAGACACGCGGGGGCGCTGAATCGCTCACCATCGGGCGCCCTCGGACGGTCGGTGGTGGTGGTGGCGACAGGCTTCTCTCTAGAGGAGGTAGCCTCCGTCCACCGGAATGACCGCGCCGGTAATGTGTCGGGCGGACTCGGAGCAGAGGAAGACCACGACCCCGGCAACGTCCTGAGGGTCACCCAGACGACCGAGCACCGCCTGCTCTCGCGCCCGATCGAGAATCTCCGACGGCACTCCGTCGGTGAGGCGCGTCGTCCTGATGTAGCCAGGGGCCACAGCATTCACGTTGACGTTCCTGGGTCCGAGTTCTACCGCGGCGCTGCGGGTGAACCCGATGAGCCCGGCTTTGGACGACGCGTAGTTCGATATGCCGAACTCCGAGCGCACACCGTGCACCGAGGTCACGTTGACGATCTTCCCGTGCTCCTGGGCGCGCATGATGGGCGCAACGGAACGGGTGAAAAAGAAGGCGCCGTCGAGGTTCGTCCTGACGACGGCCTCCCACTCGTGATCCTCCAGGCGCCAGAGCGCTCCGTCCCGGCCGATCCCCGCATTGTTGATCAGGATATGGACACCGCCCAACTCACGGTCGACTTCCTCGACGAAGCGCTTCACGTCGCGGCTGTCGCGGACGTCGCAGTGGCGGAAATAGACTCGGACCTCGAGCTCCCTGAGCTTGCGAGCCACCTCCTGGGCGTCGAGCCTGGCCTGGGACCCGGCATCGAGAAAGCAGAACGCGACGTGACAGCCGCAGTGGGCCAGCTCCAGGGCGATGGCGCGCCCGATGCCGCTGGAGCCGCCACTCACGACGGCGACTTGTCCCCGAAGATTGGTCGCGTCGAACTCGGGTCTAGGCTCGGTTTCCGTCCCCACTTCGTCGAGGAGCGCCTCGACGGCTCCGTGCATGTCCTCGTCCATGGGCGCTCAGGCTACGGGCAACGTGGCACCCGGCGCAACAGGCCCCTCAGCGGTGCTCGGTCTCGTCGTCATCCTCGTCGATATCCAGGCCGTGTTTGATGGAGCGCCCTTCTACGAGGAAGACCACGTCTTCACAGATGTTCGTAGCCAGATCGGCTGTCCGCTCGAGGTTCTGAGAAATGAGAAGCAGCTCCAGAGCGGCTCCGATTCGCTTCGGGTCCTCCAACATGTGCGTGACCACGATGCGGAACACCGACCGCTTGAGGTCATCCACTCGGTCGTCCGTCAAACACACCATTCGCGCGGTGCCGGCGTTTCGTGACACGTAGGCGGCCAGAGCGTCCGACACCATGCCCCGGGTGAGCTCGATCATCTCCTCGATCTCGCGGAGCTTCTCCATTGGTGGCGCGTCGGCAAGTCGCGCCACCGCCCGAGCGATGTTCACGGCATGGTCTGCGATGCGCTCCAGGTCGTTTGAGACCTTGTTGGTCGCAATGATCTGGCGGAGATCCGACGCCATGGGCTGCTGGAGGGCCAGCAGCTCGACGACGCGCTCATCGATCTCGACTTCCAGCTCGTCGATGCGTTCGTCGGCGTCGCGCAGGATGTCTCCCTGCGTCGGGTCCCGGTCGAGGACGGCCCTGGTGGCGTCGGCCAAGGCATGCTCGACGAGGGTGGCCATCTCCAGGAGGCGCTCCTGAAGCGTGTCCAGCTCCTGATGGAAGTGCCGGCGGCGTGCGTGTTCTGTGTTCAACCGAACCTCCCGGTGACGTATGCCTCCGTACGCTCCTCACGCGGATTGGTGAAGATGGTGTCGGTGGGGCCGTACTCGATGAGCTTGCCCATGTAGAGGAAGGCCGTGTAATCCGAAATTCGCGCGGCCTGCTGCATGTTATGGGTCACGATAACGATGGTGTACTGCTCCTTAAGCTCGTAGATGAGTTCCTCGATCTTCTGTGTGGCGATGGGATCGAGGGCTGACGCGGGCTCATCCATGAGGACGAGCTCGGGCTTGACAGCCAGTGTACGGGCTATGCAGAGCCTCTGCTGCTGTCCACCAGAGAGGGCGTACGCCGAGTCGCCAAGACGATCGCTGACTTCATCCCATAGAGCCGCCTGGCGGAGGGACGTCTCCACCAACTCGTCGAGGTCGCCCCGGAAGCCGTTGATCTTCGGGCCGAAGGCGACGTTCTCGTAGATGGACTTGGGGAAAGGGTTCGGCTTCTGGAACACCATGCCGATCCGGCGACGGACCTCCACCGGATCGACGTCGGGCGCGTACAGGTCGTGCCCGCGGAACTCGATGAGCCCATCCACCCGCGCGCTGGGCACCAAGTCGTTCATTCGGTTGAAGCACCGCAAAAGAGTGCTCTTGCCACACCCGGAGGGTCCGATGAGAGCGACCACCTTCTTCTTGGGGACCGTGAGGGACACGCCGTCGATGGCCTGCTTCGAGCCATAGTGGACGTTCACGTCCCGAACCTCGAGGGCGGGGCCGTCGCTCCCGATCGTTATGCCGTAGGTGGTGGACATCGAGTCAGGTCTTTGAGCTGTAGCGGTTCCGAAGCACGATGGCGACCGCATTCATGGAGAGGAGAAGCAGGAGGAGGACGATGATTCCCGCCGCTGCGATGGCGCGAAACTCGTCCTGCGGCCGCGAAACCCACTGGTAGATCTGGAGAGGAAGCACGGTGAAAGGCGACATCGGACCCTCTGGGGTGAAGGCGATGAAACCCACCGCGCCTACCATGATGAGCGGCGCCGTCTCCCCGACCGCTCTGGATAGCGCCAGGATGGTCCCGGTGAGAATCCCGGGGAGAGCCATGGGAAGCACCTGTCGGCTCACCACCTGCCACCGGGTCGCACCCAACCCGTAAGCCGCCTCACGGATGGTGGGCGGAACCGCGCGGATCGCTTCCTGAGCCGCAATGATGATCACCGGCATGATGAGGAGGGACAGCGTCAGCGCTCCGGAAAGCACGCTCCGACCCAGCCCGAGTCCCCGCACGAAGAGCGCTAGTCCCAGAATCCCGTACACGATGGAGGGCACACCGGCGAGGTTGGCGATGTTGGTCTGAATCGTCTTGCTGACCCAGCCACGATTCGCGTACTCCTCGAGGTAGATGGCAGCGGCCACCGAGAGCGGAAACGAGATAAGGGCCGTCAGCACCAGGATCCACACCGATCCCGCGAGGGCCACCTTGATGCCGGCGCGCTCCGGGAAGCGAGACGGGAGGGCGGTCACGAATCGCCAGTCGAGGCTAGCGATCCCGTCGATGATCACGTCGACCAACAAAACTCCCAAAGACACCACGCCGACGAGGGTGGCCGCGCCACACGCCCCCGCGAAGACCGCGCCCTTCAGCTTCCGGCGGCGGTCGAAGGCCGCATCGCTACCGGTGAGCCAATCTCCAGCGCTCACTGATACTCCTCGCGGAAGCGGGAGAGGACCCATTGGCTAAGGATGTTCATGCCCAGCGTGATGATGAACAGGGTCATGCCCACCGCGAACAGCGTCTGATAGGCCACCGTACCCTGAGGCGTGTCGCCGAGGCTCACCGACACGATATACGCAGTCATGGTCTGGATGGACTCGAGTGGATTCAGGGTCAGGTTCGGAAGGTTACCCGCGGCGATGGTCACCGCCATCGTCTCACCGATGGCCCGTGAAACGGCCAGGATGAACGAAGCGAAGACCCCTGAGAGGGCGGCCGGGACCACGACCTTGGTCGACACCTCCAGCTTTGTCGCCCCCAGACCATAAGCTCCCTCGCGAAGGGCACGGGGCACTGCCCGCAGGGCGTCCTCGGACAGCGACGAGACCGTGGGAATGATCATGATTCCCACGACGATGCTCGCGGCCGCAGCATTGAAAACATCCGTCTCCGGCACGAACTGCCGGAGAAGCGGCGTAATGAAGGTGAGGGCAAAGTAGCCGTACACCACCGTCGGGATGCCCGCGAGGATCTCGAGTACGGGCTTGAGGATGCCCCGCAGCCTCTGTCCAGCGTACTCGCTGAGGAAGATGGCCGTCATCAGACCCAAGGGCAGGGCGATGATGGCCGAACCGACGGCCACCATCACCGAGCCGGCCAGAAGAGGCAGCACACCGAAGCGCTGAGGGGTGAACGCAGGCTGCCACCGGGTGCCGGTCAGGAACTCCCAGACGGGCACGTTGGAGAAGAAGATCAGGCTCTCCCGAAGGAGAACGACCACAACGCCCACCGTGACCAGAGTGGAGATGGCCGCACACGAAAACAGGACGCCGCCAATGATCCGCTCCTGGACGTTCTTCGTGCGCTGAAAGCCCAGTCCCGACACGACGGTAGGGGCGACCGGATCGCGCCCGGTCGCCCCTAGGTCCTCCGATCCGTCGGTTCGTTCAGTCGGTGCCACTCACGGCCTCGGCGATCATGGCGAGGCCTTCCTGGTACTGGGCCTCCGACAGGGCATGGTAGCCGGTCGCCGGCACGAGCATGGCCGCCTCGGATAGCATGAAGTCCACATACGCACGCACTTCGGGACGCTGCAGAGCCGAGTGCTTCACGTAGACGAAAAGGGGGCGGGCGAGGGGCGCGTATGTCCCGTCTTCGATGGTATCGTCCGAGGGAGCCACGCATCCGGCCCCACCATCGATCTCGAGGAGCTTCAACCGATCCTGGTTTTCGGCGTAGTACGCATAGCCGAAGTAGCCCAGCGAGTAACGGTCACCCGAGACGCCCTGGACGAGGATGTTGTCATCCTCACTGGCCTGGAAGTCGGGGCGGCTGGCACCACTTTCCCCGAGGATGGTCTCGGTGAAGTAGTCGAAGGTGCCTGAATCCGTACCTGGACCATAGAGGCGGATTTCCTCGTCCGGCCATTCGGTCCGGACATCGCTCCAGGTGCTCACGCCGCCATCAGGAGCCCAGATCCGGCGGAGCTCTTCGACGCTCAGGCATTGGGTAAAGTCGTTCGCGGGGTTCACGATGACGGAAAGGCCGTCCCAAGCCACCGACAGCTCGGTGAACTCGACGCCGGCTGCGTGGCATTCCTCGACCTCGGACTCCCGGATGGGCCGCGACGCGTTGGAGAGATCAGTCTCGCCGTTACAAAACCGCTCGAACCCGCCACCGGAACCCGAAACGCCAACCGTGACACGAACGTCGGGATTGGCGATCTGGAACTCCTCGGCCACCGCCTCGGCAATGGGGAAGACCGTGCTCGATCCATCGATCTGAACGGCGCCCGCCAAGGAGGTGCCATCGCCACCGGCGTCTCCGCCGCATGCGCCAAAGGCAAGCAGGGCGGTAGCCACGGGAATCGGAAGAGAGGAAAAGCGCTTCATCGCCTGTTGTTCGCTCGAGGATGGAGTCCAAAGGAGTTCACAAGCGTAGAGGAACCAGGCAACAGAAGAGAGACGAAATTGTAACAGATAGGTAACGGAGCTTTCGGCGACCGCTCAGGGTCATGGCACGATCCCGCCGCTCCCCACCGAGCAGCGACCTCAAGGCGCCGCTAGCGGAAGCGTTACACGAATCGTTGTACCTCGTCCCAGGGCGCTCTGGGCATCGACCTCACCGCCCATGGCTGATACGAGGTGCTTCACGATGGCGAGCCCGAGCCCCGTCCCACCGACTTCTCGAGCTCTGGAGCTGTCCGCGCGGTAGAAGCGCTCGAAGATCCGCGGCAACGATCGCAGCGGAATTCCCTCGCCATCGTCGACCACCTCGATTCGGGCCACACCCGACGCCTCGTCCGCCTGGATGACCACTCGGATGGTCCCGTTTGGCCGAGTGTGGCGTGCGGAATTCTCGAAGAGGTTGCGGAACACCTGGACCAGCCCTGCCCGATCACCCATGACCACCGCCTCTCCTTCGATAATGAGGGTCCGTTTCGACCCCTCCGGGACCTCGATGAGCTCCCTCGCCTCCTCCACCGTCTCCGGGACGTAGACCTCTTCGAGTGCGGCGGCCCACCCGCCGGCCTCCAACCTCGAGAGATCGAGAAGGTCGTCCACCAGCCTCTGGAGCCGCAGGGTGTTCACGCGAATGGATTCCAGGAACTGCCGACGGAGGTGCTCCGGCGGATCCGCCTCGGTCAATGTCTCCGCGAAGCCGCGGATGGCCGTGAGGGGAGTCTTGAGCTCGTGGGAGGCGTTGGCCACGAAGTCCCTTCGTACCTGCTCGAGGTGCCGCACCTCGGTGATGTCGAGAAGGGTGGTCACGGCGCCACCCGAGTCCAGCGCGCGCGACGCCCAGAGGACGTGTTGCCCTTCGATCTCCAACTCCCCCGATTGCCCTTCCACGACAACGCTGCGCTCCAGGGCCCTCCGGAGCGCCCCGTCGCGCACCACGGAGCTGACGGGGGCGTAGGCAGGCACATCGTCGAGTTCCAGAAGCTTCCGGGCCGCCCGGTTCATGCGCAGCACCCGGGCGTCATCCGTGAGGGCGACGACGCCCTCCGCCATGCAGTCGATGAGGGTCTGCATTTCGTCGCGTTCACGAGACAGCTCCGACAAACGCGTCCTGAGCTCCTCGGTGAGCCGATTGAAGGCACCGGCGAGGTCCTGCAGCTCGGCTACCCGGCCAAGGGGCACCCGCGTGGTGAAGTCACCGTGAGCGAGCCGACCGGCGCGATCCGCGAGCGCCACCAAGGGTCGCGTGAAGGCCTTGCTGAGCACATAGGCGGCGATGAGCGCGAGGCCGAGCGTCGCCAGCCCGATGAGGGCGACGGTGTTCTGAACCTCGCCGACGGCGCGCTCGATCTCGTTTCGAGGGGTGGCGATTCTGAGGATGAGGGCCTCGCCACCGAGGGTGGCCATCCGAGCACCGTAGAGATGAGATCGACCCACGGTGGCGCTCGTCCGACTGGAGAAGCTCACAGTCTCCCCCGCCAGGACTCCCTGGACCTCCGGCCGGTCGATGTGGTTCTCGATGGTGGGGATCCGCGCGCGCTCCACATACGAGTCCGCCAACACCGTGCCGTCCATGGTGATGAAGGTCACCCGGTTGTCGATGCGTTCAGTGATCAGTCGAGCGAGCGCATGCGGGTCGGACGCGTCCGAGACCTCGAGGAGGGCGTGAGCAAGCCCGAGCTGGTGCTCCAATTCCTGCCGGTACACGTCATCGAGTTCGCCCCTGAGACCTGTCCCCAGGAGCGGGATGATGATGGCGACAAGAATGCCCACCACACCAGCGAAACCGATGAACAGAGGATGGTGGACCCTCAATCGCATGGGCATCCTCTGATGATGGGGACCTAATCCAAGCCCTCGGGCACCTTCAGACGGTATCCGAAGCCACGCACGGTCTGGATCCAGTCACCAAGCTCTCCCAGCTTGGCCCGGAGGCGTCGCACGTGCATGTCCACAGTACGGGTCTGGATGCGGTCCGACACACCGGCCTCCATGTCCCACGCCTTCTCCAGCAGCTGCTTGCGGCTTTGCGTCCGCCCTCTGCGCTCGATGAGTGCCTGGAGCAGGCGGAACTCAGTGGGCGTGAGAGAGAGCTCGTCCTCGCCGATGGACGTCCGGTGCGATTCGGGGTTCAGGCGGATGGGCCCGGCTTTCAGGATCCGTCCACCTGGCGTCCCCCCCGTCTCCTGCACCCTGCGGAGGATCGCTTGAGCCCGGAGCACGAGCTCCCGTGGGCTGAACGGCTTCGTGAGATAGTCGTCGGCTCCGAGCTCGAGCCCCTGGATGCGGTCTTCCTGCTCGCGTTTCGCGGTCAGCATGAGGACCGGGACGTGGGACGTCACCGGGTCGGCCTTGAGCCGCTGGAGGACGTCGTCTCCGCTCAGACCCGGCAGCATCCGATCGAGGACCACGAGATCGGGGATCTCCCTACCCACTGCGTCCAGCGCCTCGGTACCACTTCCCGTCGTCTCGACCCGGAAGCCCTCTCGGGTGAGCTGATATGCCACCAGGGCGGCGATGTCCGGCTCGTCCTCGACGACGAGGACCCGCGGCACGACAGTCGACTTGGTGGCTTCCATGTATTCCTGGGCAAGCCTGCTCAACGGTGTCCCTCCGCAAGATGGCCGGAGACTCCGACCGTCGGGAGCTGGAGGGTCAGCCGGTCGTGCAGAGTGCTTCCAGCTCCCCCTCGGTCAGGGTGTGATCGGTCTGTTTGGCTGCTTGGAAGAGGCGAGCGCACAGCCCCTCGTCTTCCGGATCGTAGCCTCGTTCCCCCAGCCAGTACTTCACATTCGAGAGGCCGGACATGGGTCCGATCTCTATGGTTTGCCGCCGTCCGACCATGGAGGCGGGGACCGACGAGTAGATCCGGTCGGCGAGCCACGCATCGCCCTTCGCCTGAGCTTTGACGATGGCCGCCGCGTGTACGCCGGTACCCGTCCGGAAGGCGTCCTCGCCCACTACGGGATAGGAGTGGACCAGCGGTATCTGGCACGCCTCGGCGGCCAACTCGCAGTAGGCCGGGAGAACGGTGAGATCCGCGTCGTGGATCCCGAGCAACTGGAGATTGACCAGCAGGAGGTCCATCTCGGTGTTGCCGGAGCGTTCGCCGATACCCAGTGCCGTGCCGTGAACCCGTGTCGCACCGGCCTTGATGGCGGCGATGGCGTTGGCCAGTCCGAAGCCCCGGTCGCGGTGACCATGCCAGTCTACGCCCACGTCCTCTCCGGACGGTTCGACGATCTCTTCGATGACGAAGCGCACCAGCGCACGGGTGCCCTCGGGCGTAGCATGCCCGACCGTGTCGGCGATGCAGAGACGACGGGCCCCGCAACGGATGGCCGTCCCGTAAAGCTCCTTGAGCGTGTCCGGATGCGCCCGGGTGGTGTCCTCGGTGACCATGAGGACCGGCAGGCCCTCGGAAACGGCGAAGCTCACCGCCTCCTCGGTGACGCGAAGCATCTTCGTGAGCGTCCAGTCCTCGGCGTACTGCCGGATGGGCGAGCTCCCGATGAAGGTGCACGCCTCGATGGGCACACCCACCTTCTGGCTGATCTCGGCGATGGGCTCCACGTCGGCCACCACGGTGCGCGCGGCGCAGTTCGCCTGGATGGAGAGCCCGGAGTCGACGATCTCCTGCGCGAGAGCGGTGACCGCTTCCACCGCCCGAGGTCCGGCTCCGGGGAGCCCGATGTCCGCGGTGTGGATCCCCAGCCGGTCCATATAGTGCAGGAGCCGGATCTTGTCCTCGATGGACGGGTCCACAACGGAAGGGTTCTGGAGACCGTCCCGCAGGGTCTCGTCGTCGAGCTGGATCTCGCCCAGCGAGGCCCAGTCGAAGCCCCCGTCGGCCTCGTTCCAATCGTAAATGAGCGCTTGCTCGTCCATGCTCTCCGTTCTCGGCGCGGATTCCCCTCGAGGGTCCGCTAAACATAGAGAGGACGGTGGCCGGGGTCATGTCGCCCCGGCACCCGGTACGTCGGTTCACGGGTGCGTCGCCGCTGGTCCTCGGTACGGACGCGGCTCTTCGTCGTAGTACCGGAAGATCTTGTGCCCCCCACCCCGGACGAGGAGATCTTTGAAGAGTTGCGCCTCCCAGAGCTGCGGTCCTTCATCGACGGTGAAGACCACGAAGCAATCGGTCTGGACCGCGAACGTCTCGAAGGCTTCGACTCCTCCTCTGCACTCCACTCTCTGGAATCCCACCGAGCGGTCCGCAAAAAAGGGAAGGAGCCGGCCGACACCACGTGCATTCCGGTTCTGGATGTTCTTCCAGGCGTAGTCCACGGGGAAGTTGACCTCCGGAGCCGACGCTGGAAGCTCCGGCCACACGATCTCATTGTGCTCCGACTCCGTGAGCCGGACGATGCCGAGGG
Organism: Gemmatimonadota bacterium; assembly: GCA_013002885.1. Classification (GTDB taxonomy): domain Bacteria; phylum Gemmatimonadota; class Gemmatimonadetes; order Longimicrobiales; family Gaopeijiaceae; genus UBA2589. The sequence continues at coordinate 103,082 of JABDLS010000060.1, read as the reverse complement.
CCATGGTGTCCTGGAGAGAGAGAGCCGTGAGTACGTGCTCGCCGAGAGCATCCGCGGTAGGCATCGCGTTCTCAAGGCGAAGAGCCCCACGGTCGTCTGACGACGAGAGGCCGCACGCCGTCGCTGCCACTACGACCGCTGCCAAGACGAAAGCGGCAGGCCACGAAGCCGAGATGGTTCGGGCCCGGACCCGCCTCGACCCCTCGGGGAGGCCGTCATTCGCGAGAGACGAGGTGCCGGTGCCTCCGCACAACTCCTCTGCCGTCCGCTGAGCGGCGCAGGAAGCGCGGGTATGGTGAAGCACGGAGGACACCGGTGAAGCCTCGATTTCGTCGTTCACTGAATCAGTTCTGCGCGAACGTCGTCCACCCCTCGAACCACTGGGTGGCTGCGTCCGGGTCGACGGCGCCGATGTACGTTGCGGTCACGTCGAAGAAGTTGTCAGTCGTCGCGGGAGGCGTCGCAGCATTACCCGCCGCCACGAGCGCTTCCGACCCTGCCCCCGGACGGAAGTCCGGAGCCGCGAGGTTGAACGGGTCGGTGAGGAGCGGGTCGGTGCCCACCAGGTTGTTCCAGGCGGCGTTCGTCTCGACCTCGGCCTGGTAGGACTCGTCTTCCAACGGTCCATCGTCTGCGGCTTTGATGTCGGCGGCGTTACGGGCGATGATGGAGTTCTGCACCGTGTAGCGACCAACGGTCTCGGCGTTGTCGACGTCGACGCCTGCGCCGCCGAAGCCGATGACGATGGCGTTGAAGATGTCGCCACCTGTGCCGCGGCGTAGGCGAAGACCGTCCACGGATTCGCCCGCGGTACCACCGGCTCCGTCCAGACCCTTACCGACCAGGGTCACGTTGTAGATGATCGGGTCTGTCAGCGGCATGGCATCGAAGTCGTCCTCGTTGCCGTCCACCTCGAAGCCGTTGTCGCCGTCGTCGGGGTCCTGCTGGGCGATCCAGAACTGCCCCCGGCCCTGCCAACCCGTCGAGTAGTCGAAGGAGTCGTCGGAGATGCCCGTGGCGAGCGCCCACTTGAGGTCCACCGTGCCGCCGAAGAACTCGAAGCCGTCGTCGGACCCGTAGTGAGTCTGGATGGCCTCGAGCGTCGTGCCGGACCCGACGCCGTTGAGCGTCAACGCGTTGAGCTCGTTGCCGAATGACACTTCGTAGCCGGCGAACTCGATGCGCGTGTACGTCATCGAGCCGCTGTCATCGTCGTTCATCGTGCCACCGTACGGACCGGAGGCACCCTCGCCCACGCACTCGTCGGCCGGGAAGTTGCAGATGGAGTAACCGTTGATCACCACACCACCCCAGTCACCACGTTCGCGCGAGCCCGCCGCGGCACCGGACGTGAAGACCACCGGGTCCGTCTCGGTGCCGTTGGAGAAGATCTGCCCACCCTGTCGGACCATGAGAGCGGAGGGCTGGACCTCGGTGCTGCCCAGGAGGAGTGTCCCCGCCGGAATCGTCAGCGAGGCTCCGTCCTCCACCGTCACGATGCCCGTGATGGTGTAGGTGATGGCCCCATCGAGTGTGACGTCGGTTTCGATGGTGCCACTGAGCACCGCCGTGTTGGGATCGATGAGGCCATCGGCCGGATCGCTCGGTGCCGAGCTTCCGTCGGCGTTCTTCGCGATGACCCGGTAGAGGTACGACGTGCCCTCGACCACCGTGTCGTCCGTATAGGTGGTCTCGGTCAGGTCGGCGGCGATGGCCGAGAACGTGCTGGAACCGAGCGTCCGCCGCTCGACGTCATAGGCGGTGGCGCCTGCGACGGCGCTCCAGCTAACCACGAGCGCGCTGCCGGACTCGCTGACTGCGACCCCGGTGGGAGTTGCGGGTGGATCCCCACCCATGTCGACGGGATCTTCGTCGCCGCACGCGGCGACTGAAACGGCCAGTGCGGCCACGAGAGGAAGAATGCGACCTCTTGAAAGCATCCTGAGATTCTCCTGTAGGGGAATGCTGTTTTCGGGCCGCGCCTCTCGCGACCCACCTGTGAGCTCCACCGCCGGAGTGGCGGCGGAGCAGGCGGGCATGAGCTCGGTCACTACCGGCCCAGCCCCCAACTGATGCCCAGCGAAACGGACCGACCGAGGTCATACGCCCTCAGAAGTCCGCCGCCCTGGGTGAATTCGACTTCGTTACCGATGAGCCGCGAGGCCGAGATCTTGGCCTTCCAACCGCCCTGAATCGGCCACTCAACGACAGCGTCGAGCTGATTGCGCGCCTCTTCGAAGATGTCCGGCGTTGCCTGGCCCCCGACGGCATCGATGCGCCGCCCGAAGCGGTTGAAGAGGACCGTTGCGCTAGCCCCGCCTTCGATGGGTGCCCAGGTCAGGCCACCGTTGAGCACGTAGGGAGACTGCCCCTGCAGGGCCCGCTTCTTGGCGACCACGGCAAGATCCGTCTGACCCGTCCCCGGCAGATAGACCTGAATGGTCGAACCGTTGGTGACCTCGGATTCAATGAGCGTCAGGTTGCCGTTGAACGACAGTTCGTCGAGGCCTTGGGCCAGAAAGCCCAGGTCCGACCGCACCTCGATCTCGAGTCCGTAGTTGTTGGCACCCTCGGCGTTGACCCACGTCTTGAGGAGCTCCGAGCTCGGGAGCACCGAGACCTCGATGGGAGCATCGAATTGCTTGTAGAAGGTGCTGACGGCAAAAACGGTCTGAGGGCCGCCGAACCATTCGAACCGGAGATCGAAGTTTTCGATCCGGGTCCGATCGAGGCTCGGGTTGCCAATGACGAGGTACCCGCCGGCGTAGTCGGCGAACGAGAAGGGCGCCAGCTCCCGAAGCTGGGCCCGAGCAAGCGTCTGTGAGGCGCTCGCCCGCAAGTTCATGGACTCGCCCAGCGCCAGCGTCGCGTTGATGGCGGGAAGAACGTCGGTGGACTCGCGCTCTGCTCCTTCCACCGGATCCAGGCCGGCCACATCCCATAGGTCCTTGGGGGACACACTCTGAATCGAGCGCTCGATCCGAGCGCCGCCGGACAGCCTCAGGCCGTTCAATACCTCGAAATCGACCATGGCGTAGGCCGCATCGATCTCCTGAAGGGCATCGTAGTTGTCGGTGCGGAACGTCGCCTCCTGGATGACGAAACCATCGGGGTCGATGTACGCATCGTCGAAGAGGTCGTTGGGACTCAGCGTTCGCGCCTCACTGTCGATGAGCGAGCCCCGGGGCCGGAAACGGAAACGGCGGGTGAAGGCCGTCCGGTCCTTCCGGTCGGTGCTGACGCCGACGGACACGCTCGCCGGGGAATCCCCGAGGTCGAAGGGGAGCTTCAGCGATGTCCCGGCGTTCCAGCCGTCGTCCACCATGTCCTGGTGGAAGACCGAGCCGCTCTGGATGAAGTCGTCCCAGATGTACTCGCCATCGAACTCCTGATAGAGAGACTCGCGCGTGCTCGGCTCGTACCGGGACGCCCGCGTCAACGCGCCACGCCAGTTCAGGACTGCGTCGGCGAGGAAGCCCAGGTGGTGCTCACCTTCGAGCTGCGTGTTCAGCAGCGTCTGCTCCATGTATTGGAGCCTGGAGTTCCACTGGTTCGTGCTCGAATCGAGGTTGAAGCCCTCGTAGATCCGGACAGCATCCGTGGAGAGATGGTTGTAGATCGATGCCAGCTTGATCTGATCGGTGGGACGCGGCTGGTAGGTCAGATTCACCAGGCCCCCGAGCGTGACAGACTGCTGCGCCACTGTCCCCCGGTAGTCCACTTCCGGGTCGGCGACACCGGCTGACGCGAAGACCCGCTCGATGCTGTTGGCCCGCAGGCTCTGGTCGGCGGAGTAGTTGAAGGAGGCGATGAATCCGGCTCGCTGGTTCTCCCCGAAGTCGAAGTCGTCGCCGTACGAAAGACCGAGGCCGCCGTTGAACGGGATTTTCCGATCCGTGGGGCCCCAGTCGCCACCGAAGGACTGGCCGAGTTCCTCGAGCTGCGCGTCGGTGAAGTTGCTCCGGGTCACCGGACCGTCCATGGGGATGGCGCCCGGCAAGCCACGGGTTCCGTCGTCGAAGCCCAGGAGGTCCAGTCCACCGCCGGCGTAGCCGATTCCGTCGGCGCCCGTCGCCACCGAATTCCAGCCGCCGGATACGCTGACGTTGAGGATCCGATTCGACGGGAAGTCGCGGGTCTCGAGTTGCACCAGGCCGCCGGCGTAGTCGCCGGGCTGGTCCGGAGAGTAGCTCTTCGAGGTGACGATGCTCTGGAGAAGACCCGACGGAATCACGTCGAGGGGAATGACCTTCTTGTCGGGCTCAGGTGATGCCAGCGGCGCGCCGTTGAGCGTGGTCGAGCTGTATCGCTCGCCGAGCCCGCGCACATACGCGTACTTCCCGTCGACCACGGACAGCCCCGGCACACGCCTGAGGGCGGCTGCCGCATCTCCGTCCGGTGAGCGGGAGATCTGCTCCGCGCCAATGCCGTCGGACACCACCGCTGAAAGCTTCCGCTCCGTGAGAAGAGCCGTTGTCGAACCGCGCTGGGCGGACGACGTGACGATGATCTCCTCCAGCTCGACGGCCTGAGACGTCAGAGTGATGTCGAGCTCGGCGGTCTGACCAGCCTGGACCACGACACCCGTGACGGTCTTGGAGCCGTACCCGATGTTCTGCGCGGTGACGTCGTAGGTCCCCGCAGGCACGTTCCGAATGACGTATCTACCGTCGAGCGCGGTCAGCGCGCCGGCCGATCCGTCGGAGATGTAGACCTGAACGCTGGAGAGCGGCTGGCCAGTCTCTCCGTCCAGCACACGGCCGACAAGGCGGCCCGCGTCCTGCGCGCTCAGGGTGGAAGGCACGATGCCCGAGAGGGCACCAAGGAGGAGAAACAGAAGACTTCGTTGGACCATGAAGGCCCCGATGCGATAGCATCGTTCCACTGGATTGTTCATTGCTCCTTCCGTCGTTGACGTTGGAACCGATCTTTTCGAAGGAGCCCCGCGCTCCCTTTTCGATGCCCGGAAGCATATCGGCCGTCCGTAACGGCCAAGGGCGGCCTTGGTAACGGAGGCGTAACTCATGTCGATGGTGGAGGCCGATTTGAGGGCCATCGCCGAGCGCGCGGACGTCATGGCTCTCGTGCGGGTCCTGCAGGAGAGCGACGAGGCGACCCTCGAGACGCAGATCGAGCTGACGGAGATCCCAGCACCACCTTTCGGCGAGGAGGCCCGGGCGAAGCGCGTCGCCCAACTCCTCCAGGAAGCGGGGCTCCAGGATGTGGGGATGGATGAGACGGGGAACGTCTCGGCTTGCCTCCCGGGGGAAATCCAGGTCCCGCCGCTCATGGTGACGGCCCACCTCGACACCGTCTTTCCGGCCGAGACAGACGTCACCGTCACCCGACAAGGACCCCTTCTCCGCGGACCAGGCATCTCCGACGACGGAAGAGGGCTCGCCGCGCTCGTCGCTTTGGCCCAGGCCTTCGGCGCCGGTGACGTCCGAACCCGGAAACCCGTCCGCTTCGTAGCCACCGTCGGCGAGGAGGGGGCTGGAGACCTGCGGGGTGTCAAAGGGCTCTTCGGAAAAGACCCTGCGGTCGTCGCCCGCGCGGACATGCCGACACCCGCGGACCAGGTGGCCAGCGCGTTCATCTCCCTCGACGGGGCCGGCATCGAACGGATCGTGTCTCGCGGGCTCGGATCACGCCGCTTCCGCATCACCATCCACGGAGCCGGCGGTCACTCGTGGGTCGACTGGGGCGTTGCCAACCCCGCCCATGCGCTTGTCACCCTCGGGGCGCGCCTGACCGCGCTCGAACTCCCAACCGACCCCAGGACGACGCTCACCGTAGCCCGGCTCGGTGGTGGCAAGAGCATCAATGCGATCCCCCAGGAGAGCTGGCTGGAGATCGACTGCCGGAGCACCGACGAAGACGCCCTCGCCAATCTGGTGGCTGGGGTGGAGAAGGTCGTGCGTGCGGAGGCGTCAGAGAGCGGGGAGCTGGACTACCAGATGCACGTCATCGGCGACCGCCCCGGTGGAGCCACGGCCGATGGACACCCCCTGGTCCAGGCGGCCCTGGCGGCGACGCGGCTGTTGGGAACAGAGCCGCGACTGGCTCGCTCGTCCACCGACGCCAATGTACCGATGGCGTGTGGCGTCCCGGCCATCACTCTCGGTTGTGGAGGAGAGGCAGGCAAAGCCCACACCACGGATGAATGGTACCGGAACACGAAAGGCCCGGACGGCATCGTCCGGGCCCTCTACGTGATCCTGGCCGTGGCCGGCTTGGCGGAGAATTGACCGCCACCAGGCTCGGCGTCGAACGTTGCCTCCGGGCCGCGAGCGGCCCCGCCTAACCCTCCACCACCACGGAGTGGTCGGCCACCAGCGCCGAGCCACTGACGCCGGACAAACGAGCGTCGGCGCCCACGATGGAGTCGTGCAGTCGAACCGACTCCAGCCGGGTCCGAGCGCCGATGACCGTATCGCGCAGCTCGCACCCTTCGACCACCGCTCCCGCCTCCAACGTGACGTTCGGCCCGATGATGCCGCCGTGGACGTGCACCCCCGCCTCGATCCGGACAGGCTCGATGATCTCGGCCCCCTCGACGTGGGCGCCGGCGTCGACCCCACCCCGTCGTGTGGCGAGAAGGTGACCATTCGTCTCCAGGAGCGTCTCCGGCTTACCAGCGTCCCACCAGCCCTCCACCGGAGCCGTCGTGAGGAGGCTCCCCTGGTCGACCATGTACTGGAAGGCGTCGGTCAGATAGAACTCGCCCGAGGGACCGGGCTCGCTCGCCAGCGCATGGCGAACCCCTTCGAATAGGAGCTCATGGTCGCGAATGTAGTAAAGGCCGATGTTGGCCAGCTTCGAGACCGGCTCGGAGGGCTTCTCCACGATTCTCTTCATGGTGCCGTCGTCGTTGGTGACGATGACACCGTACCGCTGGTAGTCCTCCACCTCTTTGGCCCAAAGCACCGCTCCGTATTCCGCTCCCAGCGTCCGCGTAAGACCGTAGTCGACCTCCAGGACCGCGTCGGCGAAGATGATGAGTACGTCCTCGTCGACATAGGGCTCGGCGAGGGCGATGGCGCCGGCCGTCCCGTCCTGCACTTCCTGAACGACGAAGTGGCCCGTGAGTTGCGGATACTCCTCGCCGATCCACTCCTCGACGGCTTCCCGCAGGTAGCCGACGATGAAGACGACCTCCGTCACGCCCAACTCGACGAGATCATCGAGGATGTAGGCCAGCACGGGCTTACCAGCGACCTTGAGGAGTGGCTTGGGCGTATGATGGGTCAGCGGGCGAAGGCGAGTACCTTTTCCCGCGAGGGGAATCACGGCTTTCATCGGTGTCTACCGGGTTGTGGCGAGGGGAAGCCAAGCTACAGGGCTGTCTCCGACAGCGTTCTGGCCACACTATAAACGGGTTCATGGCACCTCGTAAGCGGAAAGGCGAGACTATGAAGAAACGGATCGTCGAAGCGACTCTCCTGGCGGCGGCCGTCAGCGCCTGCGGCGGACCGGGGGCATCGGGCCAGGCGGCGCCCCCTTCTCCCCCGGCGACGCCTACCCAGGTGGAGACCCAGCCCGGATGGATCCAGGTCAACGGAGCCGGCAGCGTCGATGTCGCACCGGATCGCGCTTCCGTCTCCTTCGCCGTCGAAACCAGGTCCGACGATGCCGGTGGGGCGGCCCAGGCCAACGCGGATGCCATGGATGCCGTCCTCCGGGCGATACGCGCGGCGGATCTTCCTGGCCTCGAGCTACGGACCTTCGGATACTCGCTGCGCCCCGAGTACTCGACCAACAACAATCAACGGACCCGGGAAATCATCGCCTACACGGCGTACAACAACGTCAGCGCGACGGTTGCCGACGTGGATCTCGTGGGTCGGATCATCGACGTCGCCATCGGAGCCGGGGCCAACCGGGTCGCAGGCCTTTCGTTCTTCGCCTCGAACACCGAGGAGGCGCGGAACGAGGCCATGGCCGCTGCCGTCCGAGACGCAACCGCCGAGGCCCGGATCATTGCCGAGACGTTGGGCTACCGCCTCGGGGTCCCGCTGGAGGTCAACGGGGGCGCATCGAGACCCGGTCCCCTGATGATGGAGCAGGACATGTCATTCAGCCGGGCTCAGGCAGCCCCTACGCCCATCGAGGCCGGCAACCAGACCGTAACCGCCAGCGTCAGCATACGCTTCGCTCTCGGGCCGAGGACCGGTGGGTGAGGTGAACCCCCTCGTCCGGGGCCTCACCGAGAAGTCGTCGGAGACGTCCCCCGGGGCCGAGGATCCGCGCTTGAGAGGACGCACCTACACCATTCCTTTCGACCATGTCTGGGAGACCTCCCTGCGGGTGATCCGTGGCCGTCTCAGGGGGTGGACGGTCGTGATCGACAATGACCGTGCGGGCCGGATCGACGCCCTCGCCACCAGCGCACTTCGCCGTCTCGAGACGGAGGTCGTGGTGCGGATCGGTCTCGACGAGAACGGTCAGACCCGGGTGGACGTCGAGGCCACCACGCGGACCGACGTGCGGGACTACGGACGCTGCCGACGGCTCATCGGTCGCTTTACGAAGCATCTCGACAAAGAGCTGAACCCCCGACCCGATCAGATCCTGGATCCGACGACGATGCCTCGACTCGAGCAGAGCACGTGAATCCAGCTGAGCACGCACGCATTCGTGGCGCCGCCGCGATGATGCTGGCCGCGGTCCTTGCAGTCGCCTGCAGCGAGCCTGAGCGACAGCCGGATCAGGCGCCAACCGGTGGGGAACCCGAGACCGACTCGGGAAACTTCGTCGAGAGCGTTTACGAACGGAACTTCGTGTTTGCCTCGCTCCAGGGAGACAGCGTCTTCATCGTTCCATGGCTCATGCAGACCAGGCAGCTTCCCGACTCCGTGATGAGAGAGGCATCGGGATGGATAGCACGAGGGGGCGTATGGGACAGCTTCTACAAGGAACGCTGGTGGACGCCTCCCACGCGGGCTCCCAACCGCATCCTGCCCAACGAGTCGCTGGCGCTCCTCGTCGGGGACGAAGGCGTGGTGGACGGTATCGTCTTCGAAGACCCCCCCCGCAGCCTCGAGATCATCGTCGGCCAGGGCGGTCCAGCGTGGACCGGTGTACGAGGAGGGACATTCCAGCTCCTCACCGGGTCGGCCTATCTGGCAGATCAGCGCATCGACGGTACGATCCTGGACATGGCCAGAGCCTCGGCAGGCAGCCAGGCCACCGGGGGTGACTGGGCATTCCTCATGTCCGGGGACTCGGCGCATTTCGTCCTCGCCGCCGATGTCGAGCACGGTGGAGACGTGGACTCCGCCTACCGCGCGTGGGCCCTCTACGATGCCGAAGAATTCCAGTGGCCCGACGTGCAGGTGACCTGGGACCGCACGGAGGCCTTCCCTCCGGCCCGCCGCGACGTGCCCGTGGAGTGGCTCATAGCTTCGGACGACGAAGCCGTTGAAGGTCACCTTGAAGCCGTCTCCGCCGAGATCCAGGCAGGGGAAGGCCCCGGCCCCCTCCTTCCCGTCCGGGCCCTGTACGAGGTCGAGGGCCGACTTTCGACGGTGGCCGGCGACTTCCCCGTCCGAGGGCTCGTCGTGCACGAGCGCCGGTAGACCCTTTCCGAGATGCCGACTCAAGAGATCGTTCAAGCGCTGGTGAAGATCGTGTTCGGAGCCATGGCCGGCGGGCTTACGAACACCATCGCCGTCTGGATGCTCTTCCACCCGTATGAGCCCCCGAAGCTCTTCCGGCGTTGGACCATCGGCTTCCTCCACGGGGCGATCCCCAAAAACCAGCCGAGGCTCGCCGCCGCCATCGGGCGCACCGTCGGCAACCGACTCCTCACTCCCGAGGACCTCACCCGTACGTTTGCGAACGTAGAGTTCCGTGACGCCTTCGACAGCCGCCTGGCCACGTTTCTCGAGGAGATGCTCCACACCGAGCGCGGCTCCCTGCGGGAGCTGATCCCTCAGGCTGTCCGTGCGGACGTCGACGCCCTGGTCGACGATGCCCTCGGCCGCGGTCTCGACCAGCTCGAGGAGTACGTTGCGACGGGTGATTTCGAGGGTGCCATGGGGAGGCGCGCGGCAGACCTGGTCGATGCGGTGGCCGACGAACCCATTGGCGGCGTGCTGACGCCGGCTCGCGAGGCCGCCCTGGAGTCGGCGGTGGAGGAATGGCTACAGAACGCCGTCGGCAGCGAAGACTTCCGTCATGCAGTCGCGGACTACCTCGAGCGGGCCTCGGTGAAGCTCCTGGAGCCCGGGCGGACATTCGAGGAGATCCTCCCCCTGGGGCTCATCAGTTCCTTGGAGAAGGCCATCGCCAGCTACCTCCCATTGGCAGCCGAGCGCCTGGGTGGGCTCCTGGAAGACCCCAAGGCCAGGGCCCGCTTCGAAGCGACCATCCACGATCTTCTCCACCGCTTTCTCCGCGACCTCAAGTTCCACCAGCGGGTGGTGGCTCGAGTGGTGATGACCGAGGAGACGGTGGACAAGGTTCTGGACACCATCGAGTCGGAGGGCGCTGAGCGCCTCTCGGAGATCCTCCGGGATCCGGCGGTTCAGGAGGCCATGGCACGGGGTGTGAACCAGGCCATCGTCGATTTCCTGCGTCGTCCGGTGGCCGAGGTCCTCGGGCAGCCGGATGATCCCAATCTGGTCGAGGCCAGGGCGACGCTCATCGGGTGGATCGTGGACATGGCCCGGGACCCGGCCACGCACGACTTCCTCGTGGAGAAACTCCACGCGGGCCTCGAGAAAGCGGGTGCGAAGACATGGGGCGAGGTGCTCGAGAACGTGCCGCCCGAGCGAATCGCAGAGCTGCTCGTGACTGCCGCCCGAACGGAGACGGCGCGCTCAGTCGCGGAAAAGGGAGCCCAGCGCCTCGTGACGCGCCTTTTCGAGCGTCCCATTGGAACGCCGGCCCGCTGGTTGCCGGACGACGGGGCCCAACGCCTCGAGGCCGCCATGGGCGATCCCCTCTGGGAGTGGCTACAGACCCAGGTACCGGCAGTGGTGGAGCGTATCGATGTGGCGCGACGGGTCGAGGAGAAGGTCCTACACTACCCCACGCCGAAGATGGAGGAGTTGGTCCGGAAGGTCACCGACCGTGAACTCAAGCTCATCGTCCGTCTGGGCTACGTCCTCGGAGCGTTCGTCGGCGTCGCCCTCATTCTCGTGGACGCCCTCCTCCAGTAGTCCGACCAGGAGTCAACTCTCCCGATCTTCCGGAGATTCGAGCTTGAAGCCCGAGCGGCTGCCTCTCTTCCTCCGGCGGTCCGCCGAGGGCCCGCTGGTGGAAATCTGGCGCTGCATCCACGCGAGGGGGGTGAAGATCCGCTTCGCCCGCCGTCGTCTCGAGCCGCCCGACTCCATGATCTTCTCGATCTCGTCTGGGGTCTGCGTGTAGCGCCCCGGCATGCCCAACCAGATTCCGATGGCCAGACCCAGGACCCCGGTGACGACGAGAAACCACAACGTCATCGATCAGCCCCAATGAAAACGGCGCCCCGAGGGGGGCGCCGGAGTCGCGATACGGCAACCTGGAGGCTCACTGTTTTGTGAGCGTCTCCACCACCAGAAGGCCGAGCCCGATGGAGAGGATGATAGCCACCGCGTTGGTGCCCACGGCCACCATGGCGACCACCGTCCAGAAGACCACGTGGGTGAAGGTGTAGCCGCCGGGGAGGAGATTCATCGTCGTCGTGGTAACGGGGTCGGGTCGGTGCTCGGTGCCCTTGAAATATGCTCGGGCGGCCCGTGCCTGTCACCCCTGTGCAATGCGATGCCACCTCAGGCGTCGTCGGCTGCCCCGGTGTATCGCTTGCGGGCTTCGGCCAGGTAGCCGGGTTCCAGGCGGAGGAGGTTGCAGATCTTCCGCATGAGGTAGTCCTCCTTGCTCGCCAGATCGCCGTCGGAGTACACCAGACCCCACATGATCTCGGCCAGCACCATCTTCTGACCGGTGGAGTAGTTCTCGGCAATGAGGTTCGTGAACTGCCAGAGGTCTACGGCCTCGTCCCGCTCCTGTTGGGCCAGCTGGAGGAGCTTCGCGGCTTCCGCGGCGTCGAGACCGAACTGCCGCCTCACCGCCGACTCGAGATGCTGACGCTCGTCGTCGGTGAACTCGCGGTCGGCGTGGGCCAGCTCCAGAAGGAGGGCGCAGGCGGCCAGCCGGATGTCCTTGGCTGCCTCCTGAGGATCGGCCTGCGGTGCCGGGCTCATGGACGACGTGAAGAAGTTCTTGATCGAGCTCAGCATGTCTGTCTCCGTGGGGCCGGTCAGAAGTCGACCGACTGTACTTTCCTGATTCCGGCTCTGAGGGGCAGCCAGATAGCGAGGGCCGTGAGAATGGCGGCTCCGGCCACGCCCATCAAGAGCGGCACCATTCCGACCTCCGCTTCTCCCCCACGTACGCGGGAGTCGAGGAAGTAGTACACCGGCCACGCTTCGAGGATGACGACACCCACCAGATAGGATACAGCGGCCATCATGAAGAGCAGTCCACCGAACGAGGTCGGTATCTCGGCGACGTTCTCCGTGTCGTAGTTCGGGAAGAGCGCCCCGAAGCCCAGTGCCAGTGAGGTAAGGGCGAAGGTGATGCCGATCATCGTCACGGTGGTGAGCACCAGAACGAAGGTCGATGCTTGCAGCACCAGGTTCGTGCCGACGATGAGGGGCAAAGCCACGAGGAGGAGCGGGATCGTCCCCACCCAGTACTTCGACCAGAAGATGGTCCGAATGTCGACGGGCGATGACTGCATGAGCCACATCATCCGCCCTTCAATGGACATGGCCGGGAAGACGAAGCGGGCGGCGATGGCCGCCACCACGAAGCCAGCGAGCCCCAGGTTCAGGAACGAGACGGCATTGATCAGGAGGAAGGACACCTCCTCGCCCGTGTACAGCGGCAGCACGGTGATGTTGTACACGTAGACGGCGACGAGGACACCCAGGAGGATGAGCTGGGACCACTGGGTGGTGTCGCGGAAGAAGACCCGGATCTCCTTGGCAACCATCACCCGGGTGCTCGGTTCGGCTCCCCTCAGCGCGCGATCCACGACCTGCGACCGCTGGCGACCGTCTTTGCGTTCGGCACCCTCCTGCGCCCGCGTGAAGCCACCGTCGAAGTAGCGACGGTGAAGCCAGGCGCCCACCACCAGGCACATGGCGGCGGTGGACCACAAGAAGGCGAAGGAGAAGGCGTCGAAGTCGCCGCTCAGGTGGGTCATCAGGGCCTGAGCCGCCCACTCGCTGGGAAGCCAGGTCGACGTCGGCGTACGGAGCACGGCGATGAAGTCCACCAGGCTGCTGAACTCCTCCGGGCTCATGAGACGCTCGGGACGCAGGAAGCGGAAGAGGGCCACCACGCCCGCCGCGGCAAAGAGTCCCACGAGGGCGAGAAGATCCCGCGTGCGACGAGCCGGGAAGATGTTCACGAGAAGCAAGGTGGCCGCGCTTCCCAGGACCGCGGGAATGACCAGGAAGGGCACCACCGTGGCGATGGCCAGAAGGTAGTATGTCGGTCCTGCCGCATAGACCACGCCGTACGCCACGAGGAGCGGCACCGCCAGGAGCGCCACCATCCACGAAGAATCGACGATGGTCTCGATGAGGCGGGCCGCGTAGACCGTCTCCGACTCCACCGGCGCGGCCACCACGAACTCCAGGTCCTCGGAGAGGAAGAAGGTGGAGAGGGCGGTGATGACGTTCGAGAGGACGAGGATCATCAGAAACGTCAGGAAGGCGATACCGAGGAGCTTGCCCGCCAGCAGATCCCCGATTCCCTGCGTTCCCCGAAAGTACTGGAGCATCCGGAAGATCACGGCGAATATGAGCGTCCAGAAGAAGAGCCCGACGAAGCTCAGGAGGAAGCCCTTGAAGAGCTTCCCCTCGTCGGTCTTTGCCCGGTTGAGCTTGGTCCGGAGCTTCGGCCTCAGGAGCCAGAGAAGTCCGGCTCGTGGTCGGACGGCAGCGGGGTTCACCGTGCGATGGCCTCCCGGAGGCCTTCGATGATGTCGTTCATGGCTTCCCCGCCGGTGACTTTGAGGAAGATCTCCTCCAGGTGGGCGCCCCCGGCGTGGGCCTGCTCCCTGAGCTGCTCCATGGTCCCGAAGGCGATGATCTGGCCCTCGGCGATGATGGCAATTCGGTCGCAAAGGGCCTCGGCGACTTCGAGGGTGTGCGTCGACAGGAAGACCGTTCCACCGTTTTCTGCGAAGGTCCGGAAGAGATCCTTCAGAAGGCGTGCGGATCGTGGGTCGAGACCAACCATGGGTTCATCGACGACGATGAGCTCGGGCTGATGGATGAGAGCCGAGCTGATGAGGATCTTCTGCCTCATACCGTGGGAGTAGCTCTCGATGAGCTCGTCCTTCCAGGGTGCGAGGTGGAAGAGCTCGAGAAGGCGGTCGGCCCGCGCCTCGACCTCGTCTCCTTCCCGCCCCCAGAGCCCCGCCACGAAGCGGAGGAACTCGCCGCCGGAGAGCTTGTCGTACAGGTAGGGTCGGTCGGGTATGTACCCCACTCGCGACTTGGCCCGCTCGGGCTCCTTCTCCAGGTCGTCACCACCGACGATCACCTGACCCGACGAGGGACGAAGAACGCCGGCCACCATGCGGATGGTAGAGGTCTTCCCCGCCCCGTTGGGCCCCAGGAAACCGAAGATCTCGCCCCGCTTCACCGCGAGGTCCAACCCCTTCACCGCTTCGAATCGGCCGTACTTCTTCCAGACATGGCGCAACTCGAGCATCGTGCCCACCGACGGCTTCGGCTCGGGTGGGGCGAGAACGGCGGCGTTCGATTCTTGCATACGTATCACGAGCGTTCCTCTTGGCGCTGGTGGCTGGGCATCACTGCTGGGCGGTGGTCACGTCGAGCACCTCGATGTCGAGGTTGCCGATGAGCCGGACGATCTCCACCTGCTGGGCGAGTCCTCCGATGACGAATCGGATGTGGGAGGCGTCGGCGGGGTACTGACCGAATGTCGGATCGACGGCGACCCACTCGTCGAGCCAGACCTCGGGCCACGCATGGTAGAAGAAGGCGCCATTCACGTAGACCAGGCCGACGGCCGTCCGCGCGGGCAGGCCCAGGGCCCGCGCCATAGCGACGTAGAGCACCGTGTGCTCGTTGCAATCCCCCTGAAGCGTCTCCAGAACTTGCACCGCGTTGGGCACGGAGAAGGTGATGTCCTTTTCCAGCATGTTGTAGACCGAC
The DNA here is from genome assembly GCA_013002885.1 of Gemmatimonadota bacterium. Lineage (GTDB taxonomy): Bacteria > Gemmatimonadota > Gemmatimonadetes > Longimicrobiales > Gaopeijiaceae > UBA2589. The sequence goes on along the minus strand of JABDLS010000060.1, from coordinate 87,897 downwards.
GTCGTGAGCTGGCGGGCGACTTCCTTCGGGCTCTGAGCCCACTGCGTCCTGCGCCCCGTGACCTCGCGGGCACGGCGGATGATGCGCTCGTCGTCGCTCTGGATGAGGGGCTCGGGCTCGAGGGCTTCCCGCAGATCCATGAATGGATACGGGAGGCGGTAGCCCGGATCGAGGTCGTCCCAACTCTCGCGTCGGACGATGAGGGTGTCGCCTCGCAGGGTCTGACGACCTCCGTCCAGCTGGAATCCCTCCAGGTCCACGCCGGTGAGGCGGAAGCGGATCTCGTCATGGATCGCTACATCCGCGAAGTCGACGTTGCTCTGCACGGCCGTTGAGAGGATCACGTCGTCGTCGATGGGCGAAGACGAGGCCAGGCGGGAATCCTCCTGGGCCTGACGGACCAGTTCGTACTCCGTCTTCTCCATGGAGAATCCTAAGCCGCTCTCTGCCCGGAGGATCCTGCCGTCCTCGTCCACCCAGCTCTCCACCCGCACACCGCCGAAAACCTCTGCGATCTTCCACGCGGGCACCGAATCGACCCGGGCAGTCATCCAGCGGCCATCCGACCCCAGGGCCGCCGAGTCGGTGACGAAGAGGGTGTCATGCTCGAGGATGTCCACTTCCACCGTACGGGTGCTCAGGCTCGTCGGGTCGAAGACGGGTAGCCGGACGGTCTCGCCTACCTCCAGTCCTTCGCCCATGGCCACTCGGATGGGCACGACATTTGACATGACGGGTGGCTGAGGCAGTCGAAAGCTGAGGTTCTGCTCGCTGCCCGCCGAGATGATCTGCACCTGCAGGGTGGTGTCGGGGGTCAGTTCTCCTGTGGCGGCGAACCGACCGACCTCCGAGTCCAGCGTGAAGGAGAAGCTCTCCATGACCAGCGACGGGCTGAGCTTCACCCTCGTCCGCGCGATGGCGACGCCGGTCTGACCGAGGGCGGGAAGCTCGAGGTTCATCACGTCTTCGAGCTCGAAGCCATCGGGGACCGTGTCCAGACGGGAAGTGGCCTGCCCCACCGTGCGGTCGCCCATTGTGAGCGTATAGAAATTGATGCCGGGAGCCAGGGTCAGCGCAGCTTCGGCGATGCGGGCGAGTTCAGGCTGGAAGTACTCGTCCCGGGCCTTCCACCCTACCATGGCAACCCAGATCAGAACGATGGACGTCCCGAGGACACGCTTCGACATCGGCTCCTTCGGTTTTTGGGCCGTCTTCAGGACGGTTCGGGCGACGGATCGGCTTCCAATGAATGTGGAGCCAGGCTCTCCGACGCCACGATTTCTACACCCGAGTATCGACCGAAGGCGGCGGAACCCCAGCCGAGACGCTACTCCCGGTGGGCGGACCTAGGACCGATCAGCAGCCATTTCAACGATCAGTCGCTCGAACATCTCGGCCTCGAAGGCGCTCGACACCACCACGGTCAGATCCAGAGGTGGCGCACCGTCGTCGAGGTGGTTGAAGAGGAGCTCCGCCAGCGCTCGCGCCGCCACTTCAGGCTCGGTGGTCCCCACTCCGATGCCCAAAGGCGGGAGGGCCAGAGAGTCCATGGCCCAGTCGGAGGCCCGTCGCAGCCCATTTCGCAGCGCCCGTTGGACCGTCGAGGAGCTCTGAGGCTCGTCCTCGGACATGACGACTACATGGATGAGGAAGTCGAAGGGCAGCTCTCCCGCGGGCGTCATGACCGCGCCTCCCAGGGGGATGGGTCCCGACCGGGTCAGCTGTTCATCCACCGACTCCCCCGCCCCTGCGCCCAGGTCCCGCGAGATGGTGCTCACCGGCGTCAGGTCCGTCCGAATCGGTCGCACGAAGCCCTCCGCCTGGACGTCCAGATACGATCCATGATGCACGCGGATCACGGCGAACCGTCCTTCTGGAGGTCCCGGGCCCGCCGGTACATGTCCGCCGCCTCCGCCCCACGATTCGCTCGGTCGTACAGATGACCCAGGGTGTATACGGGTCGAGAGTCGTTGGGGAGAAGCTCACACGCCCGGAGCATCACTTCCGCTGCCTCGTCGTAGCGGCCGGCCCGATTCAACGCCTCTCCCCTGTAGTAGAAGGCCAACCCGTGCTCCGGCTCCCGGTCGCATACCGAGTGGAGTTCGGTCTCGGCCAACTCGTACAGGCCCCGGCGGAAGGCGAGGATGCCCAGGGCGAGACGGATCCGGAGGTCGTCGGGAACCGACCGCTGCGCTCGACGCAGCACCTCGTCCGCTTCGTCGTATCGTGCCAGCTCGGTGAGTGTCGAACCGTAGTTGCTCAACACCTCGACGTTCTGGGGATCGATCTGCAGGGCCGCTTCGAAATGCTCCAGGGCCAGGGTCCGCTCACCGAGCCCGTCGAGAAGCACACCGAGGTTGTTGTGGGCTTTCAGGCTCTCCGGCCGCTTGGCGAGAATCGCCTCGTACAGGGTCATCGCCTCCCCAATCCGCCCTGACTCGACCAGATCCCTCGCCAGGCCGAGTTCATTTCCCGCCGGGCGGGGAGCCGGTGCGAACCCGTCATCGTCTGGCGCTCTTGCCGGCGGGGCGGCCGGAGCGCCGCTCCCTTCCGCTGGCGGCTTCCTCTCCCTCGAAGCCTTCTTCTTGGGGCCCCTCCTCTTCTTCCGGCTTCCCTTCTCGAGGCCCGCTTCCTCATCCGGCCGGGTTTGCTTCTTGGGAGCGTCGTCCTCAGGGACCGCCCCCTTCGCGGCGGCTCGCTCGGCGGCATCCTCGACGCCTTCGCCATCCTCGGCTTCTGCCGACCCCTCCTCCGCCACCTCCTGATCCGGCAGGAGCTCCACCTGTCCGGGGTCCTTCTTCTGTTGCGCCTTCCGACGCTTCTTCCGCTTGCGGCTCACGGAGCGGCCACCTCTTCGCCGACCCACCTCATGTAATCCATGGATCCGTCGGGCGCGGCCAGCGCCAGTACTTCCGGAACGTCGTAGGGGTGCAGTTCGATGATGCGCTCGCGGAGGGCATCGGACACGGCAGGCGTGGTCTTGAGAATCACCAGGACTTCCGCGTCCCGCTGCACCTCACCTTCCCACCGGTAGATCGATGTGATGCCGGGCACGATGTTGGCGCACGCTGCAAGTCGTTCATCGACGACCCTCGTGGCGAGCGCCTCGGCGACTTCAGCGTCCGGCGCGGTAGTCAGGACGACCGTTACGGCCGCCTCTGGGGAAGTCATCACGGCCGCTCAGACGTCGCAGTCGGCGGCTTCTTCCGAATACAGCCGGTCGATGACGGCGTCCAGCTTCTCCTGAACCACCCGACGCTTCACCTTCAGCGTGGGCGTCAGCATGCCGTTCTCCACGGTGAACTCCTCGTCCAGGAGAGCCAGCTTCTTGGGCTGCTCATAGGAAGCGAACGCCCCGAGCATTCCGAAGAGCTGGGACTCCATGTGGGCGACCACCGCCGGGTCTGCCAGGAGCTCCCCTCGCGAAGACCACGAGATGCCCTCGCCCCGGGCCCACGACTCCAGGGGGCCGAAAGCAGGGACGACAAGGATGGACGGGTGCTTCCGTCGGTCGCCCACCATGACCACCTGTTCGACGAGACCGTGGGTCGCGAGGAGGTTCTCCACAGGCTGAGGCGCCACGTTCTTTCCACCGGCGGTGACGATGATGTCTTTCTTCCGGTCCGTGATGGACAGGAAGCCATCGGCGTCGATCTCGCCGATGTCGCCCGTGGCGAACCACCCCTCGGCGTCGATGACCTCCGCCGTGAGCTCGGGCTTCTTGTAGTACCCCTTCATGACCTGCGGACCCCGGATGAGGATCTCCCCGTCCTCGGCGATCTTCACCTCGGTGGAGGGAATCGGCTTCCCGACGCTCCCGATCCGGAAGTTCTCGACGGTGTTCACATTCGTGACGGGGCTGGTCTCCGTGAGCCCGTACCCCTCGAGAATCGTGAGCCCGATGGAATAGAAGAAGCGATTCAGGGACGGAGCCAGCGGCCCTCCTCCGCTCACGAAGAAGCGCAGCCGCCCTCCCACCGCGGTCTTCACCTTGGAGAAGACGAGCTTGTCGGCCACGGAGTACTTGAGCGCCAGCAGACCGCTTGCTTCCTTGCCGTCGAGCCTCAGGTCGGCGACCCGGTCGGCAACTCCCGCGGCCCACTCGATGAGTCTCTTCTTCAGGCCTTCGGCGGCCATGACCCCGTTGTAGATCTTCTCGTAGATCCTCGGTACCGACACCACCACGGTGGGCTCGAGCTTCTTCAGATCTACGATGAGAGTCTCGAGGGATCGCGGGTATCCGATGGTGCACCCCGTCCAGAAGAAGAGGTAGTCCACCATGCGTTGGAGAATGTGGGACAGGGGGAGGAAGCTGAAGGTGTTGTCCGCGTTCCCGATGGGGAGGATCATGCACGACGCCCGGACGTTCGACGCCACATTGTTGTGCGTCAGCATCACGCCCTTGGGCTGCCCGGTGGTCCCGGATGTATAGAGCACGGTGGCCACATCGTGTGGCTGGGCGCCCAGCGCGTCGGCCCGGAACGCCACAGCGTCGATCTCGGGCTCCACATCGAGGAAGAGGCTCCACGGCACCGTGTCGAGCACCGTCGTGGAGTCGAAGGTGACCACCTGAGGCGTCGTCGGTAGGTCGGCGGCGGCCTCAATCACTTTTTCGGCCTGCTCCTGGCTCGATACGAAAACGAGGCGTGCCTCCGAATCCCCGAGGATGTAAGCCAGTTGGGAGGCCGTCAGGGTCGGGTAGATGGGGACGACGATGACCCCGGAGCAAAGGCAGCCATAGTCGGCCAGGGCCCACTCCGGACGATTCTCCGAGAGGATGGCGACCCGGTCGCCACGCTCGATGCCCCGGCTCACCAGGCCGGCGGAGACCCGACGCACCCTCTCGAGGGCTTCGTCGTACGAGATATCGACGACGGAGCTCTCGGACTCCAAGCGCTGGAAGGCGGGGGCACCTCCGAACCGATCCACGGCCTCGAAGAAGAGATCCGTGAGCGTCGACTCCGGGACCGGCGTATCGTCGGCGACGTAGTGCAGCGTGGTCACGAGCCCGTCTCGACCTCGATGTCGATGTCGAGTTCCGGATCCAGCGTGTGGAGGACCGAACAGTACTTGTCCCGCGACAGATCGATCGCCCTATCGACCTTGGGCCGGTCTGCACCGGACGGGCCCTTCAACCGGTAGGTGAGGGTCACAGCCACGTACCGCTTGGGCACGGTAGGGGCCCGCCGCCCCACCGCTTCCACCTCGAGTTCTTCGATGGGCACCCGCGACTTCTCCAGGATCATGAGGACATCCACGGCCATGCACCCGGCGAGGGCCATGAGCAGCGCTTCCATGGGTGAATGACCGATGACGCCGTCACTGTCGATCCCCGATTCGACTCCTCCGTCGGGGCCGCCTCGAAAGGCCAGCCCCTCCCCCGTCCAGCGAAGGCGGACCTGCCGCAGATCAGAGTCCGGCATCGGGCGTCGCCGCGTCGGTCCGGGCTTCGTGGCCCTGTTCACGTAGCTCCGACAGTGTCCAGCGGGCGTGGTCGACGTGTGCGCTGGCTTCCTCGTCGTCGGGCGCGTTGGCGAGGAAGGCCTCGAGGTGGGGAATCGATTGACTGGGATCCTCCCCACGGAGGAGGATGAAAGCGAGGCCGTAGTGGGCCCCTGAGGCCGACGGATCCTTCTGAAGCACGTGGCGATAGGTCTTCGCCGCCTCTTCGACCATTCCGATGCGGGTATAGCAGATGGCGATCTGTTGGAGGATGATCGCATCGCCGGGGGATTCCTTGAGCGCCAGTCGGAACGACGTCAAAGCCTCGTGGAACTTGCCGGAAGAGAGGAGGCCGCAGCCCTCCTGGTAATAGTCGACCGGTCGGGCCTCTTCATTGCCCAGCAACTTGTTCCAAAAGGCCATGTACCAGGGTGCTCGAGAGATCGGGACGTCTCCGGAGACCGAGTCCGGAGATCGACGATGTAGAACCGCCAGCGGCCTGAATCGTGGGGCCTTCAAGCTGCCGGAAAAGTAGACGAGCGACAGGGGAGGACGCAACGCTCAACCCCTTGTGGCGACGACCGTTCCGGACTCGGCCGCCATTATCTCCAATCCTGCTTCCTCCAACACGGCGACGGTGTCTTCTTCGGCATGGAGAACCACCACGCGGGACCGGGGAGCCACGACCCTCGCCCCTTCGAACACGATACCTCGCCCGGCCGCGGCATCCACTACGGCTCCTCGCAGCATCCGGGAGTAGAAGGGAAGTCCCGGCGCTGCCACCATGCGACTTACCGAAGGTGCCTCGGCCCACCCGCGCGTGTCTGGATCGACGGCGGCAGCTTCCAGGTCGTCCACCACGACAGTGACCGATGCGGCGTGGCGCGCCGCACGACCCGTGAACACGACAGTCCCCGGTCCCCGGTGGATGCCGAGAAGCGCAACGAGGCGTTCGGAGATTCCTCCGGCGTCGACACCCCCCATGGCACCGAACGGGCCGGCACCGTGGGGGTCGGCACTCCTCGCGGCAGAGTCGGCTTCGACGTCGCCAGGGTCGGGCCCGGCCAGCCCCTTCGGCAGCGTGCCCCGGGGGGGAGCCCGCAAATCGGCGAAGCCGTCATCCACGGAAAACGAGTCCCGACAATTGGGGCACCCCAGTGTCCCCTGATGGACCCGACGGTCGGTCATGCGGTCGGCCAGGAGGATCAAGCCGAACGGCGGCCCACAACGAGGGCAGGTCAGGCGGTCCGTGAGGAGGAGGTGCACGTCATCCCCGCTCGACCCGGAGCACCGGGAAGCTCACACCTTCGGGGCGGCTCACAGCGAACAAGACGGCCTCTGCGACATCGCCTGCTTGAAGCATCTCGGCACGACTCGGGAGGTGGGGGTCGTCGTCGGGATTCAGTGGATCCCACAGCTCCGTATCGGTTGCCGACGGCTCGACCAACGTGGCCCGAAGGCCCGTTCCCCGGAGCTCCTCCACCAGAACCTCGTGGAGCCCGCGGAGGCCGAACTTTGTGGCCGAGTAGGCGCCGTTACCCGGGAAGGCCCTGTATCCCGACACCGAACCCACGTTCACGAACGTCCCCGACCCCCTTTTCAGCATCGCCGGCAAGAGCGCGCGGATCACCAGGAACGGTGCGCGCAGATTCACGGCGATCTGGGCGTCGAAGCCGTTCACGGTCTCCTCGGCCAGGGGACGGATGCCGAACACACCCGCGGCGTTGACGACCACGTCTGGGGGGCCACCCTCGCTCTCAACCAGCTCGTCGAGGGCGAGCCAGGTCGAAGCGTCGTCGGTGAGGTCGCACTGCACCGGGTGCACCCCCGATGCCTCGGCCGCCAGGTCGTCCAGTGCGTCCCGACTGCGAGCCAAGGCGAAGACGCGGGCGCCCTCATCCGCCATCCGGCGGGCGATTTCGCGACCGATGCCCCGGCTTGCGCCGGTAACCAGGGCCGTCCGGCCGACGAGGCGAGGCCCGTCGGACGTGGGCGCGTCAGTCACGATAGGGGCGGGTGAGAGCTCGTGACGAAGCGCAGGATCTCGTCACGAGTACGATGGTCTTCGAGGAAGATGCCGCGCATGGCCGAAGTGAGGGTCTTCGAGTTCTGCTTTTGGACCCCCCGCATCATCATGCAGAGGTGGTAGGCTTCGATGACCACGGCCACGCCCTGAGGCTGGGTCGTATCCCAGACCGATTGGGCGATCTGCTCGGTGAGCCGCTCCTGGACCTGGAACCGCCGGGCGAAAACCTCCACCAGGCGAGCCACCTTCGAGAGGCCCACGATCTTCCCGTTGGGGATGTAGGCCACATGCGCCTTCCCGAAAAACGGGAGCATATGGTGTTCGCAGAGCGAGTACAGCTCGATGTCCTTGACCAGGACCATGCTCTGGTGGCTTTCGTCGAAGAGGGCATCGCCCAGCACCTGCTCAGGAGTCTGGGAATAGCCCTGGGTCAGGAACGCCATCGATTTCGCTACACGTTCCGGCGTCTTCTTCATTCCGGGTCGGTTCGGGTCGTCGCCGAGACGGGCGATCATCTCGGCAACGAGATCCTCGAAATCGACCCCGCTCAGGTCGGTTCTTCCCTCTGTGCTCATGAGGCCTCTGCGTTCTCGGGTCCGGTGTACTCCACGGAATTGTTGGGCGTCTCCTGGACGAAGACCCGACACAGCTTCACGCCCTTCGGCATGGCGTCGGCCAGTCGGCCCCAGATGGCCACCGCGAAGTTCTCCGTCGAAGGAATGACACCGTCCATCCACGGGACCTCGAGATTGAGGTTCCGGTGATCGACGTCGTCGACGACACGAGCGGCCATGGCGTGCTTGAGATGCTTCAGGTCCATGACGAAGCCCGTCTCGGGATCGACGGGCCCCTCCACGGTCACGTCCAGCACGTAGTTGTGGCCATGCCAGTTGGGGTTGGAGCAGTCGCCGAAGACCTCTCGGTTTCGCTCGTCGGACCATTCTTCGCGGTGAAGTCGATGGGCTGCGCAGAAGTGCGCGCGGCGTGTGGCTCGGACTACGGACATCGTTCCGGGTCGGGTTCGGGGGCTAGAAGACCGCTGGGTGGCTTCGAGCAGCCTTTGGTGAACGCTCGCCTACCCGCTGGCCCGGGTCGCGATCCACCGCGGCGCCAGTGACACCCGTGGAGACTCGGGCAGAAACACCGAGGGCCGGCGCCGTTCGCGAAGAATCGCGTCGGCCACCGGCCCTCGAACACACACCGAAGGGGCTTTATTGAAGCCCGGTCTGTAACTTGTGGTAACCTCCCCAGGCCCTGCCGCTTTCCCCTCGAGGGGGCCTAGCGTCGTGCCCGGGAGTCAGTCCCGGCTTCGATTTGTTGGCTCAATAAATGAGCCCTTCGATGTGCGGGGATCGAATATAGGTGCAAATCGGTATCATGACCAGTTCTCCGGGCAGCAGGTGCCGCACCGCGCGGCAGCATACCTGGGTTCGTTGACACCCCGAGATGGGGTAGACTAGGCTTGTCAATCATGAATCGATCTCGTCGCAACCCGTTCCGGATGGGTATCGCGGCGGTGATCTCGGTGCTCATGCTCACCCTGAGCGTCGCGGTCCCCGTGCTCGAGCAGGGTGCGCTATTCAGCCACCCCGTGGCCGAGGCCGAGCACGACCCAGGTGAATGCCCGTCCGGGCACGACCACACCGTTTGCACCCAGGTCGGGGCGAACTTCGCATTCGAAGGTCGTTCCGTCGACAACCCGGAACACGCGGACGGTGTCACCTCCACAGCACCCTCCACCGAGGATGTCCCTTCGGCCCGCGCCTGGGCCTCGAACAAGCGTTCTCGAGCGCCACCTCTGGGCTGACGAGCCGTATCCAGGCCCTTCGGGCCACACCCGCGGCATCCATCGCGGGCCACTCGTCAGTTGCAGGGACTTTTTCCGGAGCGCTCACCATCATGCACTACCGACTTCGTCGTGCGGGTCTCCCCGCGATGTTGCTCGCCGTTGCAACTTCGATCGCCTTTGCCACTCCGTCCCGGGCAGCCGCCCAGGACCCAACCGATACGCTCCGGCTCGAGGTCGAACGACTCGCGGCCCTGGTCGACAGTCTTAGCCGTGAAGTCGAACGTCTTCGAGCCGAAGGCCGCGACGAGGAGGCCGGTGACGCGTTGGCCGACCTTCGCGCGGCCGCTGCGGCGGCGGCCGCGGCTGGAGGCGGAGCGAACCCCGCATCCGACGTATCCGAGGATCAACAGTTCGTCGGTCGGCAACGGTCCCTCCAGGGCCTGAACCCGGAGATCAGCCTCAACGCCGACGTGTTCGGGCACCTCGACCCCGACGATACCGACGCCGACAATTTCTTCTGGCGTGAGTTCGAGTTGTCGATCCAGTCGGCTCTGGACCCGTACTCCCGGGCTGCTGTCTTCATCTCGCGCCACGGGGTGGGCCCGGAGGTGGTGCCATTCGGTGGAGAGCTCGGCGGCCACGGGCATGGCCACGAGGGCGAGGAGGAGGGCGAGGAGGGAGGCCACGAAGGCGAGGCGGAGGGTCACGGTGGAGAGGGCTTCGAGATCGAGGAGGGCTACGTGGAGTGGGTCAGCCTCCCCGGTGGCCTCGGCCTCAAACTCGGCAAGTTCTTCCAACGACTCACCAACCTGAACCGTTGGCATGCCCACGCACTGCCCTTCCAGAGCCGGTCCCTACCCCATCTCGCCTTCCTCGGTGAAGAGTCACTGGCCCAATCCGGTGTGTCGGTAACGTGGCTGGCTCCTTTCGGCGGAGGCGGTGCGGGCACGTATGAAGCCACGGTCGAAGTCACGCGGAGCGAGAACGAGGCCCTTTTCGGAGAGGCGTCGAGCGCCAGCGTCCTTACCCACCTGAACGCTTTCTGGCAACTCGGCAACTCGGTGGACTTCGAGTTGGGCGGCGCTTGGTTGAACGGCCATTTCAAAGACGAGGACGCCTCGTTCGGACGGAATCTGTACAGCGTCGAAGCCGCCTTCAACTGGATCCCACCGGAGCGATCCCGTCGCGCGGGACTCACTCTGCGCGGTGGCTACATGCTTCTCGATGGACTCGCCAACGAGGAGGACCCGATGTTGGCAGGCACCGGAGACGCCAGCGGCCTGTGGACCATGGCGGAGCTCCGGCTCAACACCGACTGGCTCATCGGGGCCCGCTTCGACAGGGTGGAGAGCCCTCTCGAGCCCGAAGAGACGCAATGGCTGTTCTCGCCGACGCTGACATGGTGGCAGAGTGAGTACGTCCGCATACGAGCCGAATACGACACACTCAGCGCATTCGAAGAGGAGCCCAGAACCGGGATGTTCGTCCTCCAGGTGACCTTCGGAATGGGACCCCATCGTCATGCCACGTACTGAGCCGACGAACGCCGATTCGCTGTCGAACATGCGCAGCCCAGAACCATCCCACACGGGAAGGACATCATGAAGATCTTCGCCACCATCGTGCTTTCAGCGCTGGCCCTGAACGGTACTGACGTCGCCCCTGATCGGGCTGCCGCTGAGAACGTCATCGTACGCGCCCCTGTTCGCGTCGTCACCACGCTCCCCGTCTACGCCTCCATCACCCGGGCCATCGGCGGGGCCGAAGTGGACGTGGTTTCCATCGCGGACCCCAACGAGGACTCTCACTTCGTGCGGCCGAAGCCGAGCTATGCCCTCGAGCTACGCCGTGCCGAGATGTTCGTGAACACAGGCCTCGACCTCGAGCTCTGGGTACCGGCCCTCCTCGACAAGGCCGGCAACTCCGACGTCCTGGAGGGAGCCCGAGGCTACGTAACCGCCTACACCGGCATCACACTACTCGACGTGCCGGCCGCCGCCGACCGCAGCCAGGGGGACGTGCACATCTACGGGAACCCCCACCTCCACACCGATCCGCTCCGAGCCCTCCAGATCGCTCGCAACATCACCACGGGACTCAAGCGTGTGGCTCCCGACCGGAGCGCTCACTTCGAGGCGGGGCTCGCCGCCTACCAGGCGGAGACGTACGAGCGGCTCTTCGGGGCGAGACTCGTCGAGCTCCTGGACGGACCGACCCTCGAGCGGCTCGCCCTCAACGGCACCCTCTTCGGCTTTCTGGAGTCGAACGAGTTCGAAGGGACACCGCTGGTGGAGAGCCTGGGCGGCTGGCTACAGCAGGGCATGCCCTTGCGGGGCCAGAACATCATCTGTTACCACGTGAACTGGTCGTACTTCGAGGAGCGATTCGGCGTCGAGTGCGCCGACTACGTCGAGTCGAAGCCAGGTATTTCGCCGACGCCACGACACGTGGCGCGCCTCATCAACCTCATGCGTAGCGAGGAGATCTCCGTGGTCCTCGCCGCGAACTACTTCGACCCCGGCAGGGTGGAGAACGTGGCCAACCGGGGCGACGCCCAGGCGGTCATCGTGCCCATGCAGACCAACCCTCGTGTCGGAAACGACAGCTACTTCGATCTGGTTGACCTCTGGATGTCCGAACTCGTGGCGGCCGTCCGCCGATGATCGAGCTCGTGCTGCCGCCCTTCGCGGCGGCCATGATCATTCTCTTCACTCATGCCTACTTCGGCCTGCACGTCATCGAGCGCGAAGTCATCTTCGTCGACCTGGCTCTGGCGCAGATCGCGGCCCTGGGCAGCACCGTCGCCTTCATGCTCGGTGCCGCCCACGGCTCGATGGAGGGATACGTCTTCTCCTTCGCCTTCACCCTCATTGGCGCTCTTATCTTCTCGGTGACGCGCCTCGAGGACTCGCCGGTGCCCCAGGAAGCGCTTATCGGAATCACCTTCGTGGTAGCGTCGGCCGCGGTCATCCTCTTGTCGAGTTTCTCCGCCGAAGGAACCGAGCACCTGCAAGAGACACTTACGGGACAGCTCATCTGGGTGACATGGCCGACCGTGGCCAAGGTCGCCCTCTCCTACGGAGCGATCGGCCTCTTCCACTACCTCCTCCGTCGGACGCTGCTGGCCATCACCTTCGCGCCGGAACGTGTGAGTCGGCTGAAGACATGGGACTTCGTCTTCTACGCCACCTTCGGAGTCATCATCACGTCATCGGTCCACATCGCCGGCGTGCTCATGGTCTTCAGCGTGCTGGTGATCCCAGCCGTCATCGCGTTCTTCTATACCAGGTACTTCTTCAAGGCTCTTCTCATCGCGTGGGGCTCCGGCACCGTGGCCATCGTCACGGGACTGGCCCTCTCCTTCTCCCTCGACGTGACCACCGGCCCCGTGCTGGTCGTCTGCTTCGGCGCGGTGCTCCTCGTCGCCCTCCTCTTCCGCTCGAGGTACGGGCGACACGTCACCGACCCGTCGGAGCGAGGTCTCATCGTCGACATGTTCGCCAAAGAGGGGGGCTGAGGAACGCTGGAGTTAGCCGACCCGGTCCGGCCTACCGTTCGGCCCTCATGGACCGAAGGATGCCCAGATTCCTCAGGTCGGCGGTGACCACGTCATCGCCTTTCGGGGTCTCCAGCACCTTGGGCACCTCCACCAGACGGTCATCGTTCATGATCCGACGGAAGGGCTCTGGTCCCAACGTTCCCTCGCCGATGCCCTCGTGTCGGTCCTTCCGAGCGCCGAAGGGGTGCTTGGAATCGTTGAGGTGGATGAGGCCCAGGCGCTCGAAGCCGAGGATGCGGTCGAAGTCCTCCCATACCTCGTCGTAGCCCCCCACCAGGTCGTACCCCGCGCTGTAGGCGTGGCATGTGTCCACGCAGACCCCGACCCGATCCCTCGACGGCAGCGGGATCTCGTCGATGATGGCCCGAAGATTCTCGAAGCTGGCTCCCACAGTGGTGCCACGCCCCGCCGTCAACTCGAGAAGAACCTTCGTCGGCCCGTCTACCCGCGCGAGTGCTTCGGCGACACCGCGGGCGTTTCTGCTCAGTCCTTCCTCCAGGTCGTCGTCGGTTGCATTCCCGGGGTGGGTGACGAGGAAGTCCAGCTCCAGCACGGCGCACCGCCGGAGCTCCGCTTCGAAGGAGCGTTGGGAGCGCCGCCAGAGTGAGGCGTCGGGACTCGACAGATTGATGAGGTAGGAGTCGTGCGCTCCGGCGACCTGGATGGCGTACTTCTGACGCTCCTCTTTGAATGCCCCGGCCATCGCCTCGTCTACCGTGGGCTCGGCCCACCGGCTCGGCTGCTTGGTGAACAGTTGGAGGACCACCGACTCGATGGCGCGGGCGCGCTCGGGAGCGCGATGCACTCCCCCTGCCGCCGAGACGTGGGCACCGAGTTCATCCGTTGGATCGGACATCGCGGGAAGCTGGGTAAACTTTGCCAGAACCGGAAGGATTGTCGCGGCGAATCACGAACGACCCGTCACAGGGTGACGCCACGACGATCCCATAAGCGACTGTATAGAAACGTTTTATGCCTACTTCCGCGGCCTCGCTCTTCGTACGCCATCTTGCGGCACGGCTCTTCCAACTGTCCCGCAGCGAGGCTATGACCCCCCGCAGTGGCGGACAGAGTGGAGGAACAGAATGCGCATCGCAGCCGACGGATATATCGACCTCAGTGACAGCCGCCGGGTGAAGACGCCCGGGTTTCACGACCACGGCGTCGAGCCGGTGCCCGAAGAGGAGGCCGTCGCCTTTCTTCTTTCCCACACGTTCCGAGGCCACCGTCGCATTGTGCGGCCGATGTCGGTCCAGGAACGCAAGAGAATCCGCCTCGCGCTGTGGGCCGATTCGGTCTCCGAACGGATGAGCCTGGTGGATCGCGTCTGGCGTTCCATTACCGAAAGGGTCGACATTACGGTCGCATCTAGCGAACCTGAATTGATTCAAGTGGTAAGATTTGGATCTTGGGCCTATCCTCTCTATGCTGATTGTGACGTCACCCGGGTCATCCCGCATGGCGGCATGCCAATTGCAGATGTAAAAGAGAAAATGGTCTTCGAGCTTGATCTCGAGCGTAAGACTGCATAAAAAGACTTCGTGCCGGTTCGGTTCGACCTAGTCGTCCAGCCGGCACAAAGTCCCACGCCAGTACGGGTGGGCAACACGCCCTGGGGGGGCGTGCCAAGAGTGGCGGTGGGTGCTTGCACCTGCCGTCACTCGCTTTTTTTTGGGAGAAGCCGTCCTCACCGACACCGCCCCTTCGTCCCCTTCGAGGGACACTCGGCCACCCGAGTCCTACGACCGTCAGAAGTACTCGCGCGGGTGTAACATCTTGTGCTGCAGTCGCTAAGGTGAGCCTATGAGGATCCGGGAGACCGGGAGTCCTCACTGGCATGGGCGTTGCCATTGGGAAGGGCCCGGACGAGCTCCAACCAGAGCTCTCCAGGGATGGGATGACGCTGATTTCGGGGGAAACAATGATCAACACGAGAAACACGCTAGGAGGGGTGCGAAGCGGCGGTCTTCGCTCCACCCTGTTCGGCCTGCTCATGGCCATCGCCGCCATCGGCCTACTGTTTTCAGGGCTCTCCGGCCAGGAGCATGGAGAGGAAGAGATCTCGTTCGAGGTGACCGGTCAGGTGGTCGATGCCGAAAGCGGTGCCGGCCTCGTGGGAGCATGGGTCGGCCTTCACGAGACGGAGTGGGGCGCCCTCACCGATGACGACGGACGCTTCCGGATTCCAGATGTGACACCGGGTACGCTGGAACTGGAGATCGAACAGCTCGGCTACGAGACCCGCTCGTGGAAGGGTACCGTCGCCAATGGCGACGCCTTGATCGTCATCGACCTCGAGGCGAAGCCCGTTCTTCTGGAGGGGCTAAAGGTGGTCTCTGATCGGTTCCGGTCCCGACGAAACGCCGCGGCGACCAGCGTCTACGCATTCGAGCGTGACGACCTGGCTACCAGCACCGCCCGCGATGCGCTGGAGTTCGTCGAGTATCGGGCGGTCGCGCCCATGACGTCCTGCAACGGGAACCGGGGTGACCGGTGCCTGGTCGTACGCGGGCGTGTCGTGGAGCCTGTCGTCTACGTCGACGAGATGCCGCTTCTGGGTGGGCTCGCCTACCTGGAGACGTTCCGGCCCTGGGAGTTGCACATGATCGAGGTCTACGCGGGCGGTCGACACATCCGCGCCTACACCCCTCGATTCATGGAGCGGGCCGCGGAGAGGCGCCTGGCACCTTTGGCGCTGCCCTTCTAGGCGAACCGAGAAGCACGGAGGCCCTTCGAGCCTCGCGGGCCGATCCCTTCCCGGGATCGGCCCGTTTCCCGTTACCGATCGACGAAGGGGAACCACTCGACGTAGGCCACGTCGAACTGCTCGTCGTTCCGCACCAGGAGCAAGCCCTCCCCGTCGGCAAAGAGCGGGTGACTACGCGGCGGCAGTCTGAGCACCCCGACGAACTCCATCGCGGTACCTGCTTCGGTCACGCCTTCCTGTTCCTGAAAAACAGCCCACCGCCGCACACCTACGTGCTCGCCCGACGGCAGGCGCTCCGGCGGTGGGTCGGTGAGACCGATCCAGGCTCGACCAACAGCATCGGCGAAAACGGAGGCCACGGGCGGAACGGATTCGGGATACTCCCGGCCCTCGAAGTCCGCCTCCCAGAGCGCGCGCATCTCGGGATCCGCCGCTCGATCGAGCTCCAACTGGTGCAGCGAGTCGATAAGTGCGGGCGTGAAGGGACGGTGTTCAGCCGAGATGCGGATGATCCGGTCCAGCCCCGTCTCCGCATCGAAGTGTCGGGCTTCCAGGGTCAACCGGTCAGCCGTCCACACACCCCTGGTCGAGGCCCATGCGAAGCCCTCGCCCCACCACCAACGCCCGCGGACGTTCACGGAGACGATCTCGGCGCCGGAGCCTTGGACGGCGATGTCGCGTTCAGCGCCTGGAACGGAGCCCAGTACAAGCCCGGCTTCACCTTCCGGACCGACGCTCACGATTTGCCAGGCGTCCCGGATCTTGCCCTGGTTGGCGAGATCTTCGACTGACGAGGTCGATCCGAGGGCCACGACCCCGCGGGAAGACAGTGCGACGTGGCGGGGGCTGAGAATGCCTCCGGGCTCGCGCACGGTCAGCTCCCGCTCCAGGACCCCCGACGGGGAGAACCACGTCAAGCGCTGCGCGCGCCGGTCCCATATCAGGAGCGTGTCGCCAGGAAGGGCGGCGATCTCCGTGGGTGACCGGAACTCGCCGGGCCCGTCGCCGTCTTTTCCCATCCGCGTCACGAAGCGGCCCGAGGGGTCGAAGATCCTCACTTCCGCAGGATTCTGCTCGACCACCGCGAAGTTCCCGTCGGAGAGCCTGGTTCCGGCCACGGGGCGAGTCCACTGATACTCCGGGGCTCCCTGGACCACCCCGATCCGCACCTCGGGCTCCACCGGCAGCTGGAGGGACGGCACGCCGTCGAGCAGATCAGCCGTGAACTCCTGTACCACGACGCCCGCCGAGTCCCGCACCACGACGTCCGGTACGCCGTCTCTGACGCCTCCGCATCCGGTCATGCCGACGACGCAGACAAGCCGCAGGAGCAGCCGCCAGGGCCGACCGGACGACCGCCACGGCGCCATCAGTTGTCCGGCAGACCGGGCTCCGTCATCGCCCGTACGTCGAGCGCTCCATCGACCTCGTCGGCGGCGAGGAGTCCCTTCTCCAAGACCACCTCGCGCACGCTGACCCCACGCTTTGCCGCCTCCTTCGCCACCTCGGCGGCCTTGTCATAGCCGATGTAGGGGTTGAGGGCCGTGGCGATGGAGGGGTTCTTCTCCAGCAGTTCCTGCGCCCGCGCCTCGTTGGCCTCGATCCCCACGATGCACCGGTCGGTGAACTCCCGGGCGATGGCCGCCAGGAGTGTGATGGACTCCAGAAGGGCCTGGGCGAGCACGGGCATCATCACATTCAGCTCGAAGTTGCCTCGGCTGCCTGCGACGGTCACGGTGGTGTGATTCCCCATGACGCGGGCACAGACCATCATCATCGCCTCGGACATGACCGGATTCACCTTTCCGGGCATGATGGACGAACCCGGCTGAATGGCTGGCAAGCTGATCTCGTAGAGCCCCGAAGTCGGGCCCGAGCCGAGCCACCGGATGTCGTCGGCGATCTTCATGAAGCTCGTCGCCACCGTGTTCAGGGCACCGGCCACGTTGACGGCCGCGTCTTTGGCGCCCTGAGCCCCGAAGTGGTTCCCCGCCTCGGTGAACAGGATGCCGGTGGTTCGAGAGACCCGCTCGATGACCTTGGCGGCGAAGGCCGGGTCGGTGTTGATCCCCGTGCCGACGGCCGTCCCACCGAGAGCCAGTTCCTGAAGCTCCTCGGCCGCCGCCTCCACCCGGTGGATTCCCTTGGCCACCTGGGTGGCGTATCCGCCGAACTCCTGGCCCAGGCGGACGGGCGTTGCATCCATGAGGTGCGTACGCCCCGACTTCATGACGTCGTCGAACTCCTCCGCCTTCTCCGCCAACGCGGCGCGCATGTGCTCCAGGGCCGGAAGCAGATCCTCCTGGATGGCCACCCGAGCGGATACGTGGATGGCCGTCGGGATCACGTCGTTGGACGACTGACCGAAGTTCACATGGTCGTTGGGATGGACCTCGGTCCCGTCAGTCATGAGCTGGGTCGCCCGACGCGCCACGACCTCGTTGGTGTTCATGTTCGTCGACGTCCCCGAGCCCGTCTGATAGATATCGACGACGAACTCGCCGTCCCACCGGCCACTGGCCACCTCCCCGGCCGCCGTCGCGATGGCGTCGGCGATGGCGCCGTCCAGATGGCCAAGTTCGGCATTGGACTCAGCCGCGGCCTTCTTGATGAGACCCAGCGCCCGGATGAAACGCCGGTCGAAGCCCTGCCCGCTGATGGGGAAGTTCTCCTTCGCTCGCTGCGTCTGGGCCCCGTAAAGAGCCTTCTCCGGAACCTTCATCTCTCCAAGAGAATCCCCTTCGATCCGATATCCGCCGGCCATGGGGTTCGATCTCCTCGTTGACTGCCATCGATGGTGGAGTGTGTCGGACCTTGAATCTACAGAGGTCCCTGGCGACGCGAAGTCGGCGCGACCGTCAATTGATTCGGTCGCAGCTCTCCAGCACCTCGTGCATCACCTCGCGGGGATTTCCCAGGCGCGAAGAGGAAACCACATCGTCCACAGGGACCTCGAGCATCACCGGGGCCTCGGCCGCCGACCGGTTGCTGAGTACAGCATAGCCCTGCTCCAGAAACAGCCCGATGGTGGTTCGATTCCCGGCGTCGCCGTCGTTCTCCGAGAGGTCTCCGCGCACGTCGAGGTACTTGATGGGATTCCCGTCGCCGTCCAGGGTCACCGTGACCTGACGGTGCGGAGGACCGGAATAGCGCATGGCCACGGCCCGACCTCCAGGCGGCAACGGCGCGCCAGACGGTTGGACGCACGACGACTCGGTGGCCGACGTGGGTACGAGGGGCGCGAAGGAGGCCGCGTCGGCGGAGACGAGCGGGACAGGCCCGGACGTCCGCGGGGCAGGCGTAACCGAGCAAGCCGCCACCGCGATGGCGGCTGTGAGAGCCGCGGCGCTACGAACTACACTCATGGTCTACCCCCGTTGGCGTGGAATCCGATGATCTCGAGCTATCCCGCCGGCGTGCTCCAAAGTACCCCACCATGGCCCCACACCCGCAACCGAAATTCATCCCCGCTTCGGCTGGGCCGGCCGCATCTCGATGCGGCTGACGTGTGCCTCCTTCGGATATTCCAGGAGCTGCATGACGGCCAGCGCACAGTCGTCGGCCTCGAGCTTCCATCCTCGCTCCGGGGCCGTCTCGTTGTCGTTGAACGGCGTGTTCACGCTACCGGGCATGACGATGGAGACGCGCACATCCTCGTACCGGACGTCCAGCATCATCGCCTCTGTCATGCCCAGGAGACCGAACTTGCTGGCGTTGTAGCCCGTGCCGCTGGCGAACGTGTTCCGACTGGCCAGCGAGCCGATGTTGACGATGTATCCGTCGCCGGTTGCCGACAGGTGGGGAAGCGCCGCCTTCGAACAATAGAAGACGCCACCGAGATTCACGTCCACCTGCAGGCGCCACTCTTCGACGCTCATCTCGGAGATGGGTTTGAAGATCCCGAGGCCGGCGTTGTTCACGAGGATGTCGAGGCGGCCGAAGTGCTCCACCGCCTGATCCACAAGGGCCTGACAGGATGCAGGGTCAGAGACGTCGCACGCGATCCCGATGGCGTGCTCGCCAAGGCGATCGGCAACGCTCTCCACATCGTCTGCGGTGCGCGAGGTCACGACGACGTTCGCGCCCTCGTTGACCATCCGCTCAGCGATGGCTTGCCCGATGCCCTTGGTGCTTCCGGTGACGATGGCCACCTTGCCTGTGACGTTCGGCATGGTTCTCCCTTGTCGACTTCATACGTGTTGGTGTGCTGTCGAACCCTCGAGCAAAAGCCCGGCCCTGAGTCTCGCAATGACCGACCGTAAACGCCACCGCTACGAACCTCTCGCTGATACGACTCCGGTTGCTCTGGTGACGGGAGGAGCCGTGCGAGTGGGTCGCGCCATCGCTCTCGGCCTCGCCGAGGCCGGACACGACATCGTTGTCGGGTACGGGTCGTCGGCACGCGCCGCCGAGGACACCCGCGGTGAAATCGAAGAGTTGGGTCGGGCCTGTCACACCGTGCAGGCCGACCTGACCGACCCCGCCGGGCCCGACCACCTCGTGGACGAGGTCAGGTCACGGTTCGGCCGCCTGGACGTCGTCGTCAACTCGGCAGCGTCCTTCCGCTCCATGCCCCTGGAAGACGTCGATGCCGCCGAGTTCGACGCGGCCATGGCCCTTAACGTTCGTGCGCCGCACCTCGTGGTTCGTGCGGCCCTCGATCTACTTCGCCCATCGAAGGGCTGCGTGGTCAACATCACTGACCTCTCCGCCCTCCAGGCTTGGACCGGATATCCCCACCACGCCGTGTCGAAGGCCGCGCTGGCGCACCTCACGCGCGTGCAGGCCCGCAGCTACGCACCCCATGTCCGCGTGAACGCCATCGCGCCCGGGGCGGTGCTCGCCCCTGACGACTGGTCGGAGGAGCGGTGGGATGCCGTTGCGGAGCAAGCCGCGTTGCGCCGCACTGGAAGCCCCGCGGACGTCGTCGAGGCGGTCCTCTACCTCGTCTCCGCCGACTTCGTCACCGGACACGTCCTTCCGGTGGACGGGGGACGACTGCTGGGCGCCACCGGCCCCATGACCGACGAGCAATAAGCTCAGCCTCCGACGGCGGCCTCTTCCTGGACCTCCGCCGTGTGCTCCGCCTCGGAGCCTCCGTGCGCGAGCCAGCGCTCGGCGTCCAGGGCCGCCATGCAGCCCGTGCCCGCGGCCGTCACCGCCTGACGGTAGTAGTCGTCCATCACGTCGCCGGCGGCGAAGATGCCCGGCACCGACGTCTGCGTCCGCCACGGGATGGGCGTCTCGACGTAGCCGTTGGGCTTGAGTGTGACCACACCCCGCAGGAAGTCCGTGTTGGGGCTGTGGCCGATGGCCACGAAGAGCCCCCCGACCTCGAGGTCGCGCTCCTCACCGGTGAGGGTATCCCTCAGACGAAGCCCGGTGATGACATCGTCGCCGTGGACCTCGGTTACGACGGTATTCCATGCGAAGTAGATCTTCTCGTTCTCCATGGCGCGGTCGGCCATGATTGCTGAAGCCCTCAGCTCGTCGCGACGGTGAATCACCACCACCTGCCTCGCGAACTTCGTCAGGTACAGGGCGTCTTCCATGGCCGTGTCACCGCCACCGACGACGGCCAGGACCTGGTCGCGGAAATGGGGCAGCGCCCCGTCGCAGACGGCGCAAGCGCTGACTCCGCCCCCTGACTGGGCCAGCCGCTGCTCGTTGGGAAGTCCCAACCACTTCGCGTTCGCTCCCGTGGCCAAGATGACCGTTTCCGCGAGGATCTCCTGCCCGCTGGTGGTGACCAGACGAAACGGACGCTGACCGGGATCGATCTCCACGACGTCCTCTGTGAGAACGCGCGTCCCGAACCGGAGGGCCTGTTCCTTCATCTCCATCATCAGGGTCTGGCCGTCCACGCCCTCACGGAAGCCCGGATAGTTTTCCACCTCGGTGGTGAACATGAGCTGCCCACCGGGGATCATCGTCCGGCTGATCCCCCCTTCCACGACGAAGGGGTCGAGTTCGGCGCGAGCCGCATAGATCGCCGCCGTCCAACCCGCGGGGCCCGATCCGATGATCACGACCTGCTCGTGCTGCCGGCTTTCGTTGTCGCTCATGTTCTTTCCTCTGCTGTTCGCTCCGACGGCCGGTGACTCCCGCCGACGGCAATTGTGTTCAGCTGTCCTTGAAGACCTTCATGTTCGTCGAATGGCCCGGGTTCACACGGGCGCTCGGGTCCACGAAGTGGACGGCGTTGTTCACGGCAATGGCCGCCTCGGAGAAACCCGTGGCGATGAGGTCCAGTTTCCCCTCGTAGTCCACGACGTCCCCGGCGGCGTAGATGCCCGGAATTCCCGTGCCCATGAGGGGGTCCACCTTGATCCGGTTCTTCTCCACTTCAATGCCCCACGACTTGATGGGCCCCAGATCGGGCTTGAAGCCCAGGCACGAGAGAACCTCGTCGCACTCCAGGACGATCTCTTCGTCTGTCCGGTTGTCGAAGATCGTGACGCCCTCGACGCGGTGGTTGCCGTGGATCTCCTTGACCTCGAAGAAGGTCTTGAGGTCGATCTCACCACTCTCTGCAGCCTCCTCCATCTGAGCCACGGACGCCTCGTGAGCACGCCACCCATCCCGACGGTGAACCAGGGTCAGCGACGACGTGAGATCCTTGAGCATGAGAACGAAGTCCATGGCGGTATCGCCGCCCCCCACGACGACGAGCCTCTTGTCTCGGTACATCTCCGGGTCACGCACCGCGTATTCGATGCCCGAGTGCATGAAGTCCGTGTAGCCGGGACAGCGTAGAGGCATGGGCTCGAACGCCCCCTTCCCGCCAGCGATGATGACAGTCCGCGTCGCGTAGGTCCCCTTGGCGCACCGCAAATCGAAGTGACCTTCGTGGCGGTCGAGGCCCTGGACCTGCTCGTCGAGGACCAGCTCCGGTCCAAACTGCCGAGCTTGGGCCACGAGGTTCTTCACCAGGTCCTTGGCCCGGACCTTGGGGAAGCCACCCACATCGAAAATGTACTTTTCCGGGTACAGCGCGGTGAGCTGTCCACCGAGCTCGGGTAACGAGTCGACGATCCGGCACGACGCGCCGCGCATGCCGGCGTAGAAGGCGGCGAAAAGCCCTGTGGGGCCGCCACCGATGATCGTGATGTCCTTTATGTCTTCTGCCATTTCGGCCACTAGTCTAACGCCCGATGTCTCCACCGGAAGCGATGGGTGGGAACGCTGCCGTCAACGAGCCGACCGGCTCGCGCCGATCTTTGATACCCGTCAGGTCAGAAGATGGAGAGGCGCACGTACCGCCGGGGGTTTTCTCTGACGTCCTGGAGGAGCATGTCGAGGCTCAGGAGCATGCTCTCCGCCCGCACGGCGAAGGTCGTGTCCGTGAGGAGTCGGCCCAACGATCCCTCTCCGGACTCCAGCCGCGCCGCCAGTCGATCCACGCGGACGAAGGCCGAGTCCGCTCGGGTCAGAGTCGCCGAAACTCCGGTGGAGTCGTCGGACAAGTCATCGGCGAGGTTTCGGATGCCCGACGCCGCTGCGTGGAGATCGACGATGAGCGAGTCGATCTCCGCGGCGGCGAGTACACCGTCGACACGCTCGAAGGAACGGCGGGCCGCGCTCGCCGCCAGCTCGATCTCGGTGAGTGCGCTGTCGGCGTTGGACGTGATGTTGGAAGCGATGACGCCCTGTTGCTGGACGAGGGTCCGGACTTCCTGCGTGATGGCCTCGATGTTCGCGATGGCAGTCGCCAGGTTGTTCGCCGTCTCCTGGTTGAACGCCAGTTCCATCCGTTCGGTGAGGTCGGCCAGGTTGTCGGAGATCTGCTCGGCGGACGCGGTGAGCCGTGTGATCTCAGGGAGGGCGTAGCCGCCGATGACGTCGGCCGAAGAGCCGATGGGTACATCGAAGAAGTCGAAGCGTGGGAAGCTCTCCCTGCTCACGATCTCCGCCTGCCAATCGCCGAAGAGCGACTCCGGCCCCAGGACGACACCTGCATCGGCCGGCAGTTCTACAGACCTCCGGATCAGCAGGCCCACTCGGACGACCTGCCCTCCAGGCTCGACGTCGATGGACGACACCTGCCCGATGCCGACGCCTCGATACGTTACCGGGTTCCCTTCCGACAACTGTCCAACCGATTCCAGGAGGACGTCCACCTGGGTGGTCGGGTTGCCGAAGTTCGTTCCCTGGAGCCAGAGGGTTCCGACAACGGCGACGGCGATGGCGAAGACGATCACCGTGCCGACCAGGAGCTCCTTTCGGCCTTCCATGTTATGCGGTCTCCAGCAACTCGGGCCTGCCCTCGATGAATGCCTTTACGACGGGATCCTCGTTCGCCCGGATCTCGCTTGGGGTTCCTTCAACCCGGTTCTTTCCCTCATGGAGCATGGCGATCCGGTCGGAAATGCGGAAGGCGCTCTCCATGTCGTGTGTGATGACGACGCCGGTGACACCCAGATCGTCGGCCATTCGCATGATCAGCTCGTCGATGACCGCTTTGGTGATGGGGTCCAGGCCCGTAGTCGGCTCGTCATACAAGATGTAGTCCGGCTCCGTTGCGATGGCCCTCGCGAGCCCCACCCGCTTCCTCTGACCGCCGGAGAGCTCCGAGGGCATCCGATTACCGTATCCCCCGAGGTCGACCCTCTGCAGACAACTCTCCACTCGATCCCTGATCTCCGCCTCGGAGAAGGTCTCCATTCGCTCCAGGCCCATTCCCACGTTCTCGGCAATGGTCATGGAATCGAAGAGGGCCGCGAACTGGAAGACGAAGCCCACCTTGCGACGGACCCGGTAGACCGAGGCCTGGTCGAGACGAGCAACGTTCTCCCCGTCGACCCAAACCTCGCCCACGTCTGGACGAAGCAGCCCGATGACGTGCTTGAGGGTCACGGACTTCCCCGACCCCGACGCGCCGATGATGGACATGGTCTGCCCGTTCTCGATGACGAGGGAAAAGCCCCGCAGGACCTTCTTCTCGCCGAAGGACTTGTGGACGTTGACGAGCTCGATGCTCATTGAAGCAGCGTCGCCGCCCAGAACGCGTCGAGCACGAGGATGATCATGCTGGAGATGACGACGGCTTGGGTCGTCGCTCGTCCCACGCCGGCGGCACCACCGCTGGTGTGGAAGCCGAAGGCGCAGCCCACGGCGGTGACCGTGACTCCGAAGCTGATGGACTTGATCACCGAAAACTGGACGTCCCACGGCTCGAAGAAGAGGCGGAGTCCCTTCAGGAACTCGGGCGACGACATGTCCAGGAGGGCCAGGCTGGTGCCCCACCCAGCGAGAATCCCCAGGGCGTTGGCCAGGACCACGACCATGGGGAACATGATGGCGCCGGCCAGGACGCGAGGCACGACGAGATAGGCCACGGGGTCGTATGCGAGTGCCTCCAGGGCGTCGATCTGCTCGGTCACACGCATGGTGCCCAGTTCCGCGGCGATGTTCGCGCCGACTCGCCCGGACAAGGCGAGGCCCGTGAGAACCGGACCGAGTTCGAGGATCATCGTCTTGCCGACGAGGGTTCCCACGAAGTACAAGGGCATGGCGCCGGTGAACGTGTAGGACGCCTGCAGCGCCAACACGACGCCAGTGAAGGTCGCAATGAAGAGAGCGATGGGGACGGACTCGACCCCCACGCGGGTCATCTGACTCAGGAGGTGAGGCCCCCAGAGCTTCACTTTGCGGAGGGCCCTCACAGCGTCCATGCCCAGGTAGCCCGCCCGGCCTACGGCCGCCACGGACCGTAGGGCGCCGTGCCCGATGGCATGCACGGGTGCCAACGATCTATGCATGCCCGAATCTAAAACATTGTCCAGGCGACGGGGCCGCGCCTCTCTAGATGTCCTCGCTCTCCAGCGTGAACTCCACCTCTTCGGTGCGACCATTTTCGCCAGGGAGCTCATAGGCGATGCGTACCCGTTTCACAGCGCAGAGCGGATCTGTGAGGGCCACCTCGAAGTCCAGCCCCTGGTCGGCGGACACGATACGGGTGCGGACCCGCTCGCCTGGCTCGGCCTCGGGCCCCATGGGATTCCGGAAGAGGGTCTTGGTCGATTGACGCCCGGATTCGAGCTGCCTCGTGACCTTCACCAACTTGAGCCAATCGGGCTGATAGCTGACTCCGTACTCGAAGCCCCTCTGATCAGCGCCCGACCCCTCTCGATTGTGTCGTGCCACGCCGGACTCCTGTCCCGGGTGCGAAAACCGGTTCCGGGCGCGTGTCACCGCGTTCCGGAGATGGAAAAATCAGTAAACGAATGTTTTTCCGGACACCGGAAAAGTCAAGAATCCGATATCGCCACTTCGACCGATCGCCCCACGAGCGTTGGATGATCGGGCATCGCACCGAGAACATCTTTCGAGAAATGCCACCCTCCCGACTTGGCGCATTTTTCGAGAAAGCCTGGATCTTCCCGACGCTCAGAGCTGGATGGGCACGGGCACGAGGGTCAGAAGGAAGGTAAGCACCAGAATCCACCCGACGACCGTCCGCCTCCTTCCGACGTCGGGACCCGGTTGGATAACCCGGGGATGACCCACGCGCCCCCTGTGGATGACATAGACCAGGACCGCCCATGCCCACCAGCCCCACCAAAGGAAGCCCAGCGGAATGAGCGCCAGCATGAAGAGGCGGGCGACACGGAGATGGATGCGCGGCCCCATGGCATAGAGGATGTGACCTCCGTCGAGTTGGCCGAGTGGCAGCAGGTTCAGAGCGGTCACGAAGAGGCCGAGCCATCCGGCGAGGGCGAACGGATGAAGGAGAATCAGCGTCTCGCCCACCGGCGCGGGTCCGAACATCGCAGCCAACATCCAGGTCGCGAGGCCGTTGCCGAGCCACACGGGATCTCCCATGAACCGGATGACGAAGGGCGTCGCCAGGCTCACCTCGCCGACGATCGGTTGCGACCAGAGAAGCCCGAGGACGAGGAGGGGAAGGGATACCACGAAGGATGCCAACGGCCCCGACGCGCCTATGTCGAACAGGGACGCACGACGAACCGTCGGCCCCCGCAGCCGAATGAAGGCCCCCAGGCTCCCGATGAGCGAGAAGTAGGGGGGGAAGGGAATGAAGTACGGGAGACTCGCTCGAACGCCGTGCTTCCGTGCCGCGAAGAAGTGGCTCATCTCGTGGGCCAGAAGCACTCCCAGGAAGGGCAGCGCAAACGAGGCGCCCCGCGAAAGCCGGAGAAGATCCAACCCCGAGGGATACGGCAGGTCCACCCTTCCGTACTCGAAGAAGCGGGTGCGAAAGGGATCCACTCCATCCATGAGGGCGCCCGACCCGAGGGTCGTGACCAGGGTAGCCAGGAAGAGGACCAGGTGGACGGTGAGTCCCGGCCGCACGCGTTCCTTGATCTGGTACACCAGGACGAGGTCGACGCCGCCTTCATCGGCGGACACGTGGGCCTGGCCCGGCCAGGTCTCGAGCGCCTCCGTGACCTCCGGCGAATCCACCCTGAGGTCCGGGCGCAGGGTGCCCCGGAGGACGGTATCACCAGGAAGCGTCGTGAGTTCGTACGTGTCGAGAAGTGGCAACCACATGCTCGGATCAGGCTTGACCCGCTCAGAAGCCGCCATTACTATCGCCTCGATCGGCCATTCGACCTTTCAACGTTGAAAGTACCAGCCGGTCGTCCGAGGACCCGGCCCCATTCCCACGGTTCCCGCCGAGGAATCGAGTCCGCCGGAACTGCACGCTCTTCTGCGACCCTTGCGGTCGTTCCTCGTTGCGGGCCTCTCGAGCGCTATGCCCAGGCCCATCCAGCCGCCTCACGGAGTCCCGTGGACATCGCCGAGCTGAAGACCAAGAACATCGGAGAGCTCTACGACATGGCCGAGGAGTTGAACCTCGACCAGTACTCGGGGCTCCGCAAGCAGGATCTCCTCGTGAAGATCGAGAGCGAGCTACTCGAGCGCGGGGAGGCGCTGACGGCCGAGGGCGTTCTCGAGCTCCTGCCCGAGGGATACGGCTTCCTCCGCTCCCAGGAGTGGAACTACGTCTACAGCCCCGACGACATCTACGTCAGTCCGTCACAGATCAAGCGGTTCAACCTCCGCACGGGAGATACCCTCGCCGGGGAAGTGCGTCCGCCCAAGGGCCGGGAGCGCTACCTCGCCCTGGTGAAGGTCGACTCCATCAATGGCGACGCCCCGGAACGTGCCCACGACCGGGGTGAGTTCGACGAACTCAAGCCCATGTACCCGCAAAAGCGCCTGGACCTCGAGGTGCCCGGCGGCTCGTTGGCCATGCGGGTCTGCGACCTCATCGCCCCCATCGGCGAAGGCCAGCGGGGGCTCATCGTGTCACCGCCGAAGGCGGGGAAGACGACGATCATCCGTGAGATGGCCCAGTCTATCGCTCACAACCACCCCGACGTCCACCTCATCGTCCTCCTCGTCGACGAGCGGCCGGAGGAGGTGACCGAGATGCGCGCGGAGGTCGATGGGGAAGTCGTCGCATCGACGTTCGACGAGTCCGCAACCCGGCATGTGCAGGTGGCGGAGATGGTCCTCGAGAAGGCCAAACGGCTGGTTGAACAGGAGAAAGACGTCGTCATCCTCCTGGACTCCATCACCCGCCTCGCCCGGGCCTACAACAACGTCATCAAGCACTCGGGCAAGATCCTCTCGGGTGGCGTCGACGCCAACGCCCTTCAAAAGCCAAAGCGGTTCTTCGGCGCTGCGCGAAACATCCAGGACGGGGGTTCGCTGACGATCGTCGCAACCGCCCTCGTCGAGACGGGCAGCCGGATGGACGAAGTCATCTTCGAGGAGTTCAAGGGCACCGGAAATATGGAGCTGGTGTTGGATCGCGAGATCTCCGAGCGTCGCATCTTCCCGGCCATCGACCTGAACCGGTCGAGTACCCGCAAGGAGGAGCTGCTCCTCAGCGATACCGAACTGAACCGGGCCTTCCTGCTCCGCAACTTCCTGTCGGATATGCCGCCGGTGGAGGCCATCGAGTTCCTCCTGGGCCAGATGCGGCGGACGGAGTCCAACGCCGAGTTCCTCGACGCCATGACCCGAGGCGGAGTCTGACTCGCGCTACTCGTCGATGACTTCCGCGTAGCGCGGGTTCACGATGAGTTCGTCGCCGTCGAAAATCTTCCGGTCCCACGGGAAGATGACGTTGGCGTCCATGGTCAGCGCCGAGAAGTCGGGCTGATAGCCCGTCGTCCGGGCGAAGCTGGTAGCCGTGCGGACTTCGGCGGGGTGCACGTCCCGCACCGCCGCGAGGGCCAGACGCAGAGTGTCGCCCGACGTGGTGATCTCGTCCACGATGAGAACGCGCCTTCCCTCCGCCTCCCGGGGCGCCGCCGAAAGGACAGCCGGCCGCTCCCGAACGTCGTCTCCCGAACGACGGGAGATCTTCATCGAGTAGAAATCCAGGCGGAGGATCGAGGCGATGACCGCTCCGGGGATCACCCCGGCGCGAGCGATGCCCACGATGACCTCGGGATCGTACTCGCGGGCGACCTTCAGAGCGAGGGCCCGGCACAACTCGCCGAACATCGCCCAATCGACCTCGATGTACTCCTGGGTCACGGATTCTGATGGAGTCATGAACGAATAGGGATCTTGCATGGTTTCAACCTACCTTAGCGGCCCGCCGAACGACACCGGGGGCTCGTTGACGCGCCTGGGCGTGGACCCGACTGTACGATCCATGACGGATGAAATTGCGGCGGAAGCCGATCGGATCTTTGAAGAGGCACTCGAGCGCACGGGCGCGCGGGACCCCAGGCAATTCTACAGAGAGCGTCTCCTCACCTTGAAAGGGTCCGACGCCGACGGCTATGCCACGGCGGTCGACTACTACCGGGAGACCTTGGTCCCCGACATCGCTTCTGGGAACGCCGAACCCCTCGGGGCATGGACCGAATACGGTCGAATCCTGGCCGAGGCCGTCGCCGACGGCCGCACGGTATCGGTCGATTCCACGGGGCTCGCCCGACCGTACGAAGGACCCAACGTGGAGCACCTCATCCTGCATCTGCCATCCGACGGCGGCCGAGGGCTGGTCGTCGCCTTGCCGGAGAAGCTGTCGGCCGCTCAGCGGGCCACGTACGACGTACTCGTCGACGGAAGGAAGAAGGCCGCCAGCTGACCGCGGCCGTCCTGGGCGTGCTCGGTCAGTCCTCCACCATGAAGGCGAGGCCCCAAGCCCCGATACCCAGGTGGGTGGCGATGACCGGGGAAGCCGGCGCCGAGAGGATCTCCGTCTTCGGGCCGTAGATAGAGCGTAGGGTTTCGGACACGGGCTGCACGATCTCGGGCAGCGCTACGTGGACGATGCCGAAGCGGACTTTCTCGACCTCATCGGGGACCTGCTCGCGAAGGATCCTCAGGAGCTCAGGCCGGGCACGGTCGTCGCCGAAGGCCTTCCCGAACGCTTCGACCCGCCCCTCGGGGGTCATGCCCAGTATCGGCTTGAGCCCGAGAAAACGGCCTACCAAGGCCTTGCCCTTACCCACGCGCCCCGACGCGATGAGCCGGTCGAACGTGCTCACGGTGAAGAGGATCCCCGAACGCCGGCGGATGCGCTTCAACTCCGTGGCGATCTCGCCGGCTGTCCAACCGAGCTCACCGAGCTCGGCGGCCTTGAGCACCAGGAGTCCTTCTAGCAGCGAGTTGCCCAGCGAGTCCACGACCTCGATAGGCGCCCCCTCGAAGCGCGACGCGGCCACGTCCGCGGCGCCCACGGTGCCCGACAGGGTGGACGAGACGAAGATGCCCACCACCGACTCGCCTTCCGCCGCAGCGCTCTCGTATGCATCCAGGAAAGCCTTGGGAGCGGGTTGACTCGTGGTGGGTAGCTCCTTCGCCGACCGGAGTCTCTCGTGGAACTCGGTGGCGGTGATATCGATGCCGTCGCGGTAGGTCCGATCGCCTTCCACCAGCGCCATGGGAACGACGTGAATCCCATGAGCCCGGATCACCTCCTCGGACAGATCGCACGCAGAATCCGTGACCACGGCCACAGGGCGTCGGGCGAGCTGAACATGGCCCCGAGCCCCCGCCAGGGTCTCGTGCTGGACCTTCATGTCCTCCGCCTTGTGGGTCACCAGGGTGCCCACCCCTCGGAGGTAGTCGAAGACCTCCTCTGGATCGTCGGTGTGGACATGGATCTTGAGCACGTCGCCCGAGCGGATCACGATGAGCGAATCGCCCATCTCCTTGAGGATGTCCCGGACCGCCCGCTGCTCGGGCAACTCGTCGCCGCGCACCAGCGCCTCGGTGCAGAATCGATACTGCTCTTCACTGGTGGGGTAGTCCGCCATGGCGGCGGCGGCCGCGTCTCCACCGCGGCCGTTCGAACCCCGCCGGTCGGCCTCTAGCTCGGTGGCGATCGCCACACCTTCGACCAGCAGAGAGACGCCCTCGAGCATGCTTACGAAACCCTTGGCGCCTGCGTCCACGACGCCGGCCTTCTTAAGTACGGCAAGCTGATCAGGCGTTCGGGCGAGAGAATCCCGCGCCTCGTCCACCACCTCGTTCACGAGCTGGACGAAGTCGTCGGCCGCGGACGACCGCGCGGCTCCGGCCGCATCGCGCATGACGCTGAGTATCGTCCCCTCCACCGGGTCCTCGAGGGAGTCGTACAAACGGTCGACGCCGACGACCAGGGCCTCGGAGAACTCTTCGGTGCTGATCCGCTCGCGATCCCCGATCCCCTCGGCGAATCCGAGGAGAAAATGGGAGAGCATCATGCCGCAGTTGCCCCGGGCGCCGAGAACGGCCCCCTGTGCAGCGCCATGGGCCACCGCCGAGACGGCCCGGTCTTCGTTGTCGCGTAGGTGGTCGGCGATGGACTGCACCGTCAACGCCAGATTCGTCCCGGTATCTCCGTCGGGGACCGGAAACACATTGATCCGGTTCAACTCGGCACGCTGCCCCTGCGCGTAGGCGCAGGCAGCGATGAGAGACCGTCGAAGACGAGGGCCGTCCAGGTACGCGATTTGCATGATCCGGGACGCTGCTCCTGTGGAAGGGCACGACACGAAAGCGAAATCTACCGTTGAGCCGACAGGAAGGCACCTGAAACAGGGTGTTCCTGGGCCGACGGCCACATATCTTAGCTCAACCTGTTGTCACTCCGGCTTCGCCCTGACACCTCACCCCTGCCTCGGAGACACGTGTCTTCCAAGCCGAGTTTCGGAAACTGGATGGTGGCTGTTGCGGAGGCCGCCGAAGTCGCCGGCGCACCCAATCTGGACGGGGCCTCCGTCGAGCAGATGACGAAGGCGTGGACTCTCGTTCGCCGGGCCGCCGAAATCAGTCAGGAGGAACTCGCAGCGAACATCGCCGTTGAGGCTGGTCTAGCCGTGGCGAAGATCCAGGACCGTGACCCTCGAGCGGAGATCCTCGTTCCCGCCGAGGTCGCCCACCGCCGTACCGTGTTGCCTCTTGGATGCACCGACCGCGACGTGACGGTGGCCACAGCGAACCCGTTGAGTCAGGAGGCGAAGCGTGAGATCGAGTGGCTCAGCGGCCGCAAGGTAGGGTTCCAGGTGGCCCCCCCCGACGACCTCCAGGATGAGATCGTCGCGGCGTACGGCTCCAGTGAGGGCATGGAGCGTGTCGTTCACGGAAGCGAGGGCCCGGCCGAGCCCGATGGTCCACACGTCCTCATCGTCGACGACGAAGCCGGTCAACGGGAGTGGTTCCGATCGGTCCTGGAGGGAGGCGGCTTCCGTGTCTCCGTGGCCAAGGACGGTGCCGAAGCTCTGGCGACGCTGCGGGGCGGCGACTCCGTCGACCTGGTGACGCTGGATTACTGGATGGACAAGATGAACGGCCTCCGGGTCCTGCAGAGCATCCGCTCCGGCGAGGAGATCCAGGACACCCCCGTGATCATGGTCACAGGAGCGGGGGACCGGCGCATCGAGATGAGCCTCTTCGAAGCGGGGGCCGACGACTTCATCTCGAAGCCCATCGACCCCCCCTTGTTCCTCCTGCGGATCCGCGCCGTACTGCGCCGTCGCGCCTTCCCCTGACCCACCGCCCAAGGCGCCACCGACGTGCGGTCCCCTCCGCCCGTCCTGCGTTTGACCCTGGAGCTACTCGGACCGTAGCGACTTCACCGGATCGATGGATGCCGCCCGCATCGCAGGCAGCGCCGATCCCGCCATGGCCGCCACGCCCAGCGTAAGCGCAACACCTAAGTACATCACCGGCGACGTGACGCTGACACCGTACAGCAAGGTCTGGAGTAGTCCTGCCGCCGCCATGAAGACGAGGCAGCCGGCAACGATCCCGACCACCGTCATCGTCGCGCCCTGCCGGAGGACCAGACGCACCACGTCGCTCCGCGTCGCCCCCAACGCCATTCGCACGCCCACCTCGTGTCCCCGCTGGGCAACCAGATAGGCCAGCACACCGTGCACCCCGAGAATGGCGAGGAAGACGGCGACGCCCGCGAACACGACCAGCACGGTCGTCGCGAAGCGTTCGCGTCCCATCGCCTCCGCCAACGTCTCCTCCATGGTCGTGATGTTGAAGACGGGCACCTCCGAATCCACGGTGTGGACCGCGGCTCGCAGGCCGTCCGCCACGGAGAGGGGCGGCACCTCGGTCCGAGCCATGAGGGTGATTCGTCCGCCCCGCGGCGGAGCCTGATACATGGAGATGTACATGGCGGGGGGTGGGTCGGCGGTGAGTCCGTGGACGCGTTCGTTGGCCACGACGCCCACCACTTCGCGGAACTGGCCCCAGAACCCGATCCGGCTACCGACGGCGTCGCCTTCGGGGAAGTACCTCGTCGCGGCTTCGCGATTCAGGACGATGACCCCCGGCTCGCCTACCCGATCGGTGTCGGACAGAGTGCGCCCCTCCAACAGGGCAAGACCGACGGTGGAGAAGTAGCTGGGCGTCACCATACGAGTCGTCATCTCTCCCTGTGTGGGGTCGTACGCCCGGCCCTCCACCTGGAAGGAGTTGGTGAAGCCCCGGTCCAGGGGGTGGTTCAGGACCACGGACACCGAGCGCACCCCGGGCACCGCCTCAACGGCCTCCTCGACGCCCACGATGAGGCCGTTGATCTCGGGCCAATCGGGGTAGCGGGACATGTCCTCGGGGTACCGTCCCGCGGGGAGAGCGAAATCGGCCCTAACCATCTGTTCCGCCTGGAAGCCAGGATCGACGCCCTGGAGGTTTCGCACCGTCCCGATGAGAAGCGTCGCCCCGAGAAGTAGTGACACCGCCAGCGCGAGCTGCGCGGCCACCAGCACCCGTCGCAGCCCCAGGGCGGCAGCCCTACCTCCCGTCGTCCGGCCGTCCTTGAGCTCGGCCTGGAGATCGAGCTTGCGGGCCTGAAGAGACGGCAACAGGCCGAAGCCGACGCAGATGAGGGCCGTCACAGCCAAGACGAAGGCCAGCACCGGGAGGTTGAGTTCGGGCTGCCCCAGCGCCTGTAGTTCGGCCGGGGCGAGCTCGAAGAGAAGCCGGTTACCCACTGCGGCCAGGCCCACCCCGAGGACAGAAGCCAGCGACGTGGTCAGGAGGGCTTCCATGAAGAAGCGACGTCGTACGTCGGCTGCACCGGCGCCCACGGCCGTCAGGACAGCCAACTCCTTCATCCGACCGGCGCCACGGGCCAGAAGGAGGTTGGCCACGTTGACACAGGCGATGGCCAGAACCGCCAGCACCGCCGCGAACAGAACCCATAGCGTCGTCCGTGCCTCGCTCCGCCCCACATCGGCGAGGGGTTCGACGAACGCTCCCCGATTGGCGTTGTCGTCGGCGAACTCCACTTCCAGATCGGCCATGATCCCGGCCATCTCTGCCTGGGCCGCCTCCATGGCGACGTCCGGGCCGAGGCGCCCGACCACGCGAACCCAGTGCTGCGGGCGGGTGGCTATGGCCGGAGACTGGCGGATGGGCAGCCAGATGTCGGCTTCGCCCGTGAGCGCCTCGACCTCCTCGGGCAGCACGCCCACGACTTCGTGGGCCTCGTCGTCCACGGTGATGGTTCTCCCGACCACGGCCGGGTCACCGCCGTAAAGGTCGATCCAGGCGGCCTCGGCGAGCAACACGGCCAGGGGGCCGTCCGGGAGGTCCTCCTCCTGCGTGAACCCACGGCCGAGGCGGGGCTCGACTCCGAGCACCGAAAAGACGTTCTGGCTGGCCCTGACCGAGTTGAGCTGGAGGGCGGGAGCATCGTCTCGCGACAGTACGGCGGTGCTTGTGGAGAAGATCGCCAGGTCGTCGAAGGTCCGGCTGCGCTCGAGGTAGTCGTAGTAGTCGGATGTGGACGCAGCCTCGCGCACCGTGCCCGTCGCGCGATCGTTCTGCCACACGATGGCCAACCGGTCCGCGCCGGCGAATGGCAGAGCCCTCAGCGCCACCGCCTCCAGGACGCCGAAGATCGCCGTCGTCGCCCCGATGGCCAGGGCGAGGGTCACGACCACCGTCGCGGTGAAGCCACTGCTCCTCGCCATCGTCCGGAGTGCGAGCCGGAAGTCCCTCACCAATGCCTCCATCGTTCCCCTCCTCTCTTCATCATCAACCCTCTGCGAATTCAGCCGGCGGCACATCTCTTCCAGCGTCCGGACGTCACCGAACTTCTCGAGCACCTCTTCGCGTGCTTCCGCCTCGTCGGTCCCGCTGGCCACCAACTCCCGGACCCTCTCCTCGATGTGGAATCGAAGCTCCTCTTCCACGTCCTCTTCGATGGCTTCCCGAGGAGATAGCGCCCGCCGCACGTCCCGCCAGTCCACGATGCCCTCAGGCCTCGGACCAGGGGGCCTCGACATCCAGAAGACCCGCGACAGCGGTCACGTGGCTCGTCCACCGAGCAGTCTCCCGCTCGAGGTGGCGTCGTCCCTTCCGGGTCAGGCGGTAGAACTTGGCGCGACGATTCTCCTCGGTGCGGCCCCACTCCCCTTCCAGGAATCGATCGCGCTCGAGGCGATGGAGGGCCGGATACAGGGCGCCCTCCTCGATTCGGAGAGCTCCGCGGGTCGCCGCCTCGATGAGGCGGCTGACCGCCAGGCCGTGGAGCGGGCCCTCCCGGAGAGCCCGGAGGACCAGCAGGTTCAACGTCCCGTACAAGGTGTTGGCATCGATACCCACGTTCGTCCCCCTTCAGTGTAACCTAAGCAGATTATATAACTCATCCTTCCTACATGCTAGTGGCTGCCTTCGCATGACCTCCTGAGTCACCAAAGCCGACTAGGTAACGGCCAAGCCAGATTGGCTCGATCCTGGGAGGCGCATAGCTTCGGCCCCTCGAATGCCCGCCTGCCCCTCGACCCTCCCTCCGATGCCCCGCTGCCACCGCCGCACCCGTCGCCTCAGCTCGCGGGTGGGTGCCCTGACCATCGCTCTGTCCGGGCTCGCCGGCCTCGCCGCCCCCGTCACCGCTCAGGACGTCCAGGAGGCGGTGGCCGTCGCCGTTCGCATCGAGGCCCGCCCCGTGATCGATGGCGTTCTCGACGAGGCGTTCTGGAGCACCATCGACCCCATAACCGACTTCCTCCAACGAGACCCGGTGGACGGGGCCCCGCCGACGGAGCGCACGGAGGTGCGCATCGCGTACACGGAAGAAGCGCTCTATTTCGGCATGATGATGTACGACTCCGAGCCAGAGCTCATCCTGGGGAACATCCTCCAACGGGGTGGATGGATCGACAAAGACGATCGGGTGATGATCGCACTGGACACGTATCAGGATCGGCGCAACGCCTATCTCTTCGAGATCGGGTCCCTCGGCGCCCAGGACGACGCTCTCATCTCCGACGAGTCGGGCCAGGACTGGAACTGGGACGGCATCTACACCACCGAGGCGCGCATCACCGACGAAGGTTGGGTGCTGGAGGTGGAGATTCCCTTCACCACGATCCGTTTCGACGATCCCACGGCCCCGGAAATGGGGATCGTCCTCTACCGGAACATCCGACGGAAGAACGAGCACGCGTTCTGGCCGCACATCGGCCAGGAGTACCGTGGAGGCATCACTCAGGTGTCCCAGTACGCACGACTCACCGGACTCCAGGACCTTCGGAAGGGACGCCACATCGAGGTGAAGCCCTTCGCCATCACCGGGGCGACGCGGCCGGCTGGTGGACCTACCGATACCGAAGTGGACGCCGGCCTCGACGTGAAGGCCGCTCTGTCGTCCAATCTCGCCCTCGACCTCACCTACAACACCGACTTCGCCCAGGTCGAGGCGGACAACGTCCAGATCAACCTGACGCGGTTCGACCTCTTCTTCCCTGAGAAGCGGGAGTTCTTCCTCGAGCGGGCTGCCCTCTTCCAGTTCGGCGCCCAGCGGGAAACCGAGGTCTTCTTCAGCAGGCGGGTGGGGCTCGACGCCGACATCGTAGGGGGTGGGCGGCTCACCGGGGAGGTCGGACCGTTCTCCGTGGGTGCCCTCAGCCTCGCCACCGAGCGCATCGACCCCATGGCGCCCCTCGACGAGGTGACCGAGTGGAGTTCCGTCGCCCGGCTTCAAGGCAACGTCCGGCCGCGCACCACGGTGGGAGGGATCGTCACCAGCAAGGACGGAGGCGGGGACTACAATCGTGTCCTCGGAGCCGACTTCCGCACACGCTTCTGGGGCAGCAGCTCGCTCTTCATCTGGGGCGCCGATGTCACGGACTCGAGGTTCGACGCGGCCACGCGGAGCACCTTCGCCGGTCAGGCCGAGCTGATGCTTCAGAACGACCGCTACTTCCTGGAAATCACGCGTACGCGCATCGGCGAGGACTTCGCCCCGGCACTGGGCTTCGTGCCTCGTCCCGATCAGAAGCGATGGGGGGGACAGATCGGCTTCAGGCCACGCTTCGAGACCAGCGATTGGGCCAGACAGCTCACGACGTCACTCGGCGCCAACCACATCACCGGCATGGACGGGGGGAAACAGTCGCACTTCCGACGCCTGAGTTCCCGGCTCGACTTCCAGTGGGGCGATAACCTGACCTTCGACGTGGCCGAGCAGTTCGAACGGCTGGAGATGCCCGACCGCATCAACGGTCGCGAGTTGCCCGCCGGGGACTACACCTACCGGACGGTCTCCCTGCGATTCTCGCCCGACCGGGCCCGGAGCTTCGGGGTCAACGCCGGCGTCGCCCGGGGCGGCTTCTGGTCGGGGACGAGGACCCAACTCTCCGGCGGCTTCGTATGGATCGCCAACAAGCACCTGACCCTGGACACCGACCTCTTCTGGAACGACGTCTCCCTCCCTGTTGCCGACGGTGACTTCTCCACCACCCTGGCGCGTCTGCGCGCCGAGGCGGCCCTGAACCGGAAGCTCTTCGCCTATGCACTCGTACAGTGGGACGATCAGTCGAACTCGTTGCAGGCCAACATCCGCATCGACTGGATCCACACGCCCGGCAGCGACCTCTTCGTCGTCTTCGACACGGGGTACCTCACCGGGGCGTTGGAGGACCCGCGGACGACACGGTGGACGCGCCGCACGGGGGTGGTGAAGCTCACCTATCTGAAGGCATTCTAGGGCGCACCGGGCGATCGAGTCGGGATCCACCGCCCGGTCCAGCTGAAACCGGGTAAGGTCCCCGATCGCGACCTACCTGGCCGCTACCGGCTCGAAGACGCCCGTGTCTGGATTCTTGCGCACCTTGTCCCAGTCGAAGACGCGGCCGTTCATCGTGATGTAGACGCCTGGGGGCAGTACCTGCACCACGGCCAACGCGCCCCCGAGGTTGAAGAGCCCGTCCGACGAGCCGAAGGCGATGGGAATCATGGCGCCCGTTAGAACGATGGTCTTCCCGTCCACCCGCTCGGCCAGGACTCGGGCGGTATCCACCATGGTGTCCGTGCCGTGGGTAATGACGATGTGGGGCTCCGGGGCGTCGGCGCAGTTCGACGCGATGAGGCCCCGATCGGCATCGCTCATCTCCAGGGAGTCGATCATCATGAGCGTCCGTACGTTCACGTCGAGGCGCGAACGGCCCATGTCGAGCATCTCGGGGAGGTGGGTATCTCGGAAGTCGAGGCTGCCGTGGATCTCGTCGTACTCCTTGTCGAAGGTGCCGCCGGTGACCAGGAGGCGGATGGGTTCGGCGACGCGGATGGGGGCAGCGACGTGTCCCGACTCGCTCATCGCCGACCCGGCGGCATGCGTCCGTTTCGCTCGTCCACGCTCAGTATCGTCCGGACCGTACTCAGTACCGTCCGACCGCCCGTTCTTTGCCCGGCAGGATCTCGAGGCACGTCGTCCACCATCCCGTGAGGATCGTCTGTACGAACTCCTCGGGAAGCTCTTCGGAGCGCATCTCCTCCGCCAGAGCCTCGTGATCGTACGCCACGGGCACGAACGCCACGTCGAGAGCGTCACCGGAGCCATCGAGGACGGCGTACCAGACCTCGGTTCGGCCGTCGTTGGCAGGTCGGCCCAGTGCGCCCACGTTGACGTAGGTGCGCCACGCCCTCCCGGGTTCGGTGCCGGGCGCGTCGGGCACACCTCCCGCCCCCGCCCTTCGCGCACCCTTGGCCCAGCGTCGCGTCCAGTGGATTCCCGTGTGTGTCCCGAGAAGGATGTCGGCCCGGAAGTCGTCTGCGAGCTTGTCGAGGAAGTGGGTCGGCGTCGTCGACTCCCACAGGAACTCGTTGGTCTGCCGCGGACTTCCGTGGAAGGCCAGGACCTCACGCCCGCCGAGACGGAAACGGATCTCGTCGGGAAAGTGTGCCATCCACGCCCGATTCTCCGCCGACGTCCGCTGGTAGGTGTAGCGGTAGGAAAGCCGAGCGTAGTGATTGTCACGGGGGTCGGTGTAGCCGCACTGGCAATCATCGAGCCCGCGGGCGATGGAGTCGTCGTAGTTGCCTCGCACGACCGGGATCCCGTGCTCTCGCAAGAGGGGGAAGACCTTGTCGGGGTTCGGTCCGAAAGCTCCCAGGTCCCCCAGAGCGAGGATGGCGTCGACGCTCCGACCGCGAGCATCGTCGATGGCCGCTGCCAGGGCCAGATGGTTGGAGTAGATGCCGCCGAAGACGGCAACGCGGCCGTAGTCGGGGATCCCGGTCAAGGAGGCCGACGCCACTCCAGTCATGAGAAGTCGGTGAAACCCGACACGTTGGAGCAGATGGCCCCGTTGACCCAGCATGTGTAGCACGCCTGCGCTTCCAAACGGGCCGGAGCATCGACGGCTTCCTGGAGGGTATCCCCCGCCTTCGCCGCCAGGTCGTCGAGAAGGATGGGACAGACCCACACGCCGGACGCCGTGACCAGGCGAGCCCCCGAGCAGAGCAGCAACTCGGCAGGGTACTCGGCCATCATCTCGTGGGTGACCCGCTCGACCTCCGCGTATCCGCGCGTCCGTTCTGCCTCCGCGCCGATGTGCAACGGCGGAAGGATCTTGAGCCGAGGCCGGTGGTAGCCGACGCCCGCGAGCAACTCGCGGAACGCGCCCAGGATGGCGTCGGTCGCCGAGTCGTCCCAGGTCCGCATGGTGGTGATGATGGGCAGAAAGCCAACCTCGGCGAGTCGGCTCACCGCACCCAGTGCCCGCTCGAACGATCCCTCCCCCCGGATGGCGTCGTTCATCTCGGCCGTGACGCCATCGATGCTGACCCGAAGCTCCAGCGTATACGGCGACCCTTCGGACAGCTCACGGAGCCGGTCCACCGTGCGCTGCGGCAGCACCGTCGCGTTGGTGAGCACCGTCGCCGGACCCAGGGCGAGGGCGTCTTCGAGAATCCCGAGCATGTCGCGATTCATGAAGGGTTCGCCTCCTGTGAAGTAGTACTCCTTCACCCCCATCTCCACGGACTCGGCAAGGACCTCTGCCACCTCCTTCCGAGACATGAACCAGAAGGAGTGGTTCTCCGGCGAGCACGAGATGAAGCAGTGACGGCATCGGAGGTTGCACACGGTGCCCGACACCTGGAACCAGAGCTGGTCGAGAGCCCGCAGGGGGACCGTCGGTGCAGGAGACACCGCCCCCTCCATCCGGCGCCGAGGCGTTTCCGACGCGTCGGCGGGCGGGGCGGTGACTTCACCGACGAGTGTGGGGAGGGCTTTCGTCATGAGGTCCTCGGGCGGGCCTCCGGAGGAAGTGGATGATACCTCAACGGGAAAAGCCGGTCGAGGAGCGCCAGGGTTCCAGGGACTCAGCACCCCCGAGCGGGTCGCCTCCTCGTGCGTGGAGGTGGCCGGGTCAGCGGCGAGAGCGGGGCCTGTCGCTCCCCCCTCGCCTTCGAACAATTCGGCGGTCGGGGGTACCGCACGAACGAGAGCCCTTGCAGTGCCCCGCTTCCATCCTGCCCCGACATCGTGACCGCCATGTCCTTCAGTGCCGTGAACCCCGCCACGGGTCAGACCGTCTCCACCCACGACCCACTCGACGATGCCGCGCTGGAAGCCGCTCTGGCTGCGGCCGACGAGGCGCACCGGATCTGGCGGATCCGAACAGTGGAGGAGAGGACGGAGCCCCTACGCGCCCTCGGGGGACTCCTGAGAGAGCGGAAGGCTGGGCTGGCCGCACGTATGACCACGGAGATGGGTAAGCCCATCACGCAGGCCATCGGTGAAGCGGAGAAGTGTGCCTGGGTCTGCGACTACTACGCCGACCACGCGGCCGAGCACCTCGCCTCGGTGGAGGTGAAGACCGACGCCAGCACCAGTTATTGGGCGTATCGACCCCTGGGCGTCATCCTTGGAATCATGCCTTGGAACTTCCCGTTCTGGCAGGTCATCCGCTTCGCCGTGCCCTCCATCACCGCCGGCAACGCCGCGATGCTGAAGCACGCTCCCAGCGTCCCTGGATGCGCCCAGGACCTCGAAGACCTCTTCCGTGACGCCGGTTACCCCGACGGGCTCTTCACGAACCTCTTCATCGACGTGGACCAGGCGGGCGACCTCATCGACGACCCGCGTGTCCGCGGTGTGAGCCTCACCGGCAGCGTCGGGGCCGGGAAGGCCGTTGCCAAGCGCGCAGGAGCGGCACTCAAGAACTGCGTGTTGGAACTTGGCGGAAGCGACCCCTCGCTGGTTCTCGCCGACGCCGACGTCGACCTGGCCGTGCAGGCGTGCGCCCTGGGGCGGTTCAACAACACGGGTCAGAGCTGCATCGCCGCCAAGCGGTTCATTGTCGTCGACGAGGTGAGGGATGCCTTCCAGTCGAAGCTCCTCAGCGAGATGCAGAAGTGGCAGCCCGGTGACCCGACGCATCCCGACACCACGATGGGGCCCATGGCCCGCCAGGACCTCCGGGACACGCTTCACGACCAGGTGCAGCGTTCGGTGGACGCCGGAGCCACGCTCGTCACCGGAGGCACCGTTCCGGATCGACCCGGCGCCTGGTATCCACCGACGCTCCTGGCCGACGTCACGTCGGGAATGCCGCCGTATTCGGAAGAGCTCTTCGGGCCCGTCGCATCCATCCTTCCGGTGGCCGACGAGGAGGAGGCCATCCGGGTGGCAAACGACACGTCGTTCGGCCTGGGGGCCTCCGTCTATACCCGCGACGAGAAGAGAGGCGAGCGGATCGCCGCCCAACACCTCGACGCCGGCAACTGTTTCGTGAACGGGATCGTGAAGTCGGATCCCCGGTTACCCTTCGGGGGCACGAAGGAGAGCGGCTTCGGCCGCGAGCTCAGCCCGTTGGGCATCCGCGAGTTCACGAACCGGAAGACGGTCTGGGTGAAGTAGCGGACGCGCGCTATTCGAAGTTTCCAGGGACCGCCTTGTACATGAGTTCGGCCATTTCGTCGGCGCTCTTCATGGAGGACATGTCCAGGTCGAAGTCCTGACTCGGCGGCGTCTGGACCTTCTCCACGAGTTCCCGGATTTCCCGGGCCGAAAGCCCCATCTCCTTCATCTCTGCGGCGCTCACTACCGCCCCGTCGCGGGTGGCGAGCCCGCCGTCGGACCCGTCAACCAGTCGGGCGAGCACTTCCCTCTCCACGCGCGTGAGAGGCTCCGCCGCCAAGTCGTAGTCGACCCACGCCTCGTACGACAGAGGCGCGACCCGCTTCACCATGGCGGCGATGACCTGGCCAAACTGCTGGATCTCCCACTGAGCTCGGTGGTCCACGCGAAGAGAGAGGAAATGGAGGAGATTGTGGAGGTCGATCTTCCAATACCACTGGGTATAGGTCGAGACCGGGAGGTCGATGCGAGCGATCTCGCGGGCGACGTCCTCCTCGAGCATCCAGCCGTAGGCGTCTCCCGCGTCGTGTCGTAGCCGCTCCCACCGCTCGACAGCCTCGGCATAGATCTCGTCGGGTGC
Source organism: Gemmatimonadota bacterium (assembly GCA_013002885.1). Lineage (GTDB taxonomy): Bacteria > Gemmatimonadota > Gemmatimonadetes > Longimicrobiales > Gaopeijiaceae > UBA2589. The sequence goes on along the minus strand of JABDLS010000060.1, from coordinate 45,204 downwards.
TCCCCCTTCCCGACCCTGCTTGTTCGACTGGCTCTGAAGGGCGAACTGCTCCTTCTGGGGCATGTAGAAGAGGAGCGGCATGAGCGAATAGCGTGCGCTCAGCTCATTGATGGAGGCCGTTCGGTGACGCACCCACTGCCTCGCCACGAACATGGGCATGGCGCAGTGGAACTTGAGCTCCACCATCTCCGACGGCGTCGTGTGCCGGTGACGCCTCAGGTAGCGGACGAGCCCTCGGGTCTGCGACACCTTCCGCGTTCCGAAGCCGTAACTGACCCGAGCCGCTCGCTCCACGTCCTCGTCGGACCCCATGTAGTCGACCAGCGAAACGAAGCCGTGATCGAGGACCGGGAAGTACTGACCGAGGATCTCCTCGGCGGCAGGAATCGTGGGGCGCTTGGTTTCCATTCAGCAGCGTCGTGTGGGTTGCCGGGGAAGGCTCGTCGGCGAGATCGGGCCAGAATATAGCGAGGTGGGCCGACGGGTGACCCCGTCCGTCCTACGCCGCAGGTGGGTCGCCTCAGGCGCCTTCGACGCCCCACGGCTCTATGAAGTCCTCGGGTTCGACGCCGAGCCCTTCGGCCACGCGCGTGATGTAGTTGAAGTAGCCGATGACCTGGGTGGCGTCGTGCACCGCCCGGTCGTCGAAGCCGAGCGCCCTCAAGGTCTCGATGTCGGCCTCGTCCATCGGCTCGTCGAAGGCGGTCAGCTTCTCGGCATACCGGCAAAGCGCCTGGTCGGCCGGCGAGAGATCTGCGGTCCGCCAGTCCCGCGCGACGGCGTGGACGAAGGCGTCGGCGTCGCCACTGCTCTCGAAATCGTCCTCGACCTCGGCCCGGAGGTCATGCGCGTGCGCCTGCGTTCAATAGAAGCAGTCGTTGGCCTTCGAGGTGACCACGGCGAGCATCTCCCGCTGACGCCTGCTGAGGGGCGATGAACCGAACATGATGGCGCCGTAGAACTTCATCGACGCGTCCATGGCGCGGGGGTTCTGGCTCATGACGTGGACGATGTGCCAGACCCGCCCTGCGCGCTCCAACGCATCGTCGAAAAGCTTCTTGAGGAAGCCCCTGGCCTCCCCCACGGGGACCTGCTCGATGTAGGGCATGCCCGAAGCTAGGCGTAGCAGCAGGCCGCGTCACCTCACTCCGGTGACGCGGCCTACGTGCTCTCGGAGCCGATGCGGCTGCGGTTGTTCAGCGCGCCTGGAACGTGATGGGGAACTGGACCCACACCGGCACCGGATCGTCGCGGTTGAGTGCCGGGCGGAAGCGGAAGACGTCGGCCACTCTCAGCGCCGCGTCATCGAGTGCTTGGTGGCCCGAGGACGCATCGATTCGGTAGTCCTGGACACGTCCCTCGTCATCGATGAAGAAGTAGACACGCACCGTGCCACCGATCCCGGCTTCCCGCAGAAGGGGTGGGTACTCGGCACTCATGGCTGCAACCACTTCACTTCGATTGCGGATACTCGGCGCTACGGTGAAGGGCGTGAAGGTGGGCTCCCGGCCGAGCTCTTCTGTCGTCGGCTCCCGAACGTCGGCCTCGGGTGCCCCCTCGCTGGGCTCGGAAGGCGGAGGAATCCGGGCGTCGGGCTCGCGGACCACGGGAGGCGCGGGCGGGATCACCGAGGATGAGGGCTCCACCGCGTCTGTAGGCTCGCGCTCTTCGGCGACCGGGGGCGGGGGAGGCGACTCCGCCGAGGGCGAGACCTGGTCGTCGCGGTCCCCCACCAAGGCCCGGACCGCGTCGGCCACCTCGTCGTCGTCTCCGATGATGAGGATCGGACTCTCCACGTAGCACGCCTGCAGACCCACGAGGGTGGCGACGGCGAGAAAGAGAAGCGACCGCAGGGCGGTCCATCGCGTGGCACGGCTGGTCATGGTGAGAATCCTCGTCTTGAGGGAACGTTCTTTTTCCGTGAAGGCGGCGAGCCCCAAAGACAGACCCGACGAGCGGGCAGCCACGGTGAGCAGGCTCTCGCCGTAGGTCGCCCGATCGGGGTCACGACGCAGGACCCTCCTGTCGCAGTCCACCTCCATGGCGACCTTGAGCCCCCGGAGGTGGAGCCACGCCCCGGGGCTCCATGGGGTGAGGGCGACGAAGGCCAGGGCCCCGGCAAGGAGGAGGGTGTCCCGAGCGCGGACGTGCTCTTCCTCGTGCAGGAGGACGAAGTCGAGCTCCTGGGAAGGGAGCTGGAGCGCCCATCGGGGCAGCACGATCCACGGCTTCCACAGCCCAGCCACCGCAGGACCCCGATCGGCCGACACGTAGACGGCACGGCCAGCCACTTCCGACGCTGGCCACGCCCGTCGCTCACGGGTCAGCGTCCGGTGGCTCCGGACGAGGGTGGCGACCAACCCGATGCTGGACAACGCCCACACCACCCCGAGGGCAACGGAGATCCACAAGCTCAATCCGGCCAGGCCGCCGCCCACGACGAGTGGAGCCAGCTCGAAGACCGGCGGCGTCGGGGCGCTGCCGACACCGGCCAGAGGCGCCCCGTTGGGCCAGAAGAGGGGCAGCAACAAGAGCGCGAAGGGCGCCACGAGACCGAACAGCCAGAGCCCACGTGTGGGAAGGCCGAGCCGCCTCAGTCCCTGGTCCGCCGCCCAGACGGCGCTCCAGACGAGCAGTGAGACCGCGCCGAGGAAGACAACGACTCCGGCGATCATGTCCCGTCCTCCCCGAGCCGCTCGGCGAGAAGATCCCGCATGCGCCGGAGCTCGTCTTCCGTGAGATCCTCGTCGTCGACGAGGCGAGTGAGAAGCAGTTCGGGCGATCCTCCGAAGAGGCGCTCCCGGATCCGCCGAAGCGCGCTGCCACCCGCCGCCGACTTCTCCACGAGGGGAGCATACCTGTGGGCGCGGCCTTCCGTCGTGTAGTCCACGTACCCCTTCTCCTCCAGGATCCGCAGGACGGTGAGAACGGTGGTGTACGCCAGTTCGTCGTCCAGGGCCTTTCGCACCTCCGCCACCGTCGACGGTCCCCGGTCCCAGAGGACCGACATGACGTCGAGTTCCCGCTGTGTAAATCGAATGTCCATGTCGCCTCCACTAATGATTTAGTAGACCATACGGCGTTGAATCCCGGGTGTCAACTAACCATGTAGTAGTACGACGTGCCTCTCGAGTGGTTGCGACCACTGTGAATCGAAACCGGCGCTGAGTCGTAGTACTGGATACGGACGGTTCGACGAACGAGTGAGGCAGGAGGCTCAGCGTGGCCCAATGTGAAGGAAAGACGCGGAAAGGAGAGCGCTGCAAGCGCGAAGCTCGCCCCAGCTCGGGCTTCTGCTCGATCCACCAGGATCAGGAGATCCGGCCCCCTCGTGACCACGACATCGAGTGGGACCGCGATGCCATCACGAAGGCGGCCATCGGCTTCGCGATGGTGGGTATGATCTTCTTCTTTCGGTTTCGCCGCTGCTGATTCGCGGCCCCTCGTCGCTCAGAAGTGCTCGGCGCCCAGGTTGAATCGACGGCTGCGGAACACGTCCGCCGTGAAGAATCCGTCCCTTAGACGGTTGAGCTCGAAGCTCATCCTGAAGATGGGGCTCCCGTCGGTGTTGCCTACGGGGAAGGCGATGTCGGCGCGGACGATGTTGCGCGTCCCCGCCGGAAGTCCGATCCGAAGGCCGGCTCCGAGCGCAGCCTGCCACCCCGAGTCCACGGCGTAGGGGACGTCTCCCGGCCACACCCGACCCATGTCGGCAAAGACGGTCATCCCCAGATCTGCGGCCCCTGGGCGCGGCCAGGGAAAAAGGACCCGGTCCTCGACGACGAAGCGCATCATCCTCGCCCCGGGGAAGCGGTCTTCCGCCAGGGAGCGCACGCCTTGCCGGCCTCCCAGGGCGAGTTGGAAGGGCAAACGGGTTCTCCACCCTCCTGCAACCGACGCCCGGACGAAGACCGTGTGGGCCTGCAAGCCGTCGTTGCGTAGATAGGCGACCAGGTCGGCATCGGAGAGAATGTCCTGCCAGTCGCCCCCGTCACGGCGGGACTCGACGGTGAAGCCACCGTGAAGCAGGGACGAGCCCATCGCCGCGCCGAAGCTGGCGTGTGCCCGCCCGAAGACGTCGTCCACCACGGACACCCCATCCGGCGTGAATGCTCCGAAACCCTTGCCCACACTCACGCCGGCAAAGAGCCCGAGGCTCACGATCGTACGCTCCCGCAACCCGTCGATGCCGCGGTACTCCACGTAACGATAGCGACGCGTGCCGAGGTGCAACGATACCCTCGATGAAGCCGACTCCTGGAGCTGGCCGGCGAGGGGGAGAGGGAGGGTACCCGGAAACGGTTGGAGCTCGTCGAAGTCGTCGATGAGCGTGACTTCTGGCGTCCGGGGAAACCGGGTGACGTCCCGCTGGAGCGTCACCCCGGTGATGATGGAGCGGCCCGGCTCTCCAAAACGGCGGGCGAGAGAGAACTCGATGATCTCCCTGAACTCGGGGACGAGCACCTGGTTGTAGGGCTCACTCCCACCGGTGGCATAGGAGTCGGTGGCGTAAGCGAAGAAGCTCGTCCCGCGGCTGTAGCCCTGACGCACGGACCAGGTGCCTGTCTCCCCGATGAACGGATATCTGAGGTACTGGTTGAAGAAGTTCCCGGGCCGATCCCTCCCGAGTTCGACGCTCGCGTCCGTGCGGCCGAAGAGCCGGGGGGTGGCCAGGGAAATGGACTGGGCCTTCGTTTCGCGCCGCTCCCGATGCGTGAACTCGGCGAAGACCCCCTGGCCCAGGAAGTTTTCCTCGGTGACCTCGACCTTCTCCAGGTTCGGCCGTTCGTCGTAGGTGACGCCCACGTCCACCTTGGTGGACCACTCGTCGTGGGTACGCACTAAGACGGTCCTGCCTCCCTGCCCGTCGTCCTCGTGCACGATCTCGGCGCTGGCCAGGAAGCCATACCGATCGAGGAGGCGCTCGGATTCCTGGAGGAGGAAGGGATCGAGACAGTCTCCTTCCTCGAAGAGGATCTCACGGCGAATAAACGACTGAGTGGTGGTGACGTGGAGAAGATTCAGGGCTCGATACGTCCAGGCCAGCGCCCCGACGCTCGTGGCGTTGGGGTCGAAGACCGAGTTCCGGTCGAATTGGATGGACGAGATCGCGCCGAGCGTGCACCGCTCGGCCGCCGTACCGTCGTCCCCTCCCGTCCCTTGCTGCGCGGCCACCGACCCCGGTACCGAAAGGAGCGCGCACAACGCGGCCACACCCGCCACGACCCCGGCGACCCCCCTTAACACGGGCGGAGCGGCGGACGGCGCGGGTCCGATCGCGCAGCAGTCACTTCGGTACGCTTCGATGATGTCTCCCTTTCCCCTGTCAAAAGAAAACACGGCGGTCAGCGCCGACGCAGGGGTGCCGGAACCGGGATGAATTGAATACCGTGATGCCGCCCCCGTGTTCGCGCCGGCGCCCACCCTTTGCTGTCTCCGATGTCCCTGCTCGTAACCATTTCCTACGGCCTGGCAGCTCTCCTGGGCGCGGCGTTCGCGGCCGTCGAACTGCGTATGCTCCTCCGCTTCATCAGGAACAAGGAGGCCATCCGGGGTCAAGCGTACCGGGAAAGCAAGGCGGTGGGCGACCGATTGAAGGAGGCGAGCGCACCGACCGTCACCATCCAGCTCCCGCTGTTCAACGAGCGGAACTCGGCCGACCGGATCATCCGGGCCGCAGCGGCCCAGAACTACCCGCGCGATCGCTTCGGCATCCAGGTCCTGGACGACTCCACCGACGAGACCACCGCCATCGTGGCCCGCGTGGTGGTCGAGCTCCAACGCGAAGGCGTCCGGATCTCACACGTTCACCGGGCGCACCGCAGTGGGTACAAGGCCGGCGCGCTGGCCGAGGGACTCGAGCGCTCGGACGCCGACTTCGTGGCCGTCTTCGACGCCGACTTCGCTCCCGAGGCCGACTTCCTGCGGCGGCTCCTCGTCGAATCCGACGCCTTCGACGACCCCGGGGTCGCCTTCGTCCAGGGCCGTTGGGCATGGGGCAGCGCCGACGACGAGAGTTGGCTCGCCTCCATTCTCGCACTCCTCCTGGATCGCCACTTCCAGATCCAGAAGCCGGTCCGGGCGTTCATCGGAAACGTCACGACCTTCAACGGTTCGGGTGGCATCTGGCGGCGAGCGGCCATCGACGACGCGGGCGGGTGGGCCTCGGACACCCTCACCGAGGATCTCGACCTGAGCTATCGGTGCGCACTCGCCGGTTGGCACGGCCGCTACCGACACGACGTTCCCGTCTTCAACGAGCTGCCTGGTCACATGCGGGCGTTCAAGCTCCAGCAGCGACGCTGGTCGAAAGGCAACGCGCAGTGCTTCCGCAAGCTCACCCGGCGGGTCCTGGGAGCCGGGAAGCTCGTGGAGGACAAGTGGGACGAGGCATTCATGCTGGCGGGCTACGCCATCCATCCACTCCTCCTGGCCAGTCTCCTCCTGTGGCCGTGGGCCGTGCTCTACGTGGACCGAACCCTGTTCTGGATCCTACAGGGCTTCATGTCCCTCGGGATCATCGCCGCTTTCGTCAGCTTCCTCATGACCCTCAAGGAGCGCGACCAGGCGTTGGGCGTGGCGTCACTGACAAAGGTCGCCGGGAGCCTGATGGTCGGAATGGGGCTCATGGTCAACAACACCGTCGGCCAGATTCAGGGCTTCGTCACGTCAGGCGGCGAGTTCGTCCGCACACCGAAGCTGCCCTCGCGTCACACCGACGAGGAGATCGCGGCCCTCGGGGCGGATACACCGTACACGAGCCCCCTCCACTGGACGTTCTTCGCCGAACTCGGCGTCATGGCATACTGTTTCGCTGGGGCGGTCTTCCTCGTTCGCGAAGGTGAGGGCCTTTGGGCTCTGGCCATGGTCTTCTGGGGGCTGAGCTTCGCCTTGATGCTCCAGCAGCAACTCGTCCGTGAGCCCACCGCCGCGACCGCCCTGACCTCGACGGAAGTTTCGGGAGCGTGACCCGGGAGCCGACCCGCGGTTTTCTCACCCTCGCCACGGGTCGCGAGGTCTTCCTGGAGATGGCGGCGGACATGGCTCTGTCCCTCCGGGAGCACACCGACGTTCCCGTAGCCGTCGTCGCGGACGCTGCCCTGGCCGATGTCGCCCGGACCCGCTTCGAGGCAGTCTTCCACACCGTCACCCTCCTCGATGAACGCTTCCTGCGCGGAAGGATCCGGAAGTACGGTGTAGCGCAGGCCAGCCCCTTCGACGAGGTGGTCTTCGTCGATGCCGACTGTGTCGTCCTCGGGAGCCTGGACCACCTGTTCGACGCCCTCGCCGAGCACGACATCGCCATGCTGGGCGAGCAGCTCACCCGTCAGGACGACGAGAACCACCACGGGTTCTCCACTCGGCGTCTCATGGAGCGATTCGACCTGGATCGGTACCTCAAGACGAACAGCGGCGTTTTCGCCTTCCGCCGCGATCCAGCCGTCGTCGTCATGGAGGAGTGGCGTCGGTGCTTTCTCGAAGAGATCCAGCCACGCCTCCGCTGGTCCCTCCTCCGAGGGGCGTGGCTCGGGGACGAGATCGCCATCGGCGTGGTCGGAGGGCGCCTGGGTCTGGGGACCCTGCCCCCGCCTCACGTCATGTACTGGCCCCACGAGTTCGATGCACTGGATCTCGACGACCCCATCAAGCCCCTCCTCCACTTCATCTGGCCGCCGCCCGACGACGTCTTCCAGCGTCTCGTGCAGGAGATGGCGGAGCGGCGCCGTGCAGCAGGCCTGCCTGCCCGTGAGTCGACGCCGTGGCACGACGAGGTCGTGAAGCTGAGGCGGATGAAGCGTCGACGGCAGATTCTGGAAGCGGTGGGGTGGTGGTAGGGGGTCCACCTCTGCGCCCTGACCTCAGCAGCCCGACCTCAAGGGCCCTCCAAGTCCGCGACCTCCCTCAGGATCCGGGCGTAGCGTCCGGCGATAACGGCGGGCGCGAGCTCCTGCCGCGCCCACGACCGGATGGCGGCCTGGCGAGACCGCCAGAGGGGCGCATTGCCCACCAGATCCACCATTGCTGCCGAAAGGACCTTCGCGCTGAGGCGGCGACGTTCACCGTCCAGGGCCTCGATGGCTGCGGAGTCCACGCTCAGCGGATCTCCGCACGCGTTGGGCACCAGCACGCCCCGTTCGCCCACCACGCCTCGATCGCCAAACACGACCTGCTCGTCCCGGGCGTCCCGGTCGCCTTGCCCGCCCTCCCCAACCGCCAACCCTATCAGGGCCCGGCTTCCCCCCGTCTCGCTCAACACCAGAGGTCGCCCATTCCAGGCGGCCTCCGACGCGGCCACGCTCCACCCCTCATAGAAGGCGTTGGATACGTACACGTCCGCCGCCGACAGGACGGTGCCCACATGGCGGACATCCGGTAGGTGGCGGACACGACCGGTACGGAAGAGCTCACCATACCTCTGCCGAAGCGCTGACAGTCGAGCGCTGCTGTCCGCTGGCCCCGCCATCAGGAGGACCGCCTCGGGAAGGCCTGTCGACGCCTCGGCAAACGCTTCGAGGAGCCCTGCCGGGTTCTTCTGTTCCGTGATCCGGCCAACGAAGGCCAGGACCGGTGCCTCTTCTGGTAGTCCAAGCACCTGGCGGGCGAAGGCCCGGGGGGCCGCCGCCGCTCGAGCCGGGTGAACGGCGTTGGGGACCGTCCAGTCGGAGGCTCTCCCCGTGCGACGAGCGTAGTACGCGCCCACGGTCTCACTCACTGCGATGACACCGGCCACCGAGTCGGCACGCCGACGTTCGGCTGACCACCCTTCGTCGTCCAGCCAGGCGTAGCAGTTCTGCACCGTCTCCACGACCGGAACTCCCGACTCCGCCAGGGCCTCCACCGCCTCCACAGGGGCGAAGTGGCTGTTGGCCGCAACGATGCCCTTCTCCGACGCCCACGCTCCGAGCTGTCCGACCCGCCCTCCCAGGACCGAGACGTCCACCCCGGCGTCGATGAGACGGCGGGCCACGTCCCCAACCTTCCCGACACACACCACCGCCGTGTCCACGCCTGCGGTCGGAAGGGCCTGTGCGAGGAGGGCCACCACTTCTTCGAGTCCGCCGAGGCCCAGGGCGTCGACGACGAGCCCCACCCGCGGACGTCCACCGACCGCCCCTCCACGAGCGGGGGCCACGTTCCGCGACTCGATGTTCGGGCCACCCACCGGCTCGAGGATGGATGACGCCTCTACCTCCTGCACCAGAGGACGTCGACCACGCCACGCAGAGACCATGCGCCGAAGCCGGCCAACGGGCCGGGCCAAGGACGTCATGAGAGCCTTTCGCTCTCGCTGGGCGGCCCCGCCGTCGGTGATGGTGTTCGCCGCGTGCACCCGATACAGCACGCCACCGAGTTCCGGCTCGTAGACCACTCCGCCGGGACACAGCTCCATCGCTCTCGCGATGAAGTCGTAGTCGTGGACGTACCGGTAGTCGCGAAACCCCTCCAGACGACGCCACAACGATCGGTGGAAGAAGAAGTTCGACGTGGTGACACCGATGTTGTGGCGTGCCATCACGGCGCGGAGCGAGCCAGCCTCCTCGGCCCAGCTCCGTGCCTCTCGGTACCATCGGGCAATCTCGTGGGTCGGATCGACGGCGCTGCCGTCGTCGTCCACCAGCCTTACGGATCCCAGGACGAGAGCGGCACCCGTCTCCCGACTCACCGCCCAGGCATGCTCCAGACGTTCGGGCTCCCAGGCGTCGTCCGAGTTCAGAACGGCGATCCAGTCCCCGCGGCTGAGTCGGATGGCCCGGTTCAGGGCGTTGTGGGCACCTCGGTTCTCCTGACGAACGAGGCGCACCCTGCTCCCGACGAATCCCTCCACCACCTCCGCCGTCTCGTCGGGGGAGCCGTCGTCGACCACCATCACCTCTCCGGGAGGAAGGGTCTGTCGCTGAACGCTCTCCAGGGCCCGCCCGATGAACCGCTCGTGGTTGTAGGCCGGGACGACGACCGAGATACAGGAGCGACCAGCACTCGCCTCGGTCGCCAGCGAGCTCCGAGCATCGGCGTGGCCCCCTTTCCCCTCCGCGCGAAACCCATCGCCCGCGAGGCTCAACAAGTCGTCGACACGGCGGGCCCATGAATTGTCCAAGGCGAAGGCCCGCATCTCGCCGAGCTTCTCGTCCCCGAGACCCCGCCGCTCCACGCTGCCAAGGGCACGGACGAAGGCCTCGGGGCTCCCCTCCGTCCATACCCCGGGGATGCCCCTGAGAGGCTCGATCGCCGGAGCGATGACAGGCAGCTCCATGGCCACGAACTCATAGACCTTCAGCGGGCTCGTGGCGGCGGTCACGTCGTCAGCATGCCAGGGAAGAAACGCGACGTCGGCATGAGCCAGGTAAGGGGGGAGTTCCGTCTGGGGAAGGAGCCCGGTGAACGTGCAGTTGCCGGGCAAGCGCCGACCCTCGCCTCGGCGATCACCCACGAAGACGAACGTGGTCCCTGGGAGCGCCTCGGCCGCGCTCCGAACGAGGTCCCAGTCCAGCCACCCACCCCAAAGAGCCCCTACGTAGAGGGCCACCCGCCCTTCCTCGGGGAACGTCGCCGGCCGAGGAAGTCCAGCGCGGAGTCCCGCATCGAAGATCCGTCCATTGAACGCGTTGGGCACCAACTCCACCCTACGCCCGGTAAGCTCCTCGACATGGTCTACGAGGACAGGAGCGGAGGCCACGAGGGTCGTGCTTGCCCGGGCCACCTCCGCCTCAACGTCGCGACGGTACCAGCCCCGGCCCAACTCCGAGTCCCATCGATCGATGCAGTCATAGACGGTGGGGGCCCCCCGCTCCGTCGCCTCTCGAACCCAGGGAATCCATTCACGCACGGGCACCTGGGTAATGACGAGCCCTGAGCCCTCCTCGAGTGCTTCGAGGAGAGAACGACGAGCGTCGGGTCGGAGAGCCTCTTGCATGGTCCACCGCACCAGGCGGGGCTGCTCGTAGCGAAGGCCGAGATCGACGGTCTCGGTGACGACCCCATGGCTCACGAAGGCCACAGCCCATCCGCGCTGCAACAGCTCGAGGGCCAGTTGAGCGCTCCGTTGCCCGCCCCCGGTGTCGTGGATGGGGTTGGCCGAGAGAATGACCGCGGTGCCTTCCGCTCCTCGGTGGGCTCGGGCGAAGGCCGCCTGTGCCGACGCCATCAGACCGGGTACGCCAAGGTCATCTCGCTGCCTCCCTCGGGCTCAACGGACGGGGAGGAGTCCCTCCCTCGACGCGGCACCCGAAAGGAACGGGATCCAGTTGCGGACGGCAAGACGGGCCGATTCCTCGGTCACGTCCACCTGCAAAGCGATGAACTTCTGGGCGACGAAGACCGTGGGCAGGGCAATCACGCCCTGGGGTAGAAGCTGCTCCGGCGAGCGTATGGCGAGGAACCGAGGGGACGCGCCACCAACCGAAGTCACCGCGTGCGCCTCGCCACGAAAGACGTGTCCGCTCACCGTCCGGTAGTAGTGACTCCGGAGCGGAGCGGCAGCCTCCTTCCGTTCGCGCACCGCCGACGGATTGTCGGCTCGGAAGTCGAAGGCGATTTCCACCCGGAGGCGGTCGATGTTCACCGGTGCGAACTCCCGACCGGCCCGTAGACCCGCCAGAAACGCCGGAATCTCCTGGTCCTTGTTCGGCAGAAGAGCCGTCAGCCGATGCCCCTCGGGCGACCCCAGGTCGGGACTGGCGCTCAGGTAGCTCGCCAGCGACTGGCGGGCATCGGGTACACCCATGCGCTGCTTCCGCTTGAACCGAAGCGCCGCCAGGACGATGACCGGGCACCCCTGTAGCCTCAAGCCCACGAGCTCCCAGAAGTGTTCTTTTTCCTGCTTGCCGAGATAGATGGACTCCGGGTCCGGAATGAAGGAGTAGCCGTCCCGGACGCGCTCCAGGTGCTCCTTCACATGATCGAAATGCGGTTGTTTCATTCCTTTCCAGTTCCGGGGGGCATCTCCGAAGCTCGAGCCGCCTTGCCATGAGCCGCTTTCCGGCCTTTGTTACCGCGCCCCGGACATTCCTACCGAGCGTGAGGTGCGTTGAGCCTCGAACTACTGGACCGCGCCGCAGGGCGCGGCGCTCGAGTTGCAATTATCGCGCCCGAAGGCGTCTTCACGTACCAGGAGCTCCTGGACGCGTCGTCCGTCGCGGCGACGCGCCTGCTGGCAGGGCGCGACGACCTGCGCTCCGCCCGCATCTGCTACCTCATTCCTCCAAGCTGGGACTACGTCGCCTGCCAGTGGGCGGTGTGGAGAGCCGGCGGCCACGGGGTGCCCCTCGCGACCTCCCACCCCCCCGCGGAGCTGGCATACGTCCTCGACGACGCCGAGCCGGAGGCAGTCGTCGCTCACCCGTCGCTCCTCGACAAGATCGAAGGCGTCGCGGCTGAGCGACGGATCCCCGTCCTGCAGACACCCGCGCTGCTCCGGCCCGGCCCATCGGCGGACCTTCCTGATTTCGGCGAGGACCGCCCGGCGCTCATGCTGTACACGTCAGGCACGACCGGTCGCCCCAAGGGTGTCGTCTCCAGCCACGGGAATCTGCGGGCCCAGGTGGAGGCCCTGACGACGGCGTGGGGCTGGACCGCCAACGACCACATCCTCCTTCATCTTCCCCTCCACCACGTCCATGGCATCGTCAACATCCTTCTGTCGGCGCTCTGGAACGGAGCCACGTGCGAGATCCTGCCGCGCTTTCGGCCGGTCGACGTTTGGGAGCGACTGGCCCGGGGCGAGGTGAGCCTCTACATGGCCGTGCCCACCGTCTACCAGCGGCTCATCCAGTGGTGGGACGAGGCGGAACCGCGGACGCGTGAGGCGTGGTCCGCGGGAGCACGGGCGTGCAGGCTCATGATCTCGGGTTCCGCGGCGCTTCCCGTCCCCATCCTCCAACGGTGGGAGACCATCAGCGGCCACCGGCTCCTCGAACGGTACGGAATGACCGAGATCGGTATGGGGCTCTCCAATCCCCTCGAGGGGGAGCGACGCCCGGGGTTCGTCGGCCGTCCGTTGCCCGGCATGGAGGTTCGCCTCGTGGAAGACGGCGAGGTGGTCGGCGAGGGGACGTCGGGCGAGATCCAGGTCCGCGGACCCGCCGTGTTCGAGAGCTACTGGCGTCGACCCCGAGAAACCGCCGAAGCCTTCACCGACGACGGGTGGTTTCGCACGGGCGATCGAGCCGTCGTGGAGGACGGCGCCTACCGGATCCTGGGGCGGTCCAGCGTCGACATCCTGAAGACCGGTGGCGAGAAGGTGTCCGCCCTGGAGATCGAGGACGTCCTCCGCTCGTTCGAAGGGGTCGCCGACTGCGCGGTGGTGGGGGTCAGCGACCCTGCCTGGGGTGACCGGGTCTGCGCGGCCCTGGTTCCGCGCCGGGGCACCGATTTCGACGTGGACTCCCTGCGTGCGTTTGCCAAGGACCGACTGGCGCCCTACAAAGTCCCCAAGGACTTCCTCGTGGTCGCCGACCTGCCCCGCAACGCCATGGGCAAAGTGACGAAGCCGGCGGTGCGCGACCTCTTCACACCCGACGAGAGCTCATGATCGACGCCATCCTGCAGAACCTGCGCGAGTACTGGATGGTGCACTCGCTTCTGGCGCTCTACACCGTCATGCTCGCGCACCACGCCTGGACGGGGAATCGGAGCACGAAGGGGCTCGCCGACTATTACGTGGGCGGCCGGAACATGGGTGGCTGGGTCATCGGGCTGTCGTTCTTCGCCACCTATGCCAGCACCAATTCCTTCGTCGGCTTCTCCGGACGGACGTACGACTGGGGGCTCCCGTGGCTCCTCTTCATTCCCACCGCCGTCGCCTTCTCCCTCTTCGCGTGGATCGTCGTGGCGCCGCGGCTACGGAGCTTCACGAAGGAGATGGACTCGCTGACGCTGCCCGACTTCATCGGGTTCCGGTTTCGGAGCACACCGGCTCGGGTTCTGGCCGCCCTCATCGTCATCGCCGCATCGTTCTTCTACATGACGGCGGTCTTCAAGGGCATCGGCAACCTCCTGGAGACCTTTCTGGAGATCCGCTACGAGGTCTCCATCATCATCGTCTTCTTCATCGTCATGACGTACACGATGATCGGCGGCTTCATCAGCGTGGTGAAGACCGATTCGGTGCAGGGCGTGGTCATGATCATCGCCGCCCTCCTCCTCTTCATCGGCACCGTGAGCGCCGCCGGCGGGCTCGGCACCATCACCGAGGTCCGCCAGCAACCAGGTGGCGAGGCCCTCTTCACGTGGGGTGGCGGCGTCGCCATCCCCGTGCTCATGGGCACCATGTTCGCCGGGCTGGTGAAGTTCGCCGTCGAGCCCCGGCAACTCTCGCGCTTCTTCGCGCTGGAAGGAGAGAACGCGACCCGGACCGGGATGATCGTCTCGTCGGTGACCTTCGGCGCCGTCTTCACCCTCCTGATCCCTGTCGGCATCTACGCCCGCCGGATCCTCCCCACCGGCATCGAGGACACGGACCTGGTGATTCCGACGCTCCTCACCGAGCCCGAGGTCTTCGGCCCTGGCACAGGCGCGTTCCTCCTCGTGGCCATGGTCGCCGCGGCCATGTCGTCCCTCGACTCCGTCCTGCTCGTCATGGCTTCGACGACAGAGCGTGACATCGTCAGCATCGTCCGGCCCGACCGGACCGAGGCCTCGGAGATGTTCTGGACCCGTGGGTGGGTGGCGCTCTTCGCCCTCATCACCGCCGTGATCTCCTTGAACCCTCCGGCGGGAGTCGTGGAGCTCACGGCCTTCAGTGGCAGCCTGTACGGCGCCTGCTTCTTCCCCGCTGTCGTCTTCGGCCTGCACTGGCGGCGAGGAAGCGGCACGGCTGTCGTCGCCTCCTTTTTCGTGGGCGTCGGCGTCCTCCTCGGGTGGGACTTCGTCCCGGGCTCGGAGATCCTCCATGAGGTCTTCCCGGCCATGATTCTCTCCACCCTCGCCTTCTGGGTGGTGAGCCTGGGCACCGAGGACTCGGCAAACGAAACCGTCCTTCGTCTCATGACGGAGGCGGAGTCGAAGACGAAGCCGGCACCCGCATAGCCAGCCCGAGCGTGGACCACCTGTGAGCAATGCGCTGGCGGTCGCCCAGACCCAATCGACCCTCCTCGCGTCTCTACGCCGGCTCGACGGGCGTGCCACGGTGGGCGACGTGGTCGCCGAGAGCGGGCTTCCTGCCGACGACGTCCGGACCGGCCTGAAGGAGCTCCTGGAGTCGCACCTCGGGCACCTGGCGGTGTCGGACAGCGGCGAGCTCGTCTACGAGTTCGATCCGTCCCTCATCGAGCGAGACAGCGAGCCGGTTCTGGCCCGCATCGTGCGCACGGCGAAGAGGTGGCTCCAGACGGCGTTCAAAGGCTGGATCGTCGTCATGCTCGTCGTCTACTTCGTCCTCTTCGTGGTTCTCTTCGTCGCGGCCATCGTGGCCGGTCAGAGGGGAGACTCCCGCGGAGGAGGGTGGGGTGGAGGCCGTGGCCGGGGTGGGGGCGGGTTCCATGTGAACCCCTTCTTCTGGTACTGGATCTGGGGGCCGCGATGGCGCCTCGGTCGCCCCTACTACGGCCACCGGTGGGAACGGACGCTGGGCGAGCGCGACCGGGTGCCCTTCTACAAGAAGGTCTTCGCCTTCGTCTTCGGCCCGGACCGACCCGAGCCCACCCAGAAACAGCTCGACCGGGCAAAGCTGCGCCTCATCCGGGCCCGCAGTGGCGTCATCAGCACCGCCGACCTCGTGGAGCACACCGGGTCCGGGTTCGACGAGGCCGAGGAGGAGATGGGTCGCCTCCTCGGCGCCTACGACGGGGAGGCCGCCGTGTCTCCCGACGGCGAACTCGTCTACGCCTTCCCTGATCTCATGACCACCGTTCGCGGCGGCAGAAAGCCGAAGGAACCGAACCCGGCGTGGCTACGGTTGGAGCCCGAGCTCGAGCTCACCGGCAACACCCCGGGTGCCAACGCCGTCGTCGTCGGCATGAACGCCTTCACGCTGGCGGCCTCGGCCACCGCGCCCTGGTTCATCTTCCCGCGCCTGGGGCTGGGCGGCACCGCGGCGTGGGTCGGCCTCGTCCTCGTTCCGGTCATCTTCAGCATCCTCTTCTTCGCCGGTCCCCTCGTCCGCATGGCAGGCGTCGGCATCGAAAACAGGCGGCGGGCGCATCGCAACGTTCGACGGGTTCTTCTGGGATACGTCTACCGGCGGGCGCTGGACGGCGACGACGTAGGCGTCGCCGAGGCGCACGCCTTCGTCGAGGGGAAGCTCACCGACCAGTTGGTGAGGAGGGCGGCGGTGGAACGGGTCCTCGACGAACTCGCCACCGAGCTGAACGCCGACGTCTCGGTCCTCGACGAAGGCTCGGTGCGTTACCGCTTCGGCGCGATTCCGCAACAGATGGCGGCCAGCGAATCCGCGCGCCGGCGCCTTCGGCTGGACGAACGAGCCGTCGATGACATCGTCTTCTCCACCGCCGATACGCCTGAGGAAGCCAGCCGGCGGGACATGGAGCTCTTCGACCGGGAGCTCAGCCCGGCCGAGCTCGACCTGGACCGGTACCTGCCTTCCCTGGACCGGGTCGGCTACGAGCATGATTTCGAGCTGGTGGCGTTCGAGGAGAAGCTGGAGCGCAGGAAGGGTCGGGACGACGACTAGACGGCCCGCTCAGCGACCTCGTCCCTCGTCCTCATGGATCTCCCTCAGCGACTCGCCGAAGCGTTCCCGCAGCCGGAGAGCGATCTCACCGACGGCGTCGGCCAAGGCATCCTCGGTCTCCGCGGTCCTCCCAAAGCCAGCCAGCACCATCCCGTCCGGCATTCTGATCCGCGCGTACACCCGGTACCCGCCCTCGGCGGGCCTGACCTCGCCGTCGATGACCAGCGCGGCGGTGCCAACGTCCCCGGCACTCCGGTCCATCACATCGACCAGCGTCGACCGAGACAGCTCGACCTCCATCAGCCTCCGCACACGCCCACCCAACTCCGTCTCGCCGGTCTCGTCTTCGAACAGGGCCACGTAGACCACGTCGTCGGGCTCGATGATCCCCTGCGCGGCGAGGGAGCCCACGGGTCCGATCCCGAATGCCCACATGGTCAGATACGCCACGACCGATGTCACCAGAAGGGCCGCCGCCATGACGCCTCCGAGGATGGCGTTGCGCCACGTGAGGAAGGTGACGCCGTAGAGGGGATGCGCCTCCGGGATGACGTGCACGTCTTCGGGCGTGAGGCCCTCGAGCTCGTTGGGATCGACGACGTCTTCGATCCGCAGACCCGGTAGCCCGCCCTGCGCCACGGTGGTCGCGAGAACGATGGGAAGGCCGATGGCCAGGAGCGAAAAGGCCATCGATGGCGTCCACAACGGGAGCCCCAGGAGGTCGGTAAGCGCGACCACCAGGCGGTGCGCAAGGAACCAGAAGAGGGTATACCCCGCTACTACCTGCCATACCGAACGTCGGTGGATCTCGCGGGCCAGCTTTCGAAGGGTGTGTAGCACCCGCAAAGAATGGGCGCAGCATGACACCGTCGCCAGGCCCCGCACCTCACCGTATCATGGATTTGTGAGCATGAACCTCTTGTCCCGATCGTTGCTCGTCGTGGCGCTGCTGGCCCTCGCCGGCTGCGGCGCCTCACGCAACGAAGCCCGCAGCCCCTTCGACGGCGGCCGAGGCGGCGGAAGCACCTCCGACGACCGCATCCGCATCGAAGTGCAGAACATCAACTTCAACGACATCACGGTGTGGGCCGTTCGCCAGGGGCAGCGAATACGCCTCGGTCGGGTGACGGGGAAGACCGACGAGAACTTCGCCATCGACTGGAACCTCGCCCTGCCCATCTACTTCGTGGTGGACGTCACCGGTGGACGCTCGTGTCGCACCAACCAGGTGGCCGTGGAGCGTAACGCCAGGGTCTGGGTCATCGTACCATCGAACGTAGGAACCCAGCCCTGCCGCGTAGGACGTCGTTGACATGACCCGCCGTATCCTGGCCCTTACGGCCACCCTCGTCGCCGCAGCCTGCTCGGGCTTCACGCCCGATCCTCAGGCGCCTGACGCCCAGCCCTTCACGGACGTGGGGCCACCGACGTCCATCACCCTCCTGGTCCAGAACCGCAACTTCAGCGACGCCCGTCTCTTCGTTCTCCGACGGGGCGCGACGCTGCCCCTGGGTGTGGTGGGGGGCAAGGACGAGTCGGAGTTCGACGTGGACTGGGACATTAGCGACCCCATCCGCATCCGCATCGAGATCCTCGCCGGACCGAGCTGCACCACGGAGGAGCTCCTCGCCGACCCCGGCGACGTCCTCGAGCTGCAGATCGACCAGAACTTCATGCACTCGCGGCAGTGCCGCTGACTCAGTCGTACAGCAGGTAGGGCGCTACAGACCGCTCGAAGTCGGCGATCTCCTCATCGACGCCGGCGAGGATCTCACCGACACCGCGGCCCGCATCGACACCGGTACGGAGGCCGTTGTGGCCCCAGAGGATGTCGATGGGCGGGAGCACCTCTTCGTACTCGTAGGGTGGCTCTCTCCACCCGAAGTCGTCGGGAGCGAGCTCACGGCACGCGCGGAGGATGGCTACCGTGGCCTGAACCGGGCGGAAGGCCCTGGAGTCCGTCACATGGAGCTGGGCGCCGTGACACACCTCACCGGCGTGCTTCTGGAAGGTGGGCTGGAACGAGCACGGCCGTAGCATCGCCCCCGGGCCCATCTCTTCGGTAGCGACCTCCGCCAACGTGCGGCCGTCGAGGTACGGGGCGCCGAACAGCTCGAAGGGCCGTGTCGTTCCACGTCCTTCCGACAGATTCGTCCCCTCGAGGAGGACCATGCCCGGGTAGACCATCGCCGAATCCGGCGTCGGCAGGTTCGGGCTCGGTAGCACCCAGGGGAGTCCAGTGTCCGGGAAGCGCATCGCCCGACGCCATCCGTCGCAGGAGACGACCTCGAGTTCACAATCGATGCCCCGCTCGGCGTTCAACCATCGGGCCAGCTCGCCTGCGGTGAGGCCGTGACGGAGGGGCACAGGGTGGAGTCCCACGAAGGACTCGAAGCCCGGCCGGAGGACTGGCCCCTCACGCACCAGGCCACCCACGGGGTTGGGGCGGTCGAGGACGACGAAGGTGATGCCGGCCTCGGCGCACGCCTCCATGGCGAGGGCCATGGTCCACACGAAGGTATAGACCCGAACGCCCACGTCCTGGAGGTCGAAGACGAGGGCGTCCAACCCTTCCAGCATCTCGGACGTAGGCTTCCGCACCTCGCTGTAGAGGGAGTGGACGGGCAGCCCGGTGACCGGGTCGGCGTAATGATCCGACTCGATCATGTTGTCCTGCTTCTCTCCCCGGGCACCATGCTGGGGTCCGAAGAGAGCGGTCAGCGAGAAGCCGGCGTCGCGGAGAGCATCCACCGTGAAGGTGCAGTCACCGGTCACGGAGGCTGGATGCACGACAACGCCCAGCGAGGCACCCCTCAGGCGATCGGCCTCGCCGCCGAGTACCCTGTCGATGCCGCTGCGGACCACCGTCTCTACCTCCGCTCGACGTAGAGTGGGGTCGCGAACTCGGTGCCGCCGACGGTGAGGACCGCCGAGTAGGTGCCGGGCCTGACGATGCCTGATCGTCCCTGTCCGCCATCGTCTCGCTGGAGATTCCATTCGACCTGATGCAGCCCCCGTGAGCCTGGTCCGTCGAGGCGAGCCACGGTCTCGCCGTCGGCGTCCCGGACCTCCAGCGTGAGGTCGGCGTCTGCACCGAGCCAGTAGTGGACCCACGCCCCTCGCGGCCTCGGACCGCCGAAGCCGCCGCCGCGGGTGGGCAGGACGCCGGCGTCGGTAGCGAAGAGGTACGCCGGCTGAGCCATGATGTCCGCGGTGAGCCGCTGCAGCTCACGGACGTCGAAGGCGAACATGCCCTGACCGTGGGTCGCCGCCACCATGATGTCGTCGCGGGGATGGACGACGAGGTCGTGGACGAAGGTCGACGGCATGCCGTTGGCCAGCACCTCCCAGCTCTCGCCGGCGTCCAACGAGACATACACTCCGATGTCCGTGCCGAGGTAGAGGACGTTCTCGTTCTTCGGATCCTCGCGGATGATGTTGACCGGGCCGACGGGCACGCCGTCGGACAGGCTCTCCCACGTCTGACCGTAGTCTCTCGACCGCCAGACATAGGGAGCGAAGTCGTCGCTTCGACGACCGTTCTGCGTCACATAGACCGTGGACTCGTCGTAGGCCGACGCCACGATCTCGGAGGTGAACCGATCCGGGTGCAGCCCCTCGGTGATCTCGACCCAGTCGGCGTCGGGGCCGCGCATCCGGTGGACCCGCCCGTCGTCCGTCCCCGCATAGAGGAGCCCTTCGGTCATGGGTGACTCGGCCAGCGCCGTGATGGTCTGGAACTGGATGTCGCCCAGGCGATCGGGGTCGTTGTAGGTCAGGTCCGGCGATATCCGCGTCCACGTCTCGCCCCGGTCACGGGTGCGGAAGACGTATTGCATGCCGTGGTAGACGACGTCCGGGTCGTGGGGCGAGAGAATGAAGTGGGCCAGCCACTGACCGCGCAGAGGCGGATCGCCGGGCTCCACCGTGGGCATGATGGCGTCGCGCTCGTCGGTCTCCAGATCGGTGCGGGACAGCGAGCCGTAGAAGCCCGCCGAGTACACGATGTCCGGGTCCCGGGGATCGATGGCATGATGGCTCCCCTCACCGCCCGGCGCCTGCTCCCACGCCGTTGCCGGGATGGCGTGGCGTCCCTGCCTCAGGTCGACGACGCCGGAATACGACCCGTGATCCTGGACGGAACCGTACACCCGGAAGGGATCGTCCATGTCGTGGTTGACGTTGAAGAACGTCACCACCGGGATGTCGCCGAAAAAGCGCCAGTTGGCGCCGCCGTCGTACGAGACGTATGCGCCGCCGTCGTTCGCGTTGACGATATAGTCCGAGTTGTCGGGGTCGATCCAAAGGCCATGATGATCGACGTGCATGCCGGTGAGGCGCCGAAACGACTGGCCGGCGTCGTCGGAGACGTGGAGCTGAACGCCCAGGGCGTAGATCCGATCGACGTTGTTGGGATCCACCCGGATCTGGCCGAAGACCCAGCCGTACGTACCGCCGAGGGACTCCATGTACTCGCCGTGGACGCTGGTCTGGTACCAACTCTCGCCGCCGTTGTCCGACCGGAAGATGGTGGCGCCACGGATGACACCGCCTCGGGGGCGACCGTAGGCGTCGGTAGCGCCCTCGGGCGCCGGTCGCGCGATCTCGTAGTTGTCGACGAAGGCGTAGAGCGTCTCGGGGCTGGAGCGGGCGATGTCGATGCCGATCCGGCCCCGGTAGCGAGCTTCGGGCAGCCCCTCGTTGACGGGCCGCCAGTTCTCACCGCCGTCGGTGCTCTTCCACACGCCCGAGCCCGTGAAGTAGTCGTCCGATCCGGTGAATGCCGGCTCGTTGCGAGGGTCGTTGAACTTGGCCCGACGGCGCTGCCAGGTTGCAGCATAGAGGACGGTGGGGTCCTGGGGATGGACGACCAGGTCGATGGCGCCGGTCTGGTCGTCGACGAAGAGCACCTTTCGCCAACTGCGTCCTCCATCGGTGGTCTTGTAGACCCCGCGATCGGGATTGTCCCGGTACTCGTGCCCGCTGGCCGCTACCCACACCACGTTCGGGTTGGTGGGATGCACGACGACGCGCCCGATGGTCTGCGTCTCGGTGAGACCCATGTGCTCCCAGCTTTCTCCGCTGTCGGCGGACTTGTAGATGCCAGCGCCGGCATGCGAGGAGCGGAAGATGTTGGCCTCGCCCGTGCCCACCCAGAGCTGACGGGGGTCGGAAGGCGCGATGGCGATGTCACCGATGGAGGCCGTGACCTCTCCGGCGAAGAGGTTCCGCCACGTTACGCCTTCGTTCTCCGTCTTCCAGACCCCGCCGGCTGCGGTCGCCACGTACATCGTGTATGTCTCGCCACGAGGCTGCTCGACGGCGAGGTCGGTGGCCCGGCCACTGATGTTCGTCGGGCCCAGATGCTGCCACGGGAGCGTTCGGAAAGGGGATGAGGGGACCAGGGCCTGGTGGGCCTCGAAGCGCTCGAGCCGCTCGGTCGCGGACATGCGGTCGGCCGTCCGCGGACTCGCCTGCGCCAACACTCCTGCGGGAGCCGTGGCGACCAGGCCCGAAGCGAGGAGGAGGGCGGCGGCCATCCTCGGGATGGGCGCGCGGGGAAGGGAGTACGTCGTCGACACCATCATCTCATTGGCCTCGGGTATGGGCCCGTCGTGCGAGCGTAGGGTGACCCCCCGATGCCCGTCGAGGGTGCCTTGGTGGTCGTCGGAGTCGCTTACCGCCGGTTGGTGAGCTCGAGGACGCGCATCGCGCCCACTTCATAGTCGGGGATCACGACCTCGAAGTCGTCGGACTCACGGTTGGCCGACTCGGCCGAAAGCCGGATGCTCGCCCCGGCAGGCACACCGCAGAAGCTGTATGTCCCCGCGGAGCCCGTGGTCATCTCGAAGCCGTTGGTCTGTTCCGTCACGTTTCGGACGGACTCGTTCGTCACCCTGCCACCGCCCAGGACATCGTAGCCCGTCCACGAGACCCGAACCGTCGCGTCAGGGACCGGTTGTCCCAGAGCGTCGATGACCGTTCCGGCGAGGACCGCGGTCCCATTGGCCCGCTCTTCACCCCGGCACGCCTCGAATAGCACGTCACCCTTCGAGGGCATGTGGTATTCGATCTGCGCTAGCTCGCCTCGAATCACGTCCTGCTCGACGGGCGGTGGGATGAAGCCGGCGTCCTCGAGCTGTGGATCCACGAAGCGGACCTGGTAGCGGCCGGCGGTGAGTCCCGTGATGCTGAACTCACCCTGGGCGTTGGTATAGACTTCCTGACTCTGGCCGATGACGCCTACTCTAACGGCGCCCAGGGGGACCCCCAGTGAGTCCATGACGATGCCTTCGACGCCGCCGGTCTCCGCCCGCTGACCCAGGCTCCGCCCCCCCGCCTCCCGTACCTCGGCGACGAGCCCACCCGTCTGATGGTACTCCGCGATGTAGGGGCGCTGACGGCCCTGGAAATCGGTCTGCGCCCCCATGATGGGCATGCGGATCCACCACTCGGGCACGATCCACGATCCGTCGGGCATCCGCTGGAAGTCGACGCGACCACCCACCTGGTCCGACATCATCTCCTGCTCCAGGAACTCGTACGTGAATTCCAGCCAACGGAGCTCGGCGGTCTCTGCGTCGATCCACATGGTGCCGAGGATGTCGGGTACGGTCTTGTTGTCTCCCGTCGGCTCGAATCCGAGTCCGACGAGCCCGTCGTCGCGCCGCCCCGCCACCCGGAAGCAATGGGTGTCGAGGAACGCGTCGGACAGCAGGACATCGGCGTCGGGGGCCATGTACAGATAGCCCTGGCCGTCGCGCTGGACGAAGCCGTTCTGGACCAGGTCCTCGGCAGGGTAGCTCTCGAAAGGCGTGTCCATGTACCCCTCGCGGCGTGAGCGCTCCTCATCGAGGACCACACCCGTCTGTCGGTCGATTTTGCGATCGTACTTGATGGTCTCGTACCGGTACCGGTCCCGCTCGTCGGTGAGCGACGCTGCCGAGAGCGCCTTCCGCGCCTCGTCCCAGATCTCGGCCACCATAGCGCCCTCGGCGCCCGGTCGGACGGTGCAGCGGTCGGCCTCCAACTCCACCTCGATCCCCTCGAGCTGGATGGCGCTGGACTCCATCCTCACTTCCTGGGTTATGGTGGCGCCGGCCGAGATGTCGAAGACGTCGGTCTCGGTCGTGCCCATGCCGATCATTTCCACCCGGACCCTGTAACTCCCTTCCGGGATGCCCACGAAGAGGGCGCGGCCGCGCTCGTCCGTGAGGGTGTTCTTGAAGGTCGAGCCCTGGGTGTCGTCCAGGTAGGCCAAGGCGCCGACAATGGGGCCGGCGGTCTCGGCGTTGACGATCCGCACGAGTACCGTCTGGGCGGCGCTAGAAGCGGGAACGAGCAGCCCGCCCATGAGTGCGAGGGCAAGAGCGCCTTGGACGAGGCGGTGGGTCATCGGCGGTGACTCATGCGACGGGGACGGAACACGATACGTAGCCGTTCATGGTACGAACACTGCCCTCCCCGGTTCCGCGGGCGGCGGGGCCCGCCTGCGCCCTACCCCCGTCATCGACGACCCCATCTACTGCGCCACGCCACCTCCGGACAGCGCTTTCACGAGACGATACAGGAACTCCTGGCCCTCATAGAAGTGCCGAATGAGGATCCGCTCGTCCTGGCCGTGGGCGCGGACGTCGTCGACGTCGCCGAAGATTCCACTGACCCCGTACACCGGGATGCCGGCGTTTCGGAGGTAGAGGCCGTCGGTGGCGCCGGTGGACATGACGGGTAGAACCCTCACACCCGGCCACATCTGCTCCGTGATCCGCTCGATGGGCTCGAGCACCTCGGCGGTCAAAGGTGACGGCGGGCTCGGCGTGGCCGACCCTGCCGGCTCGACCTCGACATCGAAGGGCGCCGCGATGGTCTGCAGCCGCTCGTGCACGTCGTCGGGCTCGTGGGTGGGGAAGATGCGGCAGTTGACATTGGCCTCGGCGAGCTGGGGCAGTGCGTTGGACGCGTGCCCACCCTCGAGAAGCGTCGCAACGCACGTCGTGCGGAGGCGGGAGTTGTAACCGGGCTCCGTGGAGAGGACTTCGGCGGCCGCCGCGTCATCGGGGTTCTCGACGATCCGCCTCATTGCGTCTCCCATGGGTCCGCCGACGATGTCCGCCGAGCCGAGGAAGAAGGCCTCGGTGACCTCGTGCATCATCACCGGGAAGTCGTACTCCTGGACTGCCAGAAGCGCGGCCGAGAGATCGTAGATCGCGTTCTTCTTCACCGGGAGCGACGAGTGCCCGCCGGGATTGGTGCCTCGGAAGGTGAAGTTGAGGAACTTCTTCTCGGCCGCCTGGACGTTGTTGGAGATCTTCCGTCCATCCTTCTCCATCCCTCCGCCCCCTTCGTTGAGAGCGTATGCCGCGTCGATGAGGTCGCGGTGCTCCTCGAGGAGGAAGGCGACGCCGTTGCGCGGTCCACCCTCTTCGTCGGCGGTGAGGGCCATGACGATGTCGCGCTCGGGCACGAAGCCCTCGTCGTGCATGCGGATGAAGTTCGCCGTGTAGATAGCCGCCTCGTCCTTGTCGTCGGTGACGCCTCGACCGTACCAGTAGCCCTCCCGCTCGGTGAAAGCGAAGGGGTCCAGGTTGCTGCTCCAGTCCTCGGGTAGGGCTTCGACCACGTCGATGTGGGCCAATACCAGGATGGGCTCGAGCGACGCGTCCCGGCCACGATACCGGGCCACCAGATTGCCTTTGGTGGGAGCGTCGTCGGGAACGAGAACGTGGACGTCGTCTTCCGGGAAGCCGGCCTCGAGGAGGTAGCGCGCCAGCACCTCGGCGACCTCGGTGTTGTTGCCCCGCTCGCTGTTCGTCGTGTTGATCTCGATGATCTCCTCGAAGATGTCCCGGGCGAGTTGCTGATACTCGTCGGGCGGCATGGTGTCCTGGCCGGCGAGTGGCGTGGCGGTCAGGAGGGCTCCCGCGAGGAGCGACAAGAGGTTCGAGGTCGTCGTGCGTTTCATCGGTCTTCCGTTGGTCGGGTCATGTAGGTGGTTCGCGAGGTCCCGTGCGGTGCCCACGAGTAGAAGGCGCATCAGGGCACCCATGTAGTGAAGTCGGCTGCGTCCTTTCGTTCCTTGGGCGTCGGCACTTCGGCGGGCTCACCCATGTGGATGGTCGCGACGATGCGCTCATGGTCGGCCACGCCCACCGCGGCGCGAGCCCGAGGGTCGTCCATGACCGCTCCGCTCTTCACGTGCGTTCCCAGGCCCATGGCGCAGGCGGCCAGGCACAGGTTCTGGATGGCCATGTACGTCGCGGCGTAGTCCTCCTCACGAATCTCCGGATTCTCGTCGAGGGTCATGCTCACGGCCATCATCGCCGGAAGATCCCGGTGGGACTGCTCGACCTTGGCGATGACGGCGGCCGCGGCTTCCTCGTCGTCGACGCGCTTCGCCTTGCGAGCCCCGAGAGCCGCTCCATAGGCGGCTCGCGCCTTGGGTCCCAGCACGTAGAAGCGCCACGGCTCGGTCATGCGGTGGTTCGGCGCGAGCACGGCCATGGACAGCAACTGGCGGATGGCCTCGTCGGAGACGGGGCGGTCGGAGAAGGTCTTGATCGAGCGTCGTGACTCGATGGCGTCGAGGATGTCCATGGGGTGGCAATCTGGCTCCAAGCCCTCAACTGGCCAAGTCGCCGCCTCCGCCCTACCCTCGCGCGGTCGGGCATCGGCTTCGCACTCCTGGCTGCCGACGTACCCGCCCACCTCTGCTGGAGTCGTCAACGATGATGGACCGGTCCCGCTCGACGAGCTGGGCGCCCTACATGACGTGGGCCAAGCATCACGTCGGTACTCGCTGGGACCTCACCGGCTCGAACCTTCTCGCCTGCACCTTCGACGACCTTCCCGGCGCCCGGGAGGCGCTCCGCCTCGACGGGCGAAACGACGACGGCTGGCCGCCGCTCGTCGACGCCATTGCCCAGCGCTTCGGCGTGGCCCGCACCCGGGTCGCCACGGGCCCGGGAGCCTCCGGCGCCAACTTCCTGGTCTACGCCGCCCTCCTCAGGCCGGGCGACCGGGTCCTCACCGAGTGGCCAGGCTACGACCCTCAACCTGGAGCGGCCCTGCTCCTGGGTGCAGAGGTGGACACCTTCCCTCGCGGGTGGGACCGACGCTTTGCCCTCGACCCGGACGCCGTGGAGGCGGCCCTCACCGACCGGACACGCGTCATCGTCCTCACCAACCTCCACAACCCCAGCGGTGTGTATGCCGATGCGCCCACACTCCGCCGCATCGGCGAGCTCGCCGAATCGGTGGGTGCGAAGGTGGTGGTGGACGAGGTCTACCTCGACGCCGTGCCCGGCGTCGACCGCACACCGGCGGCGCATCTCGGTGACGCCTTCGTCTCCACGAACAGCCTGACCAAGTCGTACGGGCTCTCCGGTCTGCGCATCGGATGGATTCTCGCCGACCCCCATACGGTGGAGCGGGTCTGGCGCGCCCGGGACGTCGTCGACGGAATCGGCTCGGTTCCCTCCGACGTGCTGGGCGCGCTGGCCTTTTCCCATCTCGACGCACTCCTCGAGCGTGCTCGGGACATCCTGGGGCCGGGCTTCGGGCTTCTCCGGGACTTCGTCGAATCCCGCCCGGAGCTGGACTGGGTGGAGCCCCCGGGCGGCTCCGTCGGCTTCCCCCGACTGAAGGGCACGGACGACGCCGCACCCTTCCTCGACCACGCGGCCCGGGACTTCGAGGTGAGCGTCACCCCGGGCCGGCTCTTCGGCGAGCCGGCCCACTTCCGTGTCGCCGTCGCCGGCGAACGGGAGACGTTGGAGCGCGGCCTCGAGGCGCTGGGGCAGGCGCTCGACGCTTGGCAGGAGTGAGCGCCCGGCGCTCCCTTTCCAGCGGCTTCAGCGCTTCGCGCTGCCTCAACCCCGTGCCTTCAGGCGCCCGCCATAGATCGTCGCCGGCACCACGAGGGCGAGGAAGACGACGTGGTACCACACAGGCAGCAGATCCCAACTCGAGACCTCGGCGATGATTCCGAAGGTGAGTTGCAGGGCCGCCAACGCTTTCACCGCGCCCATGGGGTCGGGGCCTCCGCGAACGGCGGCCGTCACGTAGCCGGCCAGCACCGAGAGCACCACGCTGTAAGCGATGAGCCCCAGCAACACGGGCACGTGATCCAGCCGCTCGCCGAGCACGTAGATCTCGGGAATCATCGACGGCAGCACCGCGTTGAAACCCAACCAGAGCACCGCCCACACCACCGCACCTGCGATCACCGCTCCGATGGCTCGTCCCATCGTTCCTCCTCGTGTCTGGAAACTGGTCGCCCCCCGCCCTCGCGGTTGACGGAGATCAATATGTGATGATATTATCACATATGCAACGTGAAGAGGATTTCTACGAAGAGACCGAGGCCGTCTGGCGGGCGCTCGCCAACGGCACGAGGCGTAAGATGCTGGACATCCTCATGGACGGACCTTTGACCACCGGAGAGATGGCCGGGCACTTCCCCGACCTCTCCCGATTCGCCGTCATGCAGCATCTCAAGGTCCTGGAGGAAGGAGCGCTCATCGTCGCGATTCGCGACGGGCGCAAGCGCTTCAACTACCTGAATCCCGTCCCGATTCAGCAGGTCTACGACCGCTGGGTGAGTCGGTACATGCAGCCCTGGACCGACGCGCTGACCAGCCTGAAGCACGCTCTGGAAGACCGCCGTCGTGAAGCCTGATACGTCCCCTTGGAAGCCCGAGACGACCGTCTCGGCTGAGCCCCCCTGCCTGGAGATCGACCCGTGAGTCCATCCAGCCTCCCCGATCATGTCTGTTCCATCATCATCCACGTTCCGGTGGACGACGTATGGTCCGAGATCACCAAGACCGGCTCGGTCCAGCGGCCCCTCTACAACACCGTTCTGGACATCGACCTCGAGCCAGGCGGCAAGCTCCGCTACGCCAGCCCCGACGGAAAGAGGGTCTTCGTCGCCGGCGAGGTCCTCGAGGTGGACGCGCCGCGCCTGCTGAAACACACGTACATCTTCGCCATGAAGCCCGAGCCGGCAACGGTGGTCACCTGGCAGCTGGAGGAGGTCGCCGAGGGCACCAAAGTGACCATCACCCACGCCGGTTGGACCGACGAGCACACGGCCCCGGAGAAGCACGAAGCGGGCTGGACGGAGATCCTGGGACTCCTCAAGAGCGAGCTCGAGTTCGGGGACATTCCCACCAAGACCAAGGTCATCTACTGGATGCAGGGCCTCTTCATGTTCGCTCTGCCGAAGACCACGAAGGCCGAGTACGTCGACGAGCAGGGCTGGTAGACACACGGTCCGGCGCCCCGAGTCTCCTGCCTTGGGGCGCCGGGGACCCCGTATCCCGGGGCCCGACCAACTCGCAGGGCGTGGGCTCAGAATCCCTGGGTCGGTATCTGACTCAGCGCATGGGCACACGAGTTCTCGTCGGTGCTCATGTAGAGCCCGGCGAGGCTCTCGATCAATCCCCTCGAACCAGCGCCCGCGCTGCCCACCCACCCCCGACGAGCCAGGTCGAAGAGCGGCTCCTCCGAAGGCCAACGCACGAGTGCCTCGCCGGCCGCCTCGACAAAGGCGTCGTACTCCTCGTCGGTACCGAAGACCATCCGGTTGACGTTCAGGCAGGGCGCCAGCGTGGTCAGGTTGATGAAGTACTCCCAGCGGACCCCGCGGGGCAACGCCGAGTCGATGACGAAATCGGGTAGAGATCGTACCCAGGCCTCCCGCCCGAGCGGCTCCCCGCCTCTCGTCATGAGGGCCGACCGCTCCGCCACCTGACGCAGCCGCGAAAGCTGAGCGGCAGCCCCCAGCTGCCCCGCCACCCGGTAGTACTGCTCCAGCGCCGCGCCACCCGACTCCACGACGGCGTAGCCGACCAGGTTGTCGATGAGCGTGGGACCGTCGTCCGCCAGGAGGAAACCGACGGCGAGAACCTCGGCGAGGAGCGTCTCCGCCTCGTCGTCGCGGCCCCGGGCGTAGGCCTCGGCGGCGGCGGCGATACGCGCGTTGGCCGCCGAACGCAGGGTGCCGAACGGAGGGACGGGAAGCGTCGCCATGGTCAGGCCGGGCGGGAAGGACTCCTCCCAACGGCCCGACGCGGCATCGAGTGCCGGGGCCCTGGCCAGCCGTCCGAAGTCGTCCGCCAGGGGATGCTCGGCGACCTCGGTCAGAAAGGCGCGCTCCTCGGCGGTGAGGCCTGCGGCCACTCTCTGGAAGAGGGAGTCACCCCAAAGGGCGGGTTCCAGGCCGAGGGGGTTGTCGAGCCCGACATCGGGGATCCACCGCTCGGCGACCCGGGGCCCTGGAGCCCGCTCTCCCGGGCCAGGGTCGTCGCCGGAGCCAGCGAAGGTCACCGCCTGCAGGATCCGGCCCGCCTCCTGCGCCGAAACCGAAGGATCACCGGCGACGGAGTACGGACGATACGCCTCAACCCGCGCGGCTCGTGCCCGGTAGCCGTCGAAGCCCGGGGCGGACACGGCCGACAGGATGGGACCGATGGCAGTGGCAGGAACGAGCGTCAGCACCGGTAGAGCCACGAGGAGCGCGAGCACCCCCATGGCGACGCGCGCGGCAGAGAGTGCACGCACACGGGCTTCCCCGTCTCCTTCTTCACCCACCGAGGCCACGCTCTCCGGCGACGCCGCGGCCGCACGCCAGCGGCTCACCTCGGCATCCACCTCGGCACTCGCCCGCGGCTGGGCATACCACGCCCTCCGGGCACGGCGCACTCGAGCCTCCTCCCACAGGTACGTGATGCCGCCCACCAGGTAGCACGCGAGCGCCGGGCCCAGGGTCACCCACTCGAGAGCCGTCGGTGAGAGTATTCCCTTGGCGGCCAGCATGAGACCGAGTGAGAACGCCACCACGGTCCAGAGTCCGGCGAGAGCCAACGCGACACCCGACAGCACCCGACCGCGCGCCATGGCGGCGCGCTCCCCAGCCGACACCTCCGAGAAGTGCCGGGCACCCGCCAGAAGAAAGCCCGTGTCGCGCCTGGTGTCGGTCAGCACCTGGAGAATCGTCACCGACGTGTAACCGGACTCGACTCCCCGGCGGGCCCTTTGAAGGGTCCTGGCGGTGCGGCCGACGGCGTCCAGCGCGAAGGCGAGACCCACCGTTGCCAGAGCCACCGCTACCCACCACGCGTCTGCCAGGGGACCGAGTGTGGCGAAGCCGGCGTCGCGGGTCACGACGAAGAGGAGGGGAAGGACGAGGAATGCGCCTGCCAGGGCCGCCCGTGTCGCGACACCGAAGAGGTCGCCCTGGATTCGCTCGAGACCCGGCGGGGGCCACTTCGGCACGGCGCGGCTGTCTACCATCGCTCGATTCGCCCCTGGGACGTGAAGAAGAGCACCCGCTCCTTCACCGGTTCTCCGGTGAGGCGCTGCCAGGCGCGGGCGTAGATGTCGACCTGTCGCCGGTACGCTTCCTCCCGCGAGGCGAAGTGGGGGTCGGTGCCCACATCCGTCTTGTAGTCGGCGATGACCCACCCGTCGGACTCGCGGAACGCGAGGTCGATGACGCCTTCCAGGACCATGCGAGCGTGGGCGGAGGGGAGCTCCGGTGTGGCGGCTGGGGCAGCGACGACGGGTCGGGTGTCGGTCTCGACCTCCTCCGCCGAAACGATCTCCTCACCGAAGAGGTCGAGCTGCCGCTTCGGCGGCTCCGCCGACTTCTCCGGACGCCTCGGCGGCTCCTCCGTGGCTTCCGGCTCCACGTCGGGCACCGAGAAGGGGACCTCGGCCATGAAGCGTTCAGCTTTCATGGCCCGGCTCCAAAGCGAGGACGACCTCACGGCCTCCAGGAGCGTCAGGAGCTCGGCGATTTCCACCGGTTCACCGTGGTCGTCCAGGGGCCTCTGGTTCTCGATGAGGAGATTGCGACACGCCGCCCGGAGGGCTTCTGCGGATACGGCGGCCGTCGCCACGGCCAGTGCGCCGTGGACCGCGCTTCCCCAGGAGTAGCCACGGAGGGCGGCCCCGGCCTCGGGCGGGCCGACCGGCGGCACGCCGGACGACCGTACGGTGTGGCCCTTTGCCACCTCGGTGACGGTCACGTGCCTGTGGGAAGGACGACTTCCGGCCTCCAACGCCTCGGCGGCACTCTGGCGCTCGGCGCGCACCGACTCGGGCGTCAACTCCAGCTCTTCACGGGCCAGCGGTTCGTCGATGTCCCACTCCAAGAGCGTCGCGTGAGAGTCCAGCCAGTCGTCCAGGGGCGCCCAGGGCGACGTCCCCCTCCCCTCCGGCCAGCGCGCCACGACCAGTTCCTCCCGGGCCCGGGTCACGGCGACGTAGAGTAGGCGCACCTCTTCGGCGGCCTCGAAGCGTGCCTCCTCTTCCTCCCGGTCCGCCCATCCCAGGGGGCGGGCCAGATCGTCCGAGGGGCGGGGACCCGTCGATACCTCGGTGACCCGGAGGAAGCCCTCTGCCCGGCCGTCGTCTCCCCGAGCCAGGTGCACGTCCGGTCGGAAGACCCTCCGGTCGGTGGGGTCGGCGAGGATGACGACGGTCCCCTCGAGCCCCTTGGCCTGGTGGAGATTCATGAGACGGAGGGCGTCGGGTCGCCCAGGCTCCAGGGGAGCTTCGGCCTCGGTGAGCTCCAGGGCCGCGGTCAGAGCTCCCAGAGCACCAGGGAGCGAAGCGTCACCCGCCAACGCCGCCGCCCGGACCGAGTCCAGAGCGTAGAGGACGGCACCGGCCCGGATGGAGCCGAGGTCGCCCGACGCCGCCAGCGGGAGAAGTCCCAGATCGTGAGCCAGGCCGGTAATGAAGATGTCGGCGGGACGTGTGACGGACTCCCGCCACCATCCGTGTAGACGCCGGAGGGCGACCAGGACATCGGACTGGCCACCCTCGCCGGGGGTCATGACGTCGAAGGACCCACCGGCGAGCCGATGCTCCACGAGCTGCTCGTAGTCCAGTCCGAAGAGGAGGCCCACGAGCGCCGACAGCACCTTCACCGGATCCGTCGGGTCGATCATGCACGCCAGCACCACCTGGAGTTCATGGATCTCGTCTTCAACGCCGATCCCCGCTCCGGTGACCTGCACCGGGAGGCCGTACGCCTCCAGGGCCCGGGCGTACGCCGCCAGCTGGCCCCGCCCCCGGGTGAGGACGAGGAAGTCGGCAGGCGCTCGCTCGCCGGCGTCCACCCGGCGCCTGATCCAACTGGCGATGCGGGCGCCATCATCGACCGCGGCGAGGTCCTTCCGGTTGCCCTTCGGGTCGAGGTGGTAGGTGAAGATGCCCTCGGCCACCACCGGATCGGTGGGCGGCCGGGTGTCCAGTCGCTCGAACGCGGCCTGCTGGAGGGTCGCCTCGTCGGGGAAGAAGTCCGGTGCTCCGAAGACCTGGTTCACCAGGTCGCCGATGGGCGGACGGGAGCGGAAGTTGGCCGAAAGCGAGACCACCTCTCCGAAGGCGTCGAAGCGATCCCGGACCAATGCGTAGAGTTGGATGTCTGCGCGACGGAAGCGATAGATGCTCTGCTTGGGATCACCGACGACGAAGAGGGCGCCGGGTCGGGGCACCGCGCTTCGCCAGTCGGCCTCTCCCACCGGCGCCATCTCACTCGCCGTCGCTCCTGCCTCCTCGGCCCCTTCCGCTCGCTCCTCCGGCTCCGACGACAAGAGGAGCATGATCTCGGCCTGGAGGGGATCGGTGTCCTGGAACTCGTCGACGAGGAGGCGCCGGTAGCGCCGACCCAACTGCCGCCGGACATCCGGGTTCGTTCTCAGAAGGCGCGCGGCGAGGAGCAAGAGGTCCTGGAAGTCCAGCTTCCCGATGCGGCGGCGATGCTCGGCGAACGCCTCCGAGGCCGCCTGGCCCAGGCGAATGGCAAGCCCATACCGGTAGGCGTACCACCGGTCGACGATCCGTTGGGCCGGCGTATCGCCATGCCCGAACTCGTTCGCGCTACCCATGACCGCCCGCGTCATCTCTTTGTCGCGCCAGCGATTGAAGGTCGTGGTGTGCCCCTTCGAAGACGCCGGCTTGCAGAGTGTAGCCATGGCCTCGAAGAGATCGGCACGCTCGGTCCATCCCGTGACCTCGCGCTCGAATTGGAGCTTACGGATCCGCCTCTGGAAGGAATCCCACCCCCGTTCCGGCGGGACGTCGTCCATGAGCTCCCAGCCACGATCCACGATCTCTTCCAACGCCTCCCGTACCGGCTGCACCTCCGACACCGACGGCGGCTCCAGTCCATCCACGGGGAAGTGGACGTCGGGGTTCTCCACCAGGCGATCGAAGAGCCCGAAGAGCAGAGCCGGTCGTAAACCGGCTCTGGCCAGTTCCTCCAGGAGCGGATCGCTGTCCCGGGCCAGGCGCTCCAGATACGCGTCCCAGAAGCGACGGCGCAGCCCCGCGCGCTCCTCCACCGGCAGTTCTTCGAAGCCGGGGTCGAGGCCGACCTCCAACGGCCGCTCCCTGAGCAGGCGGGCGCAGAACGAGTGGATTGTGCCTACGAAGGCCCGATCGATCTCGCTGAGGGCGCTGGCGAGGCGCTCGACTTCGAGGGGGTCGAGCGGCGCATCTTCCGCTGAGCCGGCCTTCGCCGACGCGCGGGCCGCCCGGAGCTCGCTCTCGATTTCAGCCTGGAAGCGCTCCCGCAGCTCGGCCGCCGCCTTCCGGGTGAAGGTCACCGCCGCGATCTCGTCGACGGTGGCCAATCCCGTGCGGACCAACGCCACCATCCGTCTCACTAGGGCGGTGGTCTTCCCCGACCCGGCACCAGCCTCCACCAGGAGGTTGGCGTCCAGATCCGACACGACGCGTTGGCGGGCCGCCCGGTCTGGAAGGGGCATGTCGATGATCATGCGCGGTTCAACCCGTGGTGCGGTTCAGGTCGTATTTCATGATGCGTCCGTGGGGCCCTTCACGATCGCGTTCCAACTCGAAGACGTCACCCGCAGGCCCCGGGGCGGCGTCGGTGAGGGCCCTGATCCGGGCGTGGTCCGACGCGTCGAGCCGCACCCGGAAAGCCACGGCGTTCCTCGACATCTGCCCCATCCGGGTGGCGCCGGCGATGACGGCGGCGACGTGGGGCTGATCGAGGACGAATCGCACCGCCACCGCCGATATCTCCACGCCGCAAGCTCGGGCGATGTCGGCCAGGGTTTCGAGGAGCGCCTGGTAGGCATCCCATCCGCCGAACTCTTCGATGATCAACCGATACTTCACCAACGATCGGTTGGCCAGGTCGCCCAGCTTCCCACCACGAGCGGGATCCGACTTTCCCAGCCACCGATCGGTGAGGAAGCCACCGGCCAGCGTTCCGAACGCGACGAGCCGCATGCCCGTCTCGGCGCACCGTGCGGCCAGGGGCCCCTCGACCCGACGGTCGAGCAGGGAGTATTGCACCTGGTTGCTCACCACTTCGACCCCGGTGTCCCGGATTCGGGCGAGGCGCGCGGCGTCCATGTTCGTGACGGCGACATGGCGGATCTTGCCCTCGTCGCGGAGCTCGGCGAGCCAGGAGGCCGCGTCCTCCATGCCCGG
The DNA here is from genome assembly GCA_013002885.1 of Gemmatimonadota bacterium. Taxonomy (GTDB): domain Bacteria; phylum Gemmatimonadota; class Gemmatimonadetes; order Longimicrobiales; family Gaopeijiaceae; genus UBA2589. The sequence goes on along the minus strand of JABDLS010000060.1, from coordinate 10,100 downwards.
CACCTCCTCCCGCCACCAGTAGAACTGGACGAGGTCCACGCGCTCGACGCCCAGACGCGCGAGCGAGCGATGGACGATACGACGGACGTACCCCCGGTCCACGTCGGGAAGGTCGGAGTAGTCCGGGACGAACTTCGTGTGGATCTGGATGGACGCGCCGGTTCCCTCTTCGGACCAGGCCCGAAGAAAGCGACCGTACAACTCCTCCACACCCGTGTAGATATCGGCACAGTCGAAGGTCGTGACACCGAGATCGGCCGAAGCCATGAGCACGCCCACGGCGTCGTCGAGCTGGGCGTCGGAGAGCCGGTGCCCGGATGAAAACTGCCAGCCGCCATGGACGAGACGGGAGATGGCGTAGCCGGGGGCGAGCTCGGTCCGCTCGATCATCTCGAAGTGCGGTCCTTCCTCATCCGCCTCCCAGTGGCACCCGGGTGACGTCTCCGTGACGGAAGGTGGTCTTCCCGGTGCGTGTGATGCGGAAGCGGCCACCGCAGTGGGGGTCGGGGCACGCCACGTCCATGTCGGTGGTCATCCAGTCCGCCGGGTCCGTCTCCCGCTGCTTTGCCGGTAGGATGGGCAGGAGGGCGGCCAGGGAGTACAGAGGGAACGTCTGACCGGGCGGAAAGCTGAGGTTCTCGCCCGAGAGCTCGAAGTAGTCGCCAGCCGCGTGGTTGCAGACCATGGGGCGGTCCCCTTCGACGACCTCGACGCGAAGGTCGTAGAGCGTGAACTCGTCGGGTGCGGACAATCTCGGACTCCTTTGAGAAACGCCGGGAGAAGCGTTGCTCAACCTAAGCCCGCGTCGGTCCCCCGAAAGCCCGCGGCGATCCTCTGAACGACCGCGTCAGTCCCCTGAAAGCTCCTGGGACAACATGTCACCGAGCCAGTGACCCGCCCGCTGCACCTTGGCCCGCACATACGGCAGATTGTGGCGGTTCAGGGTCCCGTGGAGAGGGCGTCTTCGCACCACGGTGATGCCCGCTTCCTCCATGGCCCGGACCTTCTCCGGGTTGTTGGTGAGGAGCTCGATGCGCTTCACGCCGATCATCTGGAGGATTCGCACCGCCACGTCGTAGCGACGCTCGTCGGGACCGAAGCCCAAGGCGCTGTCGGCGTCGATGGTGTCGAGGCCACCCTCCTGGAGGGTGTACGCCCGGAACTTGTTGCGCAGCCCGATGCCCCGCCCTTCCTGGGCGAGGTACAGCAGGATGCCTCCGCCGCGCGCGTCGAAGAGGCGCATGCTGCCACGGAGCTGCTCGCCGCAGTCGCACCGTAGGCTCCCGAAGAGGTCTCCGGTGAGACACGCCGAGTGGAGTCGCACGGGAACGGGGTCGGGCCATTCGGCCTCGTTGCCCACCAGGATGGCGACATGCTCCTGCAACCCGTGTCCCTCCCGGAAAAGGATGAAGCGCGAATCGGCGCCCTCCGCCAGAGGCACCGGCGCCTCGCTGATGGGCACCACTTCGGCGCCGGCGGACGCCACGAAGGCCCGGACCTCGTCCGCGTCGACGCGGAGGAGCGCCCCGTCGTCGAGCATCCGGGCGATCTCCTCGGGATACGGAGCAGCCACCGGCACGGCGACGACGGCTGGCAGGAGCCGGCCGAGGCGGACCAGAGCCAGCCCCGCCTCCTCGGCGCCCGTGGCAGGCGACAGCTGTAGACCCTCGATGCCACCGGTGGGGATCGCCGAACAGCTCAACTCGACCAGACGATGGAGGCTCGCATCGGTCTCGACCCTGAGAGCGTACGTGCCCGACGTGCCGTTGGGCGACGGGACTCCGTTGGACGACGGATGTGCACCGTTGGACGACGACGTGAGCCCCATGGCGGCCAGGCGGTGCCGGGTGAGCACGAGGCGAGGGGGTGCTACGCACAGGGAGAGGAGGCGCTCGGCCCGGTTCGAGTCGAGTCCCTCCACAGCGGCGAGGAGTGTCGCCGAGCGACCTGAACGTGCGTCCCCCGTCTCCTCGGTCACGAGTAGTGGTCGACCTTGCCTCAGGTCGAAGAGACCGCGTTCCGCATTGTACATGCTGCTACCTGCGATGAGGGAATGCTTCGCTCCCACGTTCCCGGGTTCTCGGAGAACCCCGGTCTTCTCGATGGGATCCTCTTCGTACCGGTGATCCTCTCCCAGTAGGCGATCCTCGACTCCACCTCGCAAGGCGGACCGCACGTCCGACACCTCGCGCGGTGGGACGACCTCCGAGGGCACCCGAAGGAGTCCAACCCTACGCGCCGTCTGGCCCAGACTCGGGCTGCTCGTCCACCGAAGCAATGGGGCGGAGAGAAGTAGCCCTGCAAGAATGGGGCTCAGCCAGGCGAAGAAGAGCGGACTCATCATGAGCGTGGCGCCACCCCAGACGACGCCCACGACCGTGGGCGCGGCGGCGGCGCGAAGGGCATCGGCCCACGAGAGTCGGGACCCGCCACGGCGCTGCGGCTCCCAGGGAACCGAGCGGCCGAGTACGATGCTCACGACGAACACCGCGTGGTAGAGCATCATGATGGGCGCCATCAGTACCGAGAAGAGACCCTCGGTGAGCGCGCTGGCGCTCAGGCGCAGGGATCCTCCGAACGACCTCCGTCGGCTCACCATCCCATCGACCACCCCCAGGAACTTGGGCAGGAAGAGGATGACCGCGGTGACGGCCAGAAGGGAGACGTCGAGGAGGAACGCGCGCGAGCCACCGGGGCTCGTGAACGGGTCGGCGATGCGCGGCCCATGGAGGTCCGGGGCCAGGACGTAGACCGTACCCGCCAGCAGGAAGAGGAGCCAGAGCAACGACGACACGAAGCCCATGGCGCCCAACGTGAAGTGGACACGGCTGGCAGGGTGGAGTCCAGGAAGTCGGAGCAGCCGAAGATGTTGAAGGCTCCCCTGGGCCCACCGACGGTCACGGGTCGCGTAGTCGGGCACGTTGCCCGGCACCTCTTCCCAGCTCCCGTCGAGACCCGCCGCCAACTCCACCTTCCATCCTGCTCGCCTGAGGAGCGCACCCTCGACGAAGTCGTGGCTCAACACCTCGCCACCCAGGGGCGGCCGACCCGGAAGGACGGGTAGCTCGCAATGCTCGGTGAACGGGCGCAGCCGGACGATGGCGTTGTGACCCCAGTAGTTGCCCGAGTCGGTCTGCCAAAAGCTCAGGCCTGTGGCGAGAAGCGGCCCGTACAGACAACCGGCGAACTGAATGAGTCGGCCGAAGAGCGTGTCCTGGAGGACGGGCAGTGGCACCGTCTGGACCAGCCCGAGCTCCGGGTCGGCCTCCATCCTCGCCGCCAGTGCGACCAGCGTCGAGCCGCTCATGAGGCTGTCGGCGTCGAGGACCACCATGAAGTCGTAGTCGTCGACGCACCGTCGGCAGAACTCGCCGACGTTGCCCGCCTTCCTGCCGGTGTTCGACTCGCGCCGCCGGTAGAAGATCGGGATCTCCGGGTGCTCGGCCTGAAGACGAACCCACGCCACCTCCTCCCGGGCCCAGATGTCCGGGTCCGGCGTATCGCTGAGAATGTGGAAGTGGAATCGATCGGCGAAGCCGGTAGCGACCAGAGAACGCACCATGGCGGCGATCCGGGCCGCCACGGCATCGGGATCTTCTTTGAAGACGGGGACGACGAGTGCGGTGAGCGACTCGGTGGGCGCAGCAGTGCCGGAGCCCGGGAGCGCGCCAGGACCCGTGCGCACACGTCGAAGGGTCAGCGGATCCAGCCGGAGCATCCTCAGAATGAAGCCAGCCACCGCGGTCCAGAAGGGGACGACGATCCAGGCGAACGTGGGTGCGAAGAGGAGGAGGATCACGACTTCCAGGACCGTCACACCCTGAGCCGCGACGGTCCGCGCCATTACCCAGACGCCCGCCGCCGTCGTCGTCGCCACCAGGGCGAAGAGCAACCACCGCCGGGCGACGCCCTTCGCGGGGGCGATCATCGAGTCAGCGTACAAGGGATGGGTCCCACAGATAGCTCCAGGTTTCGGAAACCACGGTGTCGGTGTGGACGAGGAAAAGCCGCATATCGGCTCCCCGTTCTCCGTCGGGCTCCAAAGAGAAGGTCGCCCTTCGCCCGCCGTTGGGTAGGACCTCCACCCTCACGTCGGTCGTCGTGCCCGACGAAACCGAGAGCGATGCGGTCACCGTTTCCGACGGCGAAAGAGACGGAAGCCCACCCCCCTCGAAGTCCACGACCACCCGTCGCCGACTCCGTGGTGGAGGCTCGGCCTCACCCGGCAGGGCGTCCCATCCGATGCTCGTCCGGGCCACGGCCGCCACCCGTCGAACGGGGAGGCCATCGGTGGAGCCGAGCGCCGAGTCGAAGGTCACCAACCGGTACCGGACGGACAGCGTGTCCCCAGCGACGGGGTCGCCGTCGGGGACCCAGTAGGCGACGACGTTGTCGTTGAACTCCGACGTGGTGGGGATCTCGAGGAGCTCCACGCCCCCTCCCCCCCACGACTCGTCGATGTCCACCCACACGCTCGGCCGCCGATGGTACCGAGCCTCGAGATCCAGATACTCGTCGAAGTCCCGGGTGCGCTGCACCAGGCCGAAGCCCGCGGGGTCGACGTCGCGAAGCGAGGTGACGCGGACGCCCCGGCCATTGGTGAGGGGCCGCCAGACCCACTCCCCTTTCGACGTGAGCATCGCCAAGCCCTCGGAGTCGTGGACCCGCGGCCGGAAGTCGTCGTGTCCGCCGGGGATCGTCGGGCTGTGGAGGTACATGCTGGTGAGTGGAGCGATGCCCACCTTGGCGACGTCCTCGCGGAAGAAGAGGCGAGCGGAGACGTCCAGGGAGGTCCCTGGCCGCAAGTCGAACCGATAAGCCCCGGCCACCGAAGGACTGTCGAGGAGGCCGTAGAAGGTCAGGGCATCGGCGTCCGCCTCGGGCCGCACCAGCCAGAACCCTACGAAGTCTGGAAACTCCTCGCCGCCGGACTCGGCGATGTCCACGGCGAGGCCCCGCGACGAGAGGCCGTAGACGTGAGACGGTCCCACCAGGCGGAAGTACGACGCCCCGAGGAAGGCGGCGACCTCGTCCATCTTGGTCGGTTCGTTCATCGTGGCGAGTACCCGGAAGCCGGCATAGCCGACCTCCGGGGGCGGCCCGGACGGGCTTGTTTCCAACGCCCCCTGGGCCAGCTCTCCGTAGTCGAAGAGCGACTCGTCGAAATCCAGCGGCCGGCTGGCACCGTCCTCGACGAGATGGATGCGGACGGGCACGTCGCTGCCTCCACCGGGGTGGAAGAGCTGTACCTCGAAGGGCGCTGCGCCGTGCCAGATGGCACGCTCATCCCGGAAGCGGATGTCGCGATACGCGGCGTAGTCGAGGTCGGCAGCCGCGGCCACGAGTGCGTGGTCAGGCGCCCGGTAGGGCGAAGACGCACGCCGGCGAGCTTCCTCGGCCACGTGGTCGAAGAGCGTACCTCCGTTCGCGTCGGCCGCCCACGGCGCTACCGTATGGGACTCTCCAGGGGAGGACGATTCGGGCCGTGGTGCACGAACGTCCTCTCCGGAGCAGGCGACGAGCGCTCCCAAAGCGAGGGTGCACGTAAGCGCTATCTGTAGGCGAATGGACGCCATGAAAAGCCGAAATCCCAGGGTCGGTCTGTACGGAATGTGGGCATTGGCTACCCTCGGGGTGGTCAATTCGCTCCTTCTGGTGCCCCAGTGGATCGCCTCGGGTGGACTCCGCCCACCGTGGATCGCCCTCGAAGCCCTCATCGTCGTTGGAGCGTTCCTGGCGCTGCCGCCCCGCCGCTGGCTGCAGCTCGCCGCCTGGATCGTCTCGGCCCTCTTCGTCGCCATCGGCATCCTGCTTCTGGGCGACGCCACGGCACGGACGAGCCTCGCCCGCCCGCTCAACCTCTATCTGGATCTCCAGCTCCTCGACGCCGTCTCGAACCTCCTGAGTGGGAGCCTGGGTCCGGCGATGGGTCTCCTCGTGCTGGTGGCGGGCGTGGTCGTGGCAGGGGGCAGCTTCGTCATTCTGGCAGTGCTCCTGGAGACGTTGGCGGGAGTCGACGAAGTGCGGGCGAGCCGACCGGCAGACCGCGACGGCCCCCGCCGGCGCCACCGGGGCACGTTCTGGATCGGCGCGGCCCTGGCCGTGGTGGGGCTGGCTGTCATCCCCCTCCGCTGGCTCCATCCGCAGGGGGTGATCTTCGGGCTGACATCGGTCCAGCTGGTCCGGGAGCAGGCGCGCCAGGCTGTCCGGATGGTGGGGGAGCGGGCGCGCTTCGCGGCGGAGTTCGAGAGCACGCCGTCGGTCTATGCCGAGACGCCGGGACTCCTCGAGGGGCTGGGCGGCCGGGACGTCGTCATGGCCTTCGTCGAGTCGTACGGGATGACCGTCCTCGAAGACCAGCGGTATTCACCGGTGGTCCGCCCCCGTCTCGCCGCCATGGAAGCGCGGGTAGCGGCCGCCGGCGTCTACATGGCCACGGGATCGCTGGTGGCACCGAGTCAGGGGGGCCAGTCCTGGCTCGGACACGGTTCCGTGCTCAGCGGTCTGTGGCTGGAGAACCAACTCCGCTACGACCTCCTCCTGGCTGGCGAGCGCGGCACCCTGGTCGACGACTTCGAGGCGGCAGGCTACTCCACGGTGGCCATCATGCCCGCCATCACCATGGCGTGGCCCGAGGGCGAGCGATTCGGCTACGACCGCATCTACGCCCACGCCGACATCGACTACCGCGGCCCGCCGCTGAACTGGGTGACCATGCCGGACCAGTTCACCTGGTCGTTCCTCCAGCGCGCGGTCCTCGACGACGACGCCCGCGGGGAGGGCCGCGACGGGGAGGACCGCGACGGGGAGGGCCGCGACGCGGAGGGACCCATCTTCGCCGAGGTGGGACTCATCAGCAGCCACGCACCGTGGACGCCCATCCTACCCGTGGTGGAGGCGTGGGACTCGGTCGGCGACGGGACGATCTTCGAGCGGTGGGCCGACGCCGGGGAGACGCCCGAGGAGTTGTGGCGAGACAGCGACCGCGTCCGGGAGAGCTATGCCCTGGCCGTCGGCTACGCCCTCGACGTTCTCGCCTCGTACGCCGCGAACTTCGTCGACGACGGCGTGCTCCTCATCGCCCTCGGCGACCACCAACCGGCGCCCCTCATCACCGGCGACGACGCCCCCCGAACCGTCCCCGTCCACGTCTTCGCCACCGACTCCGCGCTCATCGCTCCCTTCGTCGCGTGGGGCTTCGCGGAGGGGGCGTTTCCCCCGGTCGTCGACGAGGCACTGCGCATGGATGCCTTCCGGAGGTGGTTCGTGGAGGCGTTCAGCACCCGCGCCAGCGCGAGCGGTCCGTAGATGTCGAGTCTGCGCCGGTGGGCGGGCATCGTCCGGTCCCTCGTCATCTATTGGCGACCGGGCCGCCAGAAGGCGCTGAGGCAGCTCTACGCTCCCTTCATCGTGCCCGGAGAACTGGTCTTCGATGTCGGGGCTCACGTCGGCGACCGGACCGCAGCTTTCGCGGACCTCGGTGCCCGCGTGGTGGCCCTCGAGCCCAACCCCGCGCTCCTGCCCTGGCTGCGGCGCTTCGCCGGGCGACGGCGCGACGTCACCATCGTCGACGAGGCGGTGGGCGCCGAAGAAGGCCGAGCGCGGCTTGCCCTCAGTGAGGCCACGCCTACCCTCTCCACCATGGCCTCCGAGTGGAGGGAGCGCATCGTTCGCGACAATCCTACCTTTCGCGGCGCCCGCTGGGACCGGAGCGTCGAAGTCGTGGTGACGACACTGGACCACCTCATCGGAAGATTCGGCGAGCCCAGCTTCTGCAAGATCGACGTGGAGGGGCACGAGGCAGCCGTCCTCGAGGGTCTGAGCCGACCGCTGGCGGCGGTTTCCTTCGAGTTCGTCGCCGGTACCACCGACGTGGCCGTGGCGTGCGTCCGCCGGCTCGAGGCCCTCGGCGACTACGACTTCAACGTCGTGGCGGGGGAGGGTCGTGACTTCGTCCACGAGGAGTGGATGGATGCCGACGAGGTCGAAGGATGGCTGGATGCCGGCGCCGGCGGAGTGTCGTCGGGCGACGTGTACGCGAGACGGAGCGAACGATGAGCAAAGAGCCAAGGCGCTGGGATGAACTCACGACCGTCGAGCTCGACGACCAGGCTCGGCGCGGTGCGGTCGCCGTCGTGCCCCTCGCCGCCATCGAGCAGCATGGCCCACACCTGCCCCTGTCCACCGACCGGATAATCGGCGAGGGTGTCGTCGAGGAGGCGTGCAGCGAGGCTGCCTCCGACGTGCCTCTCCTCATCCTGCCCACACTCGCCATGGGCACGAGCCCCGAACACGCGGCCTTCGGAGGCACGCTCTCTCTCGATGCCGCGACGCTGGAGACCACGCTCTTCGACGTCGGGGCGTCGGTGGCCCGGGCAGGCATCCGGCGGCTCGTCGTCGTGAACAGCCACGGCGGGAACAGGGCGGTGGTGGACGTGGCCGCCCTGAGACTGAGGACCACTCTCGAGATGCTCGTGGTGAAGGCCCACACATTTCGCTTCCCCCCACCCGACGGTGTCGACCTTCCCGGCAAGGAGTGGACGCACGGCCTCCATGGCGGCGCCGTGGAGACGGCGATAATGCTCCACCTCCGTCCCGACCTCGTCCGTCAGGATGCCATCCGGTCCTTTCCGTCGCTGGGCGAAGAGATGGAGGCGACGCTGAAGCACCTCCGCCCGGAAGGCCCCGCGTCCTTCGCGTGGACCGCCGACGACCTCAACCCCGGGGGTGTCGTCGGCGATGCCACACTCGCCCGTGCCGAGATGGGGAAGCGGTTCGTGACCCACTACGCCGCCTATCTCGCCGATATCCTTCGCGATACCCACCGCTTCCCCCTCGACCGCCTGGCGGAGCTGGGGTAGGCATGGACGAGGCCATCTTCGAGCCGCTGGTGTCCAGCGACCGGTGGGTCATCGGCCAACTCGGCCAGAGCGTCGACGGACGCATTGCCACAGAGTCGGGTGACTCCCACTACATCAACGGACCCCATGACATCCAGCGCCTCCACCGCCTCCGGGCGCTGGCCGACGCCGTCGTGGTGGGTGCCGGAACGGTGGCGTCCGACAATCCCCGGCTCACGGTTCGGCTCAGCGAGGGGGATCATCCCGTGCGGGTGGTGCTGGACCCGTCGGGACGACTGGACGTGGGGCTCACCGTCTTTCAGGACGACGCGGCGCCGACGCTATGGGTGCAGGCCGAGCGTCGGGGGCAGCCCGCCGACGAGAAGCGAGGAAGCAGCGACGAAGGATCGCCGGGCGGTGAGGTGCACGTGCAGCGCGTCCACCTCCCGGCGTCCGACGGACGCTTCGATCCCCACGCGGTCATCCGACTCCTGGCAGACCGTGGCCTCCAACGTGTGCTCGTGGAGGGCGGGGGCCTCACCGTCTCGGGCTTCCTGCAGGCGCGAGCGCTGGACCGCCTACACCTCTCCGTCGCCCCGCTCATTCTGGGCTCCGGCCGACCGGCACTGACGCTCCCACCCATCGACACGCTGACCGACGCCCTACGACCCCGGGTGCGCCACTTCACCCTCGGGTCCGACCTCCTCTTCGATTTCGAGCTCGAAGCCCGCCGGGTCCGGTGACCAGGAAGACGGCACCGGGCAGGCTGGACGCCAGCACCAGCAGACCGTACGCCACGGAGACGGCGACGCCGTCGGCGGCCGAGAGCCCCACGAAGCCCCAAAGCGCAGCCGCGGCGCCCTCACGCAGCCCCCACCCCGCCACCGACACCGGGATCAGCATCGCGACCAGGATCGGAGGTGCCGTGAGCACCAGAATCGCGGTCGATGCCTCGATGCCCACGGCCCTGGCCCCGAGCGTGAAGACGACGACGTAGCTCGCCACGATGGCAAAGGAGAGCGTCGCCTGGACGGGAAGGGCTGACCCGAGAAGCGCCGTCCGGGCATCGGAGAAGAAGTGGTCGAGGCGGTCCGAGCTCCGCCGTCCAGCGAGGTACATGAGGCCCCCGACGACGGCCACGACGAGTGCGGTGAAGACGCCAACCATGCTCCCCTCAGGTGACGCAGTCGCCGCTCCTCCCGCAGCTGGCGCGCTCATGACCAGGACCACCGCGGCAGCAGCGGCCACCGCAAGCATCAC